>NZ_JBVDDO010000004.1:0-2743 GCF_055454375.1 Brachybacterium sp. B718/18 | reverse complement strand
AGCACGGGGAGGGGGTCACCGGCGGGGCGACCCTCCTCTACACGCGGAGCCGCAACGTGATGCTCGACCTCGAGTACACCGTCACGCAGCTCGAGCCGCTGCGGACGACGGGGAAGGGTCGCGAGGTGCTGCTCGGGGAGCTGGTCCAGGGCGACCTGCTCGATGCGGAGGTCGACGCCTTCACCTCCCACCAGGTCGACGGCGGGCTGAAGTACAGGATGTTCACCCCCGCGGGCGGGGGACGGGGGAGGAAGGGCGCGGGGCGGGCCCGCCGGGCGCTCGTGGTGTGGCTCCACGGCGGCGGCGAGGGAGGGCTGCAGACCGGTGGCTTCGACTACTACGACAACGAGTCGACGCTGCGGGCGAACCGCGGGGCCCTGGGCTTCGCGACCGCCGAGGCGCAGGAGATCTTCGGCGGTGCGTACGTGGTCGCCCCGCAGTCCACCTCGGCGTGGATGCAGGACGGCGACGGGTTCGCCCCGATGATCCAGCAGGTCATCGACGAGGTCGTCGCCCGCGAGTCGATCGACGTGGACCGCATCCACGTCACCGGCTGCTCCAACGGTGGGTTCATGACCCTGAAGATGGTCTCCGAGAACCCCGGACAGTTCGCCTCCCAGGTCCCGATCTGCGCGGCGGTCGGCCCCGCCGGGGGGACCTTCCACCTCAGCGATGACCAGCTCGTCCAGCTCGCCGAGACACCGACCTGGCTGGTCACCGCCGCCAACGACACGACCCTCGATCCGATCGCCAACACGGTGCGCTTCCACGACCTCATCGAGGGGTCGCTGATGACGCTCTACCCGGACGTGGTGTGGGACGGCGTCGAGTTCCCCGGGCACTGGTCCTGGATCTACGTGGCGCACAACGACCCCGAGGAGCAGGGCGTGCACCTGTGGGAGTGGATGGCCGCGCAGGAGCGCTGAGCCCGTCGGCCGGCGGGGGTGGCCGGACTCCCGTCGGCCGGCGGCCGGCCGATGACGTGCTCGACCACCGCGGGGCGGCTCGGATCCCCGGATCCGTGCCGCCCCGCGGGTCGTCCCGTCGGCTCGGCTCAGCCTGCGACGTGGGCGGCGGCGATCCGCAGCAGCTCGAGGTAGCCCTCCAGCTTCCACGCCGTGCGGCCGACGAACAGGCCGGTCACGTGCTCGATCCCGAGGAGGTCCGCGGCGTTGTCGAGGTTCACCGAGCCGCCGTAGAGCAGCCCCGCGACCCGGCCCGTGTACTCGGCGCCGAGCGCGGCGAAGGGCGGGGCGAGCTCCTCGATCGTGGCCGGCCGACCCTTCTCGCCGATCGCCCAGATCGGCTCGTAGGCGATGACCACGCGCGAGAGCTCCTCGGGCGAGAGGCCCTCGAGCGCCCCGGCTGCCTGGTCGAGGATGAAGGCGCTCGACCCGCCGGCCCCCTTCACCTCGGCGCTCTCCCCGATGCACAGCAGCGGGGTCAGGCCGTGACGGAGGGCGGCAGCGACCTTCAGCCGAGTCGTCTCGACGGTCTCGCCGAAGTGCTCCCGACGCTCCGAGTGCCCGATCTCGACGAGCTGCGCCCCGGCATCCTTGGCCTGCGGGACGGACACCTCGCCGGTCCAGGCGCCCGCGTCCTCCCAGTGGGCGTTCTGCACGCCGAGCAGCACGGGCGAGTCCTCGCCGAGGATGCCCCGCACCGTGGTCGTCGCCGTGAAGGACGGGATGATGAACGGCTGCACGCCTGCGGGGGCGCGGCCGTCGTGCGCGGACTCGAGGTGACCCCGCAGGCCGGTGGCCCACTCGCGGCCCTCGGCGAGGGACTTGGTCATCTTCCAGCTGGTGCCGATCCAGACGGTGCTCATGGGTCTCCTTGGTTAGCGAGGTCGGGCGGGGCGGGGCGTCTGAGGCGGGGCCTGGTGGGGCGCGGCGCGGGACGGGGCTGCCTGGAGCGCACTCTGCCTTCCCCTCGGGCGCCCAACGGCGAGATTTCCCGTCGACGGGAGGATGTCGCCGGCGCGGCCCGGCCCGGCGCGGCGCGGCCCGGTGCTCCCCTCCACCCTGCCGCCGCGGATCGACAGTGTCGACTGGCGAGCCAGAGTGGGGGTGATTCTGGCTCGTGAGGCGACAGTGTCGACGTGTGCCCGGGTGCGGGTCGGGGGAGAAAGAGCTGGCCGAGGGGCGCGGACCGGTCGTGTCCATCAGAGGGACGTGAGCGGCACGTGGCCTGCTATATGCAGGGCAGTTGCCGCTCACGTCCCTTTCGTGGACAAACTCGCCCGCTTGGCGGTCTCGGCTGAGCTCGGCCGGGGCAGAGGTCAGGCCTGCTCGAGGCTGCCGTCGTAGGCGCAGATGGCGTCGACCTTCTCGGCGGAGCTGCTGGTGGGGTCGAACTCGAGATCGAGCCACACCTTCACCAGCTCCTTGGCGGACTCGAGGCCGATGACCCGCTCGCCCATGCACAGCACCTGCGCATTGTTGGAGAGCACGGAGCGCTGCACGGAATAGAGGTCGTGGGCGGTGACGGCCCGGATGCCGGAGACCTTGTTCGCGGCGATGGCGACGCCGAGTCCGGTGCCGCAGATCAGCAGGGCCCGGTCGGCCTCCCCGGCGGCGACCTTCTTCGCGGCGGCGACGGCGACGTTGGGGTAGAGCTCCTGGTCCTCGCGGGAGAGCACACCGACGTCGATGACCTTCTCGACGCGGGGGTCGGCTTCGAGGAGCTCCTTGAGGGCGGTCTTGTGGCCGTGGCCGGCGTTGTCGGATCCGGTGACGATGGT
>NZ_JBVDDO010000003.1:278098-308488 GCF_055454375.1 Brachybacterium sp. B718/18 | reverse complement strand
CCGGCCGGAGCGCCGGCCGCCGCTCCGCCGCCGCCGCCGAACAGTCCGCCGATCGAGGTGCCGATCGAGGTGCCGATCGACCCGCCGATGGCGCTGCCCGCCATCGACCCGCCGAAGTTCACCGCACCGTCGAGGACGGCCCGCCCGATCCGCTCACCGGTGGAGAGGTCGCTCCGGCCCGCATCGTCGTTCCAGCGGTCGATCCCGGCCATCACGCCGGTGAAGACGTCGCCGATCACGGGGATGAAGGCGGGGACGCTGCCCTTGCCGAGCGCGAACTCGCCGAAGTTCTTGGCGAAGCTGTGGGTCGAGGAGATGATCAAGCCGGCGCTGTCCACGCCGTCGATGCCGATGTTCTCCGTGAGGTTCTGCCAGAACTCGCCGAAGGAGACATCGCCCCAGTCCGCGCCGAGGAAAGAGGAGGACTGCGCCGACGAGCTCCCGCCGCCGGGGCCGCCGCCGCCCGGGCCGCCCGCGCCTCCGCCCGCAGGGTCCGAGGCGCCGTTCTGCTCGTCGACATGGCCCTCGAGATCGCCGCCCCGGGTGCGGAGCGACTCGGCGGCGGTGGTCAGCTGCGGGCGCACGGAGGAGTCGAAGGCGGCGGCGAAGCCGTCGGCGTCGGGCCCGATCCACTCGGTGCCGACCAAGGCCCCCACCTGGGAGGACAACGTCTCGAGCATCGTGCTCAGCGTCTCGGCGCGCTCGGTGAACCGGCCCGCGAGGTCCGTGACCTCGGCGGTGTCCATCCCCTGGAATGCGTTCATGGCTCCTCCACGTGTGTCGACCCTGCTCGCTGACGGTACCGGTCGGCGCGCGAGAGCGACATGGGGAGAGGTCCCCATGGGGCGATGGGAGGATGTCGGCATGGACCCCGTACTCCTCCTGCTCGCCCTGGTGCTGCTCCTGCTCGGGGCCGGCCTCGCCGTCCTGGCGCTGCTGTTCCGGGCGGGGCGGGGGAGGGTCTTCCGCTCCTGGGCGGGACCGGAGGGCGTCGGTCCGGGCCGAGGGTTCCGCTACGTCGAGGGCCTCGTGCTCGTGGTCCTCCCGCTGTGCGCGCAGGCGCTG
The DNA here is from genome assembly GCF_055454375.1 of Brachybacterium sp. B718/18. Classification (NCBI taxonomy): domain Bacteria; kingdom Bacillati; phylum Actinomycetota; class Actinomycetes; order Micrococcales; family Dermabacteraceae; genus Brachybacterium; species Brachybacterium sp. B718/18. Next base: position 307,423 of record NZ_JBVDDO010000003.1, on the reverse strand, counting down.
CTCGTGGCGGCCCCCCTCGCCCTGCTCGCCGCGATCGACGCCCTGCGGGAGCTCACGACGGCGGTGCTGTTACCGGTCGTGGTGATCCTCGAGGTGGTCCTCTGGGTGGTGCTGCTGCTCGCGACCGGCTACCGGTCGATCCTGCCGCTGTGGATCTATCCGGGGTGGCTGCGCCCGCAGCGCCGCCGCGAGCGGGAGCTCATCCGCGGGCGGTGAGCAGGGGACGCAGCAGGGCGCGCGCGGCGTCCGTCGGCGTGGCGCCGACGAGGCGCCCAGCGCTCGCCGGGTCCGCCGCCAGGTAGCGGCCGCGCAGCTGGACGAGCACCGCCCGCGCATCGCCCTCGGCGCGCCGACGAACCAGGTGGACGGCGCGGGGCGGCGAGGCCTCGAGCGCCGGGTCGGCGGGGGCGGGCAGGGCCCGGGCGGCGTCGAGCGCGCGTGACCAGGCCGCCTCCCGGATCGCGTCGTCCGGGGCGGCGAGCTGGTCGAGCAGCTCCTTCGGAAGATCCAGCTCGCTTCCCTCCGGCGGGCTGCCGAGCGGGGCGATGGCCGCGAGACGCAGCAGCACCCCGGGGAGCGCAGGGGTGGGATGCACCCCGAGCTGCTCGGAGCGCTCGACGTCGCGGGGATCGCGGCTGCGGCGCAGGATCCCCGCGCGGGAGAGGGTCAGGGTGTGCTCGCTGAGACGGGTCGGTGCGCAGAGGCGCACCTCGATCTCCCCGCGCGCGGAGGCGAGGATCTCGTCGACGAGGGCGGTGTCGAGGTCAGGAGTCGGCATCGGGGGTCCTCTCACGGCTCGGCGGGCCGGGGGCCCAGGTGGCGGCGATCCGGTCGAGCTCCGCACCGTGCTCGGCATCGACGAGGGGCAGGGTGGTGAGGGTGAGCGTGAGGCCCGTCCCTTCGTGCACGAAGCTCCACGAGCGGACGAGGAGGGTGACGCCCTGCGGGTCGGTGAGGACCGAGCTGGTGTGCCACAGCTCCTCGCCGCCCGCGCCGGGCACGGATCGCTCCTCGAGGATCTGCAGGTCGGGGAGGGTGGCGAGGCGCTCCTCGCGGACCGCTGCCTGCCAGGACGCGAGGGTCCCTCCCGGGACCGGGTCCGCCGCGGTCAGCACGATGTTGGTCTCGATCGCGGGGCTGAGGCTGCGGCCGTCGGAGAAAGCGGCGAGGGCCGGCGCGGGGGCGTCGACGGTGCTCCAGGTCTCGGGGAGCTCGAGGGTCGTCGCGGTGCCGGGCCGATCGGGGCGGGCCGCCGGGACGGGACGGAGGGTCGTGGCCATGGACCCACCTTAGGCCGAGGTGCTGGTCTTCGTCGCCTCCGGGCGGGGGGCGCGGGTCTGCGCGTCGATCGTCCCGTAGGTCATCCGGCGCAGCAGCCGCTCGGCCGGGCCGCGCATCCCATGCGCCCCCATCCAGGCCGCGATCGGTAGGGAGAGTAGCCACACCGCGAACGCGATCGCGAGCGCCGGCGCGGTCGAGAGCACGCCGCCGAGGCCCAGGCCCCAGGACGCCATCAGCGGGGCGAGCAGCAGCGATTGGAACAGGTAGAAGGTCAGCGAGCGCTGGCCGACGGCCGCGAGGGTCCGCTCGAGCAGGCCCGCCTCCCGGGTCCGCTGCGGCACGAGCGCGGCCGCGGGGACCCCGTAGGACCGCTCGGCCGCGGTGAGGGCGGCGTCGTCGAACCGGGCGGGCGCGTCGCTGCCGTCGGCCGCCGTGCCGGGACGACGACCCTCCCAACGCACCGCGATCAGGCCGAACAGCGCCGCATAGCCGACGCCGCAGGCAACGCCCGTGAGGGAGGTGAGGCCGGTGAGCATCCACGGCGCCGCGACCGGGAGCTGGTAGATCCCGGCGATCGCGAGGGCCTCCGGCAGCCCGCCCAGCCAGCCGATCGCGAGGCCGATCACCGCGGTGCGGCGCAGCAGGCCCACGTGACGCCACGGTTCGTCGAGGATCCGGCGGCGACCCGCGAGCCAGCCCAGCAGCACCGGCAGCGCAGCGCCCAGGATCGCCGCGGCCGGCAGGGCGAACGCCCACATCCCGAGCCGGTACAGGATCGAGACGAGGTACGGGGTGTCGTACGCGAGGCCGCGGGTGAAGCCGAGGTCGGAGCCGGCGGAGTTCGCCTCGATCTCGGCGAGCGCCTCCTCCGGGACGAACAGGGCCATGGCGAGTCCCGAGGCGATCGAGAACAGGGCGAACAGCAGCATCAGCGCGGAGATCACGATCGCCCAGATCTTCAGCGTCCGCGTGCGTCGGCCGAAGAACCACCACACCAGCACGAGCGCGGAGATCGCATAGACGCCGAGGATGTCGCCGAAGAAGAGCAGCGCCGCGTGAAGCGCACCGAGCAGCAGCATCGCCCAGTGGCGGCGCCGCAGCATCCGCCGCACTGCGGTGGGCTCGAGGCCGCGGTCGATCCGCGAACGGTAGAACTGCACCATGCCGTAGCCGAACAGGAACGCGAACAGCGGCATCGCCCGGTGGTCGACGGCGATCGTCATCACCACCTGCGCGACCGTGTCCAGCGGCCCGTCGGCGGGGATGTGCGGGGTGCCGCCGACGGAAGTCGACGCGCCCCACAGGTACCAGGAGACGTTGGCGATCGCGATGAGGGCGAGCATCAGCCCGCGCGCCACATCGGGAGCCAGCGAGCGGGCCGGGGCGGGAGCATCGGGGGCGGAGGGGAGGTGTCCGGGAGCAACGGAGGAGGTCACGGTGGGGCCTTCCGGAGAGACGGGCGACGTGCTCCTCACGCTAGTGCGGGCACCCACCTCGCGTCCCACGACGAAAGTCATGGGTCCGGTGGGTTATTCCGCTCCCTGCGGTGGCTCTCGCCACCGCCGACCCGGTGGGCCGCGCGGCGCGGCGGACCCGCGCGATGCCTAGACTGGCTCGGACTGCTCTACCCCCGATTCTCGACAGTGAGGCTGCGGTGAACGACCACCTGAAGACGACGGTCCAGGCGATCAACTGGAACCGGATCCCCGATCCGAAGGACCAGGAGGTCTGGGACCGCCTGACGGGCAACTTCTGGCTGCCCGAGAAGGTGCCGCTGTCCAACGACATCCAGTCCTGGAACCGGCTGCCCGAGCAGGAGCAGAACCTCACCATGCGGGTCTTCACGGGCCTGACCCTGCTGGACACGGTGCAGGGCACCGTCGGTGCGGTCTCCCTGATCCCCGACGCGATCACCCCCCACGAGGAGGCGGTGTACACGAACATCGCGTTCATGGAGTCGGTGCACGCGAAGTCCTACTCGCAGATCTTCTCGACCCTGTCGAACACGAAGCAGATCGACGAGGCCTTCCGCTGGAGCGAGTTCAACGAGCCGCTGCAGAAGAAGGCGAAGATCGTCATGGGCTACTACCAGGGCGACGATCCGGAGAAGCGCAAGGTCGCCTCGACCCTGCTGGAGTCCTTCCTCTTCTACTCCGGCTTCTACCTGCCGATGCACTACTCCAGCCACGGCGAGCTGACCAACACCGCGGACATCATCCGGCTGATCATCCGCGACGAGGCCGTCCACGGCTACTACATCGGCTACAAGTTCCAGAAGGCGCTCGAGAAGGCCGACGACGCGCGTCGCGCCGAGCTCAAGGAGTACACCTTCGACCTCCTCAGCGACCTCTACGACAACGAGGAGGAGTACACCGAGGACCTCTACGACCCGGTCGGCTGGACCGAGGACGTCAAGACGTTCCTCCGCTACAACGCGAACAAGGCGCTCATGAACCTCGGCTACGAGGCGCTGTTCCCGGCGGAGTCCACGGAGGTCAACCCCGCGATCCTGGCCTCGCTCTCCCCGAACGCCGACGAGAACCACGACTTCTTCTCGGGCTCCGGCTCGAGCTACGTCATGGGCAAGGCCGTCGAGACCGAGGACGACGACTGGGACTTCTGATCCCGGGCGGCGCGCCCGGTGCGTCGGGCGGCTCCAGCTCCGCGCCCTCGAGGCGGTAGCCCATCCCGGCCTCGGTGATCAGGTGCCGCGGCCGGGACGGATCGTCCTCGAGCTTCCGGCGCAGCTGCGAGATGTACAGGCGGAGGTAGCCGGTGTCCTCCACGTGCTCGGTGCCCCAGATCCGCGTGAGCAGGGTGCGGCGGGAGACCAGCTTGCCGCGATGGCGCACCAGGGTGTCGATCACCTGCCATTCGGTGGGGGTGAGCCGGATCTGACGGCGGCCGGAGGGCAGATCCCGGACCACGCTGCGGGCGGCGAAGTCGATCGAGACGTCCCCGAGCCGGACCACGAGCGCCTCCTCGTCGTGGGAGATGCGGCGGGTGAGCGCGCGCAGACGGGCCAGAAGCTCCTCGACGGAGAAGGGCTTGGTGACGTAGTCGTCGGCGCCCGCGTCGAGGGCGTCGACCTTGTCCGGGGCGCCGGTGCGCCCGGACACCACGAGGATCGGGGCCTGGGTCCAGGCGCGCAGCGCCTGGATCACCTCGACGCCGTCGAAGCGCGGCATCCCCAGGTCCAGGAGGTACAGGTCCGGATGCTCGTCGATCGCGGTGCTGATCGCCTCGGCGCCGTCGCCGGCGGTGACGACCTCGTAGCCCTTGGCCAGCAGGGTGATCCGCAGCGCGCGCAGGATGTGCGGGTCGTCGTCCGCGATGAGGATCTTCATGTCGTCTCCTGGGGGGTCAGGGTGAGGGAGACGACCATCGTCAGCCCGCCGCCGGGGGTGTCCTCCGGGGTCAGGGAGCCGTCCATCGCCTCGACGAAGCCGCGGGAGAGGGCCAGCCCGAGCCCGAGCCCGCTCGTGTTGTCGGTGTCTCCGAGCCGTTGGAAGGGCACGAACACGTCGTCGTGACGGTCCGCGGGGATCCCCTGGCCGTGGTCGATCACTCGGATCTCCAGTCGGGTGCCGAAGGTGCTGGTGGTGAGGGTCACCGCGCTTCCGGACGGAGAGTACCGGGCGGCATTGGCCAGCAGGTTGACGAGCACCCGCTGGAGGAGCACGGGATCGGCCGCGGCGGTGCGCGCGTCGTGAGCGAGGGCGAGCCGCACCTGCGCGGGACCCAGGCCGAGCTCCTCGAGCGCCGGGGCGATCGCGGAGGCGGGGTCGGTCGGTCGGGTCGTGATCGTGAGGACGCCGGCCTGCAACCGGGTGACGTCCAGCAGGTCGTCGACGAGGGACGCGAGGGAGTCCAGGCTCTGCTCCGCCGTGTCCAGGAGCTCCCGGGTGTCCTCGGGGGAGAGCTGGCCGTCGGCCGTCCGGAGCCCGCCCACGGCGGTCGCCGCCGCGGCGAGCGGTCGTCGGAGATCATGGCTGAGCGCGGAGAGCAGCGCCCCGCGCACCCGGTCGGAGGCGGCGATCGGCACGATCTCCTCGGCGGTCGCGGCGAGATGGCGGTGCTCGAGAGCCGCGTCGATCTGCGCGGCGACGACGCTCAGCAAGCGTCGCTCCGAGGCGCGGAGGTCCCCGCCGTGCAGGGTGAGATGCGCGCCCTGGCCGAGGGGGATGCGGGTCGCGGCCGGGCCGGGGCACGGATCCCCGGCGGCGGCGTGCACGGTGCCGTCCGCGCCCCGGACCTCGACCGTCTCGAGCCCGAAGGCTTCGCGGGTGCGGTCCACGAGCGCCTGGATGGCGTCGTCGCCGCGCAGCACGCTGCCGGCGACGGTCTGCAGCAGCTCGGATTCCGCCTCGGCGCGGCGTGCTGCCCGGGTGCGTCGGGCGGCCTGGTCGACGACCACGCTCACGAGCACCGCGATCGTGACGTAGAGCAGCAGCGCGAGAAGGTGGAGGGGCTCGGCGATCGAGATCGTGCGCAGCGGCTCGATGAAGAAGAAGTCCAGGGTGAGGCCGGAGAGGAGGGCCGCGAACAGGGCGGGCCAGATCCCGCCGACGAGGGCGACGACCACTACGAGCAGCTGATAGCTGAGCACGTCGCTGGTGATGGACTCCTCGGTGCGCAGGGCCAGCAGCAACGCCGTCAGCAGGGGCCCGCCCAGCAGCGCGAGGCCGAACCCGGCGATCCGGCGCGCCGGGGTGAGCGCTCCGCCGACGCGCGGCAGGGTCAGCCGACGGCCCGCGGCGGCGTGGGTCACGATGTGCACGTCGATGTCGCCCGACTCCCGCACCACGGTCGCGCCGATGCCGGGACCGGTGAGGGCGGCGGTGAGTCGTCCGCGACGGCTCACCCCGATCACCAGCTGGGTGGCGTCGACGGAGCGGGCGAAGCCGACGAGGGAGGCCGGGACGTCCTCGCCGACCACCTGGTGATAGCTGCCGCCGAGTTCCTCGACGAGGGCCCGCTGGCGGGTGAGCGCGCCGGGGGAGCTGCGCAGCAGCCCGTCCTCGCTGGTGACGTGCACGGCGAGCAGGTCTCCGCCGGCCGAGCGCGCCGCGACGCGGGCGCCGCGCCGCAGCAGGGCCTCGCCCTCGGGCCCGCCGGTGAGCGCCACGACCACCCGCTCCCGGGCCTCCCAGCGGCCCTCGATCGCATGCTCCGCGCGGTAGTCCTGGAGCGCCTGGTCGACCTCGTCGGCGAGCCACAGCAGGGCCAGCTCGCGGAGGGCGGTGAGGTTCCCGAGGCGGAAGTAATTGGACAGGGCCGCGTCGACCCGCTCGGCGGGATAGACGACGCCGCTGCGGAGGCGGTCCCGCAGCGCCTGGGGCGCCAGGTCGATCACCTCGACCTGGTCGGCGCGGCGCAGGAACTCATCGGGGACGGTCTCGCGCTGCGGGACCCCGGTGATCTGCTCGACCACATCGTGGAGCGACTCGATGTGCTGGATGTTGACCGTGGAGATCACGTCGATCCCGGCGTCGAGCAGCACGTCCACGTCCTGCCAGCGCTTAGGGTGCGCGGTGCCGGGAGCGTTGGAGTGGGCCAGCTCGTCGACGAGGGCGACCTCCGGGGCGCGATGCAGCAGCTCGTCGAGATCCATCTCCTGCAGGACCACGCCGCGATGCTCGTGAGCGTGCAGGGGCACTGCGGGCAGGCCCGCCACCCGCCGGGCCGTGTCCGCCCGGTGGTGGGTCTCGACCACCCCGATCACGACGTCACGGCCCTCGGCCGCGAGCCGGTGCCCCTCGTCGAGCATCGTGCAGGTCTTGCCCACTCCGGGGGCGGCCCCCAGCAGCACCCGGAGTCGGCCCCGTGCCGTCATCCTCGGTCCTCCCCTTCGTCGAGCGCCAGGTTGAGGGCGGCGACGTTCACCCTCGGCTCCCCGACGAATCCGAGATCCCTGCCCTCGGTGTATTCAGCCACGAGCGTCTCCACCTGGTCCAGCGGGAGCCCCCGGGACTCCGCGACCCGCTCCGTCTGGATCGCGGCGTACTCGGGGCTGATGTGCGGGTCAAGCCCGGAGCTCGACGCGGTCAGGGCGTCCGCGGGGACCTCCTCGGGAGCCACTCCGTTGAAGGCCGCGATCGCGGCGCGGCGCTCGGTGATCGCGGCGATGAGCTCGGGGTTCTCCGGTCCGTGGTTGGTGCCGGAGGAGGACCTGCCGTCGTAGCCCTCGCCGGCCGCGGAGGGGCGGGACTGGAAGTACTCGGGCAGCGGGTCCCCGTTCTCGTCCAGGAACGACTGGCCGATCAGGGTGGAGCCGACGATCTCGCCGTCTCCGGTGCGGAGCAGCGAACCGTCGGCCCGGGCGGGCATCAGCAGCTGGCCGATGCCGGTGATGAGCAGGGAGTATCCGAGGCCCAGCACGAGGGTGCAGAGGAGCAGGGTGCGGACGGAGACGGCGAGGGTGCGCAGGCTGCTGCGCAGTGCGGTGTTCATGGGAGCGGTCCTCTCGGGGATCAGAAGCCGGGGAGCAGACGGACGAGCTGGTCGATGAGCCAGATGCCCGCGAAGGGCGCGATGATGCCGCCGAGGCCGTAGACGGCGAGGTTCCGGCCGAGCATCCGCGAGGCGGTCATCGGCCGGTAGGCGACGCCCCGCAGGGCGAGCGGCACGAGAGCGATGATCACGATCGCGTTGAAGATCACCGCGGAGAGCACGGCCGAGGCGGGGGAGCTCAGGCCCATGACGTTCAGCACCGCCAGTCCCGGGAAGACGCCGACGAACATCGCCGGGATGATCGCGAAGTACTTCGCCACGTCATTGGCGATGGAGAAGGTGGTCAGCGCCCCGCGGGTGATGAGCAGCTGCTTGCCGATCGCGACGATGTCGATGAGCTTGGTCGGGTCGCTGTCGAGGTCGACCATGTTGCCGGCCTCCTTCGCCGCCGAGGTGCCGGTGTTCATCGCGACGCCGACGTCGGCCTGGGCGAGGGCCGGCGCGTCGTTGGTCCCGTCGCCGGTCATCGCGACGAGACGGCCGCCCGTCTGCTCGGCGCGGATGTACTCGAGCTTCTGCTCGGGGGTGGCCTCGGCGAGGAAGTCGTCCACCCCGGCCTCCTCCGCGATGGCCGCGGCGGTGAGCGGGTTGTCGCCGGTGACCATGACGGTGCGGATGCCCATGGCACGCAGCTCGGCGAAGCGCTCGGGGAGTCCGTCCTTGACCACGTCTTTCAGGTGGATCACGCCGAGCAGACCGCTCCGGGCACCGTCGCCGGTGATCCGGGCGACCACCAGCGGCGTGCCGCCGGAGGAGGAGACGCGCTCGCAGTGCTCGTCGAGGGTTCGTCGCTCGAGGCCGGCGGGGGAGATCCCCTCGGCCTCGAGCCAGTCGAGCACTGCGGTGCGGGCACCCTTGCGGATCCGGGTCCCGGCCGGCAGGTCGAGACCGGACATGCGGGTCTGGGCCGTGAACGGGACCACCTCGCCGTGGGGCCCGGGGGCCAGCTCGGTCCCGAGCTCGCGGGCGAGGTCGACGACGGAGGCGCCCTCGGGGGTCGGGTCCGCGAGCGAGGACAGGGCCGCAGCTTCGACCAGCTCGGACCGGCTGACCTCGCCCACGCAGAGGAAGTCCGTGGCCCGGCGGTTGCCGTAGGTGATGGTCCCGGTCTTGTCCAGGAGCAGCGTGGACACGTCCCCGGCGGCCTCCACGGCGCGCCCGGACATGGCGAGGACGTTGCGCTGCACGAGCCGATCCATCCCGGCGATCCCGATGGCGGAGAGCAGGGCGCCGATGGTGGTGGGGATCAGGCACACGAGCAGGGCGACCAGCACCGTGATCGACGCGGGACTCGCGGGATAGGAGGCGATCGGGTTGAGGGTGAGCGCGACCGCGACGAAGACGATCGACAGCGACGCCAGGAGGATCGTCAGCGCGATCTCGTTGGGCGTGCGCTGCCGCGCCGCCCCCTCGACGAGGGCGATCATGCGGTCCACGAAGGTCTCGCCCGGCGTCGAGGTGATGCGCACGACGATCCGGTCGGACAGCACCCGGGTGCCGCCGGTGACGGCGGACCGGTCCCCGCCGGACTCCCGGACCACCGGCGCGGACTCGCCCGTGATCGCGGACTCGTCGATGCTCGCGATGCCCCAGACGATGTCGCCGTCTCCGGGGACGAACTCGCCCGCGCTCACCACGACGATGTCGCCTCGGGCGAGGTCCGCGGAGGAGATCTCCCGGACCTCGGCGGTACGAGCTGCGGGATCCGCGGTCTCGTCGTAGTCGACCACGCACCGGGCCGGGGTGCTGGTCCGGGTGCGGCGCAGGGTCGCCGCCTGGGCCCTGCCACGGCCCTCGGCGACCGACTCGGCGAGATTCGCGAAGAGCACGGTGAGCCACAGCCAGACGGCGATCGCTGTGGAGAAGAGCGCCGGCACCGCGGTGCCCCCCGAGGGGGCGGGTCCGCCGCCCAGCAGCTCGACGATCGCGAGGAGAGTGGTCAGCGCGGCGCCGACCCAGACGATCAACATGACCGGGTTGCCCCAGTGGGAGCGGGGGCCCATCCGGCGCAGCGCTCCGGGCAGGGCCGCGCGGAGCTGGGCGAGGGTGAGCGCGCGCCGCGGCGCGGGCTCGTGCGGGCGACCCGGATCCGACGGGCTCGCGGCGGCCGACGGACGGTCGGCAACGGTGGTGCGGTCGATGGTCGACATGGTCAGTGCAGCCCTTCAGCGAGCGGACCCAGAGTGAGGACGGGGAAGAAGACGAGTGCGGTCACGAGCAGCGCCGTGCCGAGGGTGAGGCCCACGAACAGGGGCCGATGGGTGGGCAGGGTGCCGGAGGTCTCCGGGGTCCGGTCCTGGGCGGCGAAGGAGCCGGCCAGGGCGAGCACTAGCAGGATCGGCAGGAACCTGCCCAGCAGCATCACGATCGAGAGCGCGACAGCGAGCCAGGGGGTGCTCGCGGTCAGCCCTGCGAAGGCGGAGCCGTTGTTGTTCGCCGCCGAGGCGAAGGCATAGAGCACTTCGGAGAGGCCGTGGGACCCGGTGTTCGTCAGCGAGACCTCTTCGATGCTGGAGCGCAGTGGGGGGATCGCGAAGCTCAGCGCGACCCCGCCGAGCACCAGCAGCGGCATGACCAGGATGTAGAGGCTCGCGAGCTTCATCTCGCGGGGGCCGACGGTCTTCCCGAGGTACTCCGGCGTGCGGCCCACGAGCAGCCCGGCGACGAACACGGCGATCACGGCGATCATCAGCATCCCGTAGAGCCCGGCACCGACCCCTCCCGGGGCGATCTCCCCGAGGAGCATGTTCACCATCGGGACCATGCCGCCCAGGGCCGTGTACGAGTCGTGCATCGAGTTCACGGCACCCGTCGAGGTGAGGGTCGTGGTCGCCGCGTAGAGCACCGACTGGGCGAGCCCGAAGCGGGTCTCCTTGCCCTCCATCGCGGCGCCGGCGAGCTCGGGCGCGGTGCCGTGGCCGGCGAACTCGAAGGCCGCGAGGGCGGTCACCGAGGCGAGGTACAGGGTCGCCATCGTCGCGGCGATCGCGTATCCCTGGCGGTGGTCGCCCACCATCTTCCCGAAGGTCCGGGGGAGGGAGAAGGGGATCACGAGGATGAGCAGCACCTGGAGCAGGCTGGTCCAGCCCGTCGGGTTCTCGAACGGATGGGAGGAGTTCGCGTTGTAGAAGCCGCCGCCGTTGGTGCCGATCTCCTTGATCGCCTCCTGCGAGGCGACGGGACCACCGGGCAGGGTCTGCGTGCCGCCGGCGACGGTCGTGACGTCGGTGTAGACCTGGAGGTTCTGCACCACGCCGCCGGAGATGAGCACGATCGCGCTGAGCACCGAGAGGGGCAGCAGCACGAGGAAGGTGCCGCGCAGCAGGTCGACCCAGAAGTTCCCGAGGGTGCCGCTCCGGCGCCGGGACAGCCCGCGCACGAGGGCGATCGCGACGGCGAGACCGGTCGCGGCCGAGACGAAGTTCTGCACAGCGAGGCCGGCGGCCTGCACCGTGTACGAGAGGTCCTCTCCCGAGTAGGCCTGCCAGTTGGTGTTGGTGACGAAGGAGATCGCGGTGTTGAGCGCGACGAGCGGCTCGATCGCCTCGTTGTCGAGGGAGTAGGGCAACAGGGCCTGCAGGCGCAGCAGGCCGAACAGCGCCAGCACGCCCGTCAGGGAGAACAGCAGCACCGACCGCAGATAGGCCGGCCAGGACTGCTCGCGGGTGCCGTCGACCCCGAGGAGCGCGAGGACTCGCGACTCGGCACGGGAGGTGACGGGGGTGGTGAACACCCAGGCCATGTAGTCGCCGAGCGGGCGGTACACGACCGCGAGGGCGACGAGGAGCGTGAGGAGGCTCGCGGCGAGGAGGATCCAGTCCACTAGAAGCGCTCCGGGGCGAGGAGGGCCGCGAACAGGTGGACGATCGCGGCGAGGCCGAGGACGAGGGCGAGCAGTTCGAGGGCGATCACAGCTTCTCCACCGCCCGGACGAGCAGGGAGACGACCGCGAAGAGGGCGATCACGCCGATCACGGAGAGGATGTCGAGCACGGGGGCTCCGTTCGGAGGGAGGGCCGGCGGCCGTACGGCAGCCGGGCGTCGCCGGAGCGACGCGAGTCCCGATCCCACTCCTCCGGGTCCCCGTCGTCGCGGGTCCTCACGGAATCCATACGGCCGTCGGCGTGATCCTCATGGAGCGCTCACACCCGACCGCCGCCCGGGGAGGCGCCGGTCACCCTGTCCGGCGCTCGTCCCCCGACCGCCCGTCCCGACGCGCGCCCGGAGTGTTCAGCGGAACATCCCCGTTCCGACGCCCCGGCAGTGCACACTGGGCGTGCAGCATGCAGTGTTCCGACCCCTTTCCCCACCCCCACAAGGAGCGTGCATCATGGGTCTTCTCTGGGCCATCATCTCGTGGATCATCATCGGCGGCCTGATCGGCCTCATCGCGCGGGCGGTAATGCCCGGTAAGCAGTCGATGAGCCTCGCCCTCACCGTCGTCCTGGGCGTCGTCGGCGCGATCGTCGGCGGCCTCATCGGCGGCCTGCTCGGCGGCCAAGGCGTCAGCGGCATCATGTCGAACCCGTGGAGCATCGGCACGATCCTGCTCGCCGTGCTCGGCGCGCTGATCGTCATGGTCATCTACGGCTTCGCCACCAAGGGCCGCGCCTGATCACAGCGCGCACCAGCCCCGTACGACACCCGCGCGGCGCCGTCCCGGATCATCTGGGGCGGCGCCGCGTCCGTCGGTCCGGGGCGTTCCCTGCGCGCCGCGCCTACGCAGACGGTGTGGCCCGCTACGGGCACCTCGCTGAGCTCCAGCGGCGCGAGCACCTCGCGCTGCGCTTCGGCCTCGGCTTGCGCCGACCCGCGGGCCCGTCGGCCGAGCGGCCTCGCCCCGGGCGGTCGCTGCAGCGGACCCTCGCGGTGCCCTATTACGGGCTGCTCCACCAGGGGAACGCGGTGCCCCGCGAGGCGCCGGCCCAGCGGGGCCGTCTCCGCGGGGTGCTCGCGGTGAAGGTCCCCGCGCCGGGGGCGGCGATCGAGGAGGTCGTCGGCCGGGCCGAGCTGATCGCCCGGGTGCTGATGGCCGAGCACGGCGTACAGGGCGCCGTCTTCGCGGTGCGCGCGGCCGGCTGGGATCGGCCGACGGGGCAGGGCCTGCTGCTCGTGGACGCCGCGTCGTCCGCGGGCGGGCCGACGGAGGTGCCGCTGGCGGACGGCGACCTCGACCCGCTGCTGCGGGCACTCTTCCGCGCTGTCGAGGTCCGTGCGGGCGACCTCGCGATCGTGCGCGACCTGGTCGCGGTGCGGGAGGACCCGGGCTCGCTCTGGCGGTGGCTCGTCCCGCTGCGCGACGCGGGCTCCGCCGAGGAGTTCGCGGAGCTGCATCGGCGGATGTCCTTCGAGGTGCTGACCGCCCTGGTGGGCGCCGAGCAGCGGGAGCTGGCGCCGCTGAAGTCCGTGCCGAGCTGGTACCTCGCCCCGGAGTGATCCCCGCGTGTGCGGCGGGATCCCAGCGGGCGCGGCGGCGGCTCCGCGGCCTCGTCGAGAGGGGCTCAGAGGGGCACGTCGGCCGGGCGGTGGCCGACGGGAGAGGCAGCGACCCGGCCCGAGGACCAGCGGGCGGCGTCGGCCTGGAGCGACGGCACCAGGTCCTCGGCGAGCAGCACCGTCAGCAGGGCGCGGCGCGACGAGTACTGCGTCTCCTCGACGACGGCGCTGTGGGATGCCGCCCAGAGACGGACCGCGTTCTCCCCGGCGCCCGCCTCCGCGAGCGGCACCTCCAGCTCGGCGACGGTAAGACGGGTGCGACGGCGCAGCTCCGCGGCCGCGACCGCCTGCTCGACCCCGGCGGTGTAGGCGCGGACCAGGCCGCCGGCCCCGAGCTTCACCCCGCCGAAGTAACGGATCACGATCGCGAGGGTGTCGGTGAGACCCGCGTGGAGCAGGCCCTGCAGCATCGGCATCCCCGCCGTGCCCGCCGGCTCCCCGTCGTCGTTGCTGCGGTGGACCTCCGCCGACTCCTCCCGCGCCCCGATCACGAGGGCGGTGCAGTGGTGGCGGGCGTCCGGGTGCTCGCGACGCGCCGCGTGGGTCAGGGCGTCGGCCGCGGCGACGTCCTCCGCCCGGTGCAGCCGGGTGAGGAAGCGGGAGCGCTTCTCGACCAGCTCGACCTCGACATCGGCGGCGAGGACGAGGGAATCAGGCATGAGGGGAAGTGTAGGCGGGGCGGGGAAAGGGTCGAAGGGCCCCTCCCTCGGGAGGGTGACGCGGATCGGGGACCGGACGATAGCCTGACCATGGCCATCCCGCTCCCCAGGAGGATCCCATGACCTACGCACCTCAGCCCTCGGCTCAGCAGTTCCCCGGCCCGGTGCCCGTTCCGGCACCGGCCAAGAAGGGGAAAGCCCCGCTGATCCTGATGATCCTGGGCGGCGTGATCCTCCTGCTCAGCGTGATCGTGGGCATCGTGATCACGGTGATCGGAGTCTCCTCGACCGCGAGCGGCTTCAACGAGATCGAGGTGTTCGAGAGCGGCAGCGGCAGCGTCACCGCCGAGGCCGGGGACGTCCTGCAGTACTACGTGCCCGAGGGCACCGCGATCCCGACCTGTGACATCAACGCGCCCTCGGAGGCCGCGATCGGCGAGGGCACGGTGCAGACCTCGAGCGTCACCAAGGACGGCGTGGCCTGGGAATCCTTCGACTCCATCACCGCGAACGAGGCCGGCGAGTACACCGTCGACTGCCACGGCACCCCGGTCGCCGTCGGCCCGCCCGTCTCCATCGGCGGCATCTTCGGCGCAGTGGGCGGCATCTTCTTCGGCCTGGGCGGCGGCTTCGTCGGCTTCGTGATCCTCCTGGTCGGGATCATCCTCGCGGTGCTGCGTCGTCGGAAGGCCTGACCGATCGCGGTGCCGGGCGGGGGAGGAGCGACCTGCCCGACGCGGCTAAGATGGTCGGGCCCGCACGGCGGGCGAGGGCCTGTAGCTCAGTCGGCAGAGCATCGGACTTTTAATCCGCGGGTCGAGGGTTCGATCCCCTCCGGGCCCACTGGTCAGAGCTGGTTCTCTGCGGTCTCGTCGCGTCTCGGGGAGCGGTTTGACAGCCACGCGGCCTCGAACCCGACCTGCGGGCTGCGCAGTACGTCTCCGAGACCCTGCCCGTGGGACCGCTGACGAGGTCCACCCCGCGGGCACTCACCGCCCCCAGAAGCTAGCGATCGAGAGTGGAAACCAGGCCATAGGTCAGGTCGAGCTGACACCTACCCGCGCATCAGTCCCAGACATCGATGGTCATCGTGTGCATCATCGTCGGTGCCATCTTCAACTGACTGAGGCTGCGGTCCGGATCCGTATGGCCCCCGCACTTGCGCATGCCGCGTTCAACGGCGCGGGCGGGAGCTATCTTCCCTTCGCCAGGACGGGAGGACCCATCGACACCACGCAGACGACGATCCTCGGCTGGAGCGGTGGGTCGTGCCGTTCGCACTAAGCCCACACTGAGGCTGTGCACCCCCTACCCGGGCCCGGCCGCCGGGCATTTCAGCACCGAGCTGCGACCCTAGAGCCGTCGTTACTTAGCCTATCTATGTATATGATCAGCTACTCGACGTGATCTTAGGCCCGGCCCACTGCACTTCTCAGTCCCAAGGAGTTGACCATGGTCGCTTTGACCAGCATTTGCACACGATCGATCGACCGAGCGAGGAACGCCCCCGGCGGAGTCTTCTCCGAACGTGTCGTGCGCCGAGGCCCTCTCCAGCAGACCGTGGTTGCTCTGACAGAAGGGGCTCGCCTCGCGCCGCATCGGTCAGATGTCCCCGCATCTCTATACATCCTTGCCGGAGCGGTGCGAGTCGAGGCAGAGAATCCCTTCGTGCTACAGCAAGGTGAGTTGCACGAGATGCCGACCCAGCGGCGAGGCGTCACGGCCCTTGCAGAAACGGTCATGCTCCTCACCGCAGTGACGGGAACGGGTGAGCCGGACTCCGAGAGCGACGACGACCACGTCCTGCCTCTGGCCTGACACCGCAGCAGAGAATGCCTCTCCTGTAGAGGTCGACGCACGGTCTGAGCACGGCCCCAGGCCGAAAGATCCTCCTCGCAAGAGAATGCGCGGGGTCCAGGGCCCGGGGGCCGCGGTCGCAGACGTAGCCGTAGATCCGACCGACCCGGATCCTCACGCTGGCTCTCGCCTTGCTAACGCTGCAACCTTTTCGCCGCAGCCGCAGTAGTACGGAGTGTGAGCACAGCAGTGCTCACACTCCCGGTCCTTCGGGACCTGATGAGAGGACAGAATCATGCGCACGACTCTTCCGCTCGCAGTCACCGCCGCCTGCAGCCTGGCCTGCGATCCTCGGCGGCCCCGAGGGTCCGGAGACGCCCGAGCCGCCGCCCGTGGCGACCATCGGTGAGGCGGTGCTCGACCCGACGACCAAGGACTCCGTTCAGGGCACAGCCCGGATGATCAGCTCCGACGCCGACGGCGATCAGCTCGTCGTGTCGGTCTCCGATCTGCCCGAGAAGGGCTACTTCGAGGTCCGGCTGCGTGACGAGGACGCCAGCAGACTGATCTCCTTGGGCACGGTCACCTCGACCACGACAACGCTACCGGTTCCCCAGGGCGTGGATCTGGCCCGGTTTCCGATCGTGGACGTCTCCCACGAGGACTTCGACGGGGACCCCTCGCACAGCGGAGTCACAATGGCGGCCGGCCCGATGGCAGTCGACGATGGCCAGGGCTGACCTGCCGCAGCCGTGAGCGGCATTGCCTTTGCCGCCAACACATTCGATGCTGCCCTCGTTCCACACGGTGCCATCTCGCTTCACCCACCGCCTGTCGGGAGTACGGTCCGTCGATTTGCGTGCCGAGATCACTGCTGCTCGCCGGGGCGCGACCTTCACGAACCGCAACACCCAGCTCGTGTCTCGCAACTAGATCGAAGCCCTCGGACTATTGATGGAAGGACTGGAAGGCGATAACCCTTCGCGTGAACAGGCGACCGACTATCGGGAGCACTAAAAAGAATCGGGACGTCACAGCCCTTCGGATACCTCCTTCACGAAAGCTTCTCCCGCCTGGGCGGGCGTGGAGCGATCGGAGAGGACGTCCTGCCCCCATCGGATGAGTACGTCCTCGAAGTTGCTGGCGCCCCGGGGAGTCAAAGGGGGAGGCGGACCCTGCTCCGACGCCGTGGCCGCGAGATAGTCGACGCATTTACGGTCCGAGGAGGATAGATCGTCCGTGATCGATTCTCTGACGCTGGTATTCGCCGGAACCCCTCGCTCTGCGCCGGCGATCCGGCCGGCTTCTGGGTCATTGACCATGAAGTCCACGAGGTCCCGTGATCGCTCGGGATCCGCACTGTCCGACATGACTACCCAGTACATCGATGCCTGGTGGGCCAGCTGGGCCTCGGCTGCCGAGCCAGACAGCGATGGCAGACGCAGCAGTTCGACCCCGTCCCCAAGGGCGGCGTCGAATGCCGCGACCTGGTTGGATGAATAGATTGCCAACCCGGTCCGTCCCGTGGCGAAAAGACGTTGATCTACAGGGGCCGAGACGTCCTCCACGGAGAGTTCGGCTGTTGGGGTGGCACCGCTGTCCATTGCTTTCTTGCTGAGGGTGAAGAAGTCAGCGGCGACGCTGGCATCGAATCCGGGTGCTGACCCGTCGAAGGTCTCGGCACCGGACTGCCGCACCCAGACTCGGAACGCCGCATCCCGGCCGCTGAAGTCGGTTACCCCGAAGGAGCCCTCTGGGAGTTTCGAGGACAGCTCACCACCAAGCTCGACCATCTCCTCCCAGGTCCACGTCGTATCGTCCGGTAGGTCCATCCCCGCTTGGTCGAACAATGCGGGGTTGGCCATGACCACGGGGGCGGTGGTCCCAGCGTTTACGGCGAACAGAACCCCGTCTACTTCGCCCACCTCAGCTGCCCCCGCATCGAAGGCAGTGGTATCCAAGCCCAGCTCATCCAGGTTCATCAGGGCGCCGCGCTCGACGTACTCAAGCAGATACTTCTCGTCCATCTGCACCACGTCGGGTGGCGTCCCGGCTGCTACCTGGGTGGCAAGTTTGTCCCAGTAGCCTCCCCAATCGCCCGGCTCTCCCGCGACGTCGAGCCCATCGTGGCTGGACGCGAAGATGCGAAGTACCTCGTTCGTGCGTTCGGTGCGCACCTGGTTTCCCCACCACACCACCCGTAAGGATCCTGCACCCTCGCTTTCTGCGGTTACCCGATTGGGTCCGCAGGCTGACCCCAGCAGCAAGAGTGATGGCGCGACCAATCCGGCACTTAGGAGCTGACGCCGCGTGGCCCGTGCTGCGTTCGACTGATTGCTGGTGTGCATCACTACCCCTGCTCTCACTGGCGGTTCAGGGGCTCGCCATCGAGTGGCTGGTTGCCACCTCGGCTCGCACCAAGTATCCGTAGCTTAGCTAAGTACTTCTGTGTGCGCCCCCCGACGAGTTCGCGAGATCACGCTGCCACACCTCGGGGCACGCAGGTTCGCTGTGGGAGCCGAGCAGCAGGTGGTCGACCTGGCCGAGACCGTCCCACACGAGCGGCCGCATCCGAGCCAGTTTACCGATGCAGTTGCCGCCGAAGCGCTCCGGCACCCCAGTGGGACACATTCGTCACCGTGAGAGCTCCCCTGGAGGGCGGGACCGATGCCCAGATAGTGCGCCATTGCGAACTATCCGCACATAGAGGCGGCTATAGAGGCGGCGGCGGATCTGACAGCAGTGCTGACAGCAACGCGATGGTGTCTGGTCGGCTCGCTCGAGTCGCACCGCGGTCATGAATTGCGAAAACGTGTTCGTACACGCATGTCCTGGCGGACTTTTAATCCGCGGGTCGAGGGTTCGATCCCCTCCGGGCCGACCGCATGCGGTCGCGCGCCGCGTCCGCGACGCAGGGCCGGTGCACACTCCGCGAACCACCGTCGGCCACCACATCCTTCTCGCCGATCTGTACGGCACCGCTCTCGTTCTCGAAGAGTGCGAGTGGATCGGCCGTGCGACGGGCTCCACGCCTACTAGGTCCGCAGCTCGCAGTGGGCGCAGTCCGAGGCCGTCCGCCGGGGCGATCGCGGTACTTTCCTCAGGAGCAGTGCCCCTCACCCGAACAGCGGATCGACGGCAATCGTCCGCGACCGCTGGGTGGCGGGTCAGATTCCGACGCCGACTGGAGAAGTGTTCCCAGCAGAGGGGTGACGCCGACGGCTCGCCATATGGAACGTGCTAATTGCCACGGCCCGTCGGCCGTACGATCGGCGCATGATCCGCCACACCGTGTCCTTCACCCTCGTCCACCCGGCCGGCTCGGCCGAGGAGACCGACTTCCTCACCACCGGTCCCGCGCTGCTCACCGCCATCCCCGGCGTCATCGACTTCGTCGTCTCACGCCAGGTCTCGGTCAAGAGCCCGTTCGCCTTCCAGTTCGCGATGAGCTTCGCGGACCAGGCCGCGTACGACGCCTACGACGCCCATCCCGACCACCAGGAGTTCGTCGCCACCCGCTGGCAGACCGAGGTCGCCGACTTCGCCGAGCAGGACTTCGTCGCGTACCCGTGACACCGTGACTGATCGGGTGCACTGACTGCGCACCCGTCGAGGTCGCCGCGCCCCGATTCCGCCCTCCGGCGGAATCGGGGCGTCGTCGTCCCCGGGCGGATGGCGGGTGTGGCCCATGGTCGGCGGTCGCGGGTTGTCGCCGTCCCTCCCGGCTTCCCGGTGTTCCACCCGTCGCGGCGATCCGGAAATGGTTACTCCTCGATGGGTGTTCTTCCCCCGGTTTATCCACGAGGGTTACGTTTCCTCCCCAGGGCACGGTTATTCACAGTCGGCGACGGAGCCACGAGGAGTGCAGTTCAGAGGCTTGGAGCCCGTTGGCCCTCGCGTCGCCCGACGACCTGCCGATCAGGGCTCTGGCGGGCGAGAGAGTTATCCACAGATCTAAGAAAGCACTTTCGATTCGCCGCCAGTCGTGAAAGGATCGGATCATGCTGATGCAGTCGCCTCCGGACGCCTCGGTGGAGCCCGTTGCTCCCGAGGTGGCGCTCCATGCGCTGCGCGAGGCGGGCCCGCGGACCCTCGGTGAGCTGCTCGGGGACGTGGACTTCCTGCTCACCGCGATCGCTCGGGAACCCCGGGAGATGTTCACCCCGGGGCGCCGCGACCGCCGCGAGTACGCGACCCTCCTCGCGAGGGTGGAGGAGGCGCGCAGCTCGCTGGACGCTCTGGAGGCTCGGACGATCGTCGCCATCGCGGAGGCGACGCGGCGGGACGAGGTCGCTGCTGCGCAGGAGCGGGCTGCGCACGAGGAGGAGGCCGTCCCGCCGCTCGATCTGCTCCATCGCCGCGCGGATGGGAAGACGGTGCGTGACCTGTCCCTGACTCTGCGGGCGGCCCCGTCCACGAGTCGCAGGTCCTTGGCCGCTGCCCGCCGCCTGGTCGACTCGATGCCGGCCACGCTCGAGGCCCTGGCCACCGGGCAGATCACCGCCGCCAAGTCGTACGCGGCCGCGAACGTGGCGGCTCCGCTGGATCCGGAGCGCCGGCGCGTTCTCGACGAAGCGCTCCGCCAGGCCATGCCGCAACTGGACGGTTCTGGGGTCACGCAATGGCGGAAGGAGGTCGGGGCGCTGATCTCGGAGCTGGATCCCGCGGGGGAGACCGATCGTCACCGGAACGCGCGGCGGGAGCGCCACGTCACCCTCACCCCTAGCGAGCACGGGATGGCGACCCTCAGCGCGTATCTGCCCGCGCTCGAGGCGAACCTCGTGCGCAAGCGGCTCTCCCTCGAGGCCGAGCGTCGGCGGGCGGAGGGAGTGCGCGAGGGGCACTCGGCGCTCATGGCCGACGCCCTCGTTCAGACGCTGCTCGGCCGCGACGAGGCGATGGAGCCGGTCACCCTCGACGTCGGCGTGGTCATCACGGACCGTGCCCTGCTCGACCCGCAGCACGGTGATCCCGCGCAGATCGAGGGGTACGGCCCGGTCCCGGTCGAGGCCGTGCGGCAGGGCCTGCGCGATGCGCTCACCGAGCCGGAGGATCCCCGCCGTGATCCGGACGGTCCCCACGGCCCGCAGCTCCGCGCCGTCCTGCGCCGCCTGTACACGCACCCTTCAACAGGCGAGCTGGTCGCCGTCGAGTCCCGGGCCGAGGCGTTCCCGCCCGCGCTCAAACGGTTCCTCCTCTGGCGCGACGGGAGCTGTCGCGCTCCGTATTGCGATGCGCCCGCGCGCCATGCCGATCACATCCACCCTCGCCGGGACGGCGGGCCCACCAGCATCGACAACGGCCAGTACCTCTGCGCCGCCTGCAACCTCGGCAAAGAAGACGACTCTCGGAGCGTCGAGCGGGTGGGGGACGCATCGCGGACGGTCGCGGGGCAGGATGCCGCCGCGGCCGCAGGTCCCGATGCGCCGGGGCGGGTGATCGCGGGCCGCAGCTTCGGCGGCGCCGTCCGCTGGACCGGCCACTCCGGGGTCTCCGCCGTGAGCGTCGCGCCCCGGCTGTCGAGGACGGTGGCCGATACCTCTATCGCTACCGCTACCGCCGCCGACAGCGTGGGCGCTACGGTTGCCGCCGTCGCCGCCACCACCACGACCGCCACTTCGGCAGGAACCGTCGACGCCCTCGCGTGGGAGCCCACCGCTGTCACGCTGGTCCGCCGGAACCCGGCCCGCGAACTGCCGGCGGTCCTGGACCCCGTCGCATCGCGGCGCCGACTCCCGCCCCGACGCTGCCCGCGGCGGACCGATCGACCACCGCGGCGAGCCCCCGCCGCGCCCAGAGATCCCCATCCGTCTCGCCATCGCCATCGCCATCGCCATCGCAGTCAGCGTCCCCGCTCTCGGAGCCCGGGGGACGCCCGTGCCGCACTCGAGCACGACACCCTGCCCCGCGGCACGTAAGGTGTCGGTCGCGGACCTAGCCGCCGCCCAGATCCTGCGCCGTCGCGCCGCCCGCACCCTGACTCAAGGACCACCATGACCCCTGACCCCGCCACCTCCGCCGCGCCCGGGCCCACCTCGGCCGACTCTGCGATCACCGCCCCGCGATTGCGCGCCGGCGTGATCGGACTCGGCTGGGCCGGACAGCAACACGTCGCCGCCTATGCCGCCCACCCCGACGTCGACCTCGTCGCACTCTCCGCGATGGAGGAGCACCTGCTCACCCGCTTCGGCGACGAGCATGGCGTGGAGCTGCGCTACCCCGACTGGCGGCAGATGCTCGCCGAGGCCGAGCTCGACATCGTCTCCATCGCGACCCCCACCTTCCTGCATTCCACCATGGCGATCGCCGCGCTCGAGGCCGGGATCCACGTCCTCACCGAGAAGCCCATGGCGGAGAATGCCGCGAACGCCGAATCGATGGTCGAGGCCTCCCGGCGCGCCGGTCGCGTCCTCGACGTGTCCTTCAACCACCGCCGCCGCGGCGACGTCACCGCGCTCGCCGGCGTCGTCGACTCCGGGGTGCTCGGCGACATCTACTACGCCAAGACCGGTTGGATCCGCCGCCAGGGCATCCCCGGCCTCGGCACCTGGTTCACCAAGGCCGAGTCCTCCGGCGGCGGCGCGCTCGTCGACATCGGTGTGCACATGCTCGACATGACCCTGCACCTCCTCGGCGAGCCCGAAGTGCTCACCGCCTCCGCCTCGACCCACGCCGCCTTCGGCCCCCGCGGCCGCGGCGGCAGCGGCTTCGGCGTCTCCCAGCAGGAAGCGGGCGCTCCCTTCGAGGTCGAGGACCTCGCGACCGCCTTCCTCCGCCTCGAGGGCGGCTCGACGCTGCTCCTCGAGTCCAGCTGGGCGCAGTGGATCCCGCACGACCTCTGCTACGTCACCCTCTACGGCTCCGAGGGCGGTGCGACCCTCGAATGGGGCGGCGGCGAGGACCGCCTGATCATCCACACAGAGGTCGAGGGGATGCCGGCCGAGATCCGCCCGCAGATCGGGGCCGACGGGGGCCACGCCGGCGCGGTCGCGTCCTTCGTGGCCGACGTCCGCTCCGGCGACTGGGCGGGGCACGACGGCTCCCTCGCGCTCCGCCGAGCGCAGGTGCTCGAGGCCTGCTACGCCTCCGCGCGCACGAGCGCCGAGGTGACGCTCCCCGCCTGACGGCCGACGACCGGGCCCGCTGTCAGATCGGTCGACGTCGGCAGCGGGCCCCGTCCCGTCAGGATCTCGACCCCGCCCCGCGCCCCACCGTCGCGGACAGACCCGAGCGGGACAGACCCGGCCAGGTCGAACCAGGCCGGGACGGACCGGGCCGTCACCCCCGCTGGTCGGGCGGCCCGTCGAGCGGGCTCCCCGTATCCGCGCCCGGCCCGCCAGGACGGGACGTGCCGGAGGAGTCCCCGTGCAGCGCGTCCTGGTAGGCGTCCTCGATCTCCTCCTCGGTCGGGCCGCCGCGACGGCCGCGCAGGCCCAGCGCCACGCCGAGCGCTGCGCCGACGACGAAGCCGATGCCCGCCCCGACGAGCAGGTTGTCGACGACCATCAGCCCCACGCCCACGCCGATCATGAAGCCGACCATCATCCCGAAGGGCAGCCAGGTGGCGTCGAAGCGGCGGCGGGGGGAGGGGGACATGGTCAGGAGCCTAGCGGTGGGCGTGCGAGGTCGCGGACGGCGGAACGGGCGGGGCCGTGCTCGGCGAGGCCAGCGCGGCGGCGATCCCCGTGGTCAGCGGGATCGCGAGGACCAGTCCGATCGAGGCGACAAGGGTGCGGAACACCTCCGCCGCGATCTCCCCGGCGGTGAGCGTGCCCAGCAGCGATCGCTCGATCGTCGAGGCGAACAGCAGCACGGGCAGCGCCGAGCCGATGTAGGCGTAGGCGAGGGTGTAGACGGTCGAGGCGATGTGATCCCGGCCGATCCGCATCGCCGAGGCGAACACGCGTCGCCGGGACGCCTCCGGCATCGCCGCGCGCAGCTCCCACACCGAGGACGCCTGCGTGATCGTCACGTCGTTGAGCGCTCCGAGCCCCGAGACGATCACCCCCGCGAGGAACAGTGCGGACAGCGACACCTGCGGGTACGTGCCGGCCAGCAGCTGTGCCGCCTCGCCGTCGACCCCCGTCATACCCGCGGGTCTGCCCGCAGCGAGAGCGACCAGCACCGTCACGGCGACGCCGCCGAAGGTGCCCAGCACGGCCGTGGTGGTGCGCACCGACACCCCGTGCGCGAAGTACACGCAGGGGAAGATCATCGCCGAACCGGCGACGAGGGCGACGAGCACCGGCTGCTCCCCGGCGAGGATCGCCGGCAGCAGGAAGGCGACCACGATGCCGACGCCCGCGGCGAGGCCGAGGATCGCCCGCAACCCCGCACCCCGGGCGACGACCGCCACGACCAGCAGATACACCACGAACAGCAGGCCCAGCGGCACGGTGCGCACATGGTCGAAGTAGTAGTACGGCTGCCCCTCCCCGGCCTCCGCGACGGCGAGGACCCGGATCCGGTCGCCGGGGTGGATGCCGCCGGTCGCGACCTCCGGCGTGACCTCCACCTGCACCGGCTCGCCGTCGATCCCGCCGGAGACGCCCACGCCCTCCACCACGGTGGCGGCGAGCGGGTCCACGGACTCCGGCACCTCCGTCACCTCGACGTCGAGCAGCTCGACGCCGGGCGCGAGCAGCTGCGCCCGCTCCGGTCGGTCCTCCGCGGAGGGCCAGAGGCCGATCACCCCGAGCACCGTGGCCATCAGCAGCGCGGTGGTGAGGGCGAAGAGGATGCTGCGGGACGCGGGGGAGATGGTCGAGGCCATGGTCGGAGACTACTTTCCGCCCTGTCTAGTCTGCGCCCATGGACCCCTCGGTCCGCCGGCACTCCTCCCTCGAGGACGCGGACGGCATGCTCCGGCGCCACGTCGGCGAGCTGCTCGGTGTCCCGGCCCCTGCGGTGCGCACCGGTCGGCTCTGCCCGCACTGCGGATCCAGCGGGCACGGCCGCCCCTGGGCGCGAGTCGACGGGCACCGGGACGACCTCGTCGTGAGCCTCTCCCGCTGCGGGGAGCACCTGGTCACGGCCGTCGCGCGGGGCGGCGGTGCTGAAGATGCTCGGCACCGGGCTCGCCGTCCCGATGACCGCGGTGCGCCTGGACGATCACGACGTGCGCGAGTTGCCCGCCCCGCCCGGGCACGTGCTCGTGGCCCACTGCTGCGCGGAGCGGGATCCGCAGTGCTCGGACCGCAGCCACTCCGCGTAGCAGGCGAAGCCCGCCGCGAAGGCCCGGGCGTTCCGCCGCGGCGGGGCGACCGTGCGCACCGGCACCGGTGCGCCGGGATGCTCCGGCACCGCGTAGCGGCCGATCTGCACCGTCGCGAGATAGGTCGCCATCGGGACCGTCTGCTCGTAGGTCCAGGTGGTCGTGGAGCCGAAATGGCGCAGATCGGTGAGCTCCCCGGAGGCCGCGACGTGATGGTCCGAGCCGGTCGCCAGCACGATCCGATAGGTCGCCTTGTCGTCGGGCCGGTCGTTGCAGGGGAACCAGCTGGGCGCCCGTGCGGCTGCGCCGCGACGATCACCCCGTCGGTCAGCTCCTCCCAGCCGGCGGGGCCGAGGGTCCGCGAGGGCGCGGCAGGTCAGCGTCGCCTCCCCGTCGAGCCGGTTCGAGACCAGCCGGTACGTCAGGTGCAGGTCGTCGTGGAGGACCGCGCAGCGAGGCGCGCGGGCGCCGCCGTCAGGAGAAGAGCGCCAGCGCGTAGACGCCGACCAGCAGCAGGTGCACCCCGCCGTGCACCGCCGTGACCCGCGGCGCCGCCGCGGAGACCGCCGCGACCGCGAGGGTCACGCCGAGTAGCAGCAGGTTGACGGGGGACTCGGCGAGCACCACCGGGCTGCCGGTGAGCAGGCCGATCACGAGCACGACGGGGATGGTGAGGGCGAAGGTCGAGACCAGTGCGCCGTGGCACAGGTTGACGACCCGCTGCATCTCGCCGCCGAGGGCCGCGCGCAGCGCCGTGAGCGCCTCCGGGGTGAACACGATCGCCGCGATGAGCACGCCGCTCAGCGCCGCGGGGGCGTCCAGACGGGCGAGGCCCTCGTCGAGCAGGCCCGCCATGTCGTGGGAGAGCAGGACGATGGGCAGCACGGTCGCGAGCAGGAGGCCCAGGCGCACGAGCAGCTCGCGGCGGTGCTCGGCGAGGATCTCGCGCGGCGGGGTCGGCCCCGCGGGGGCGGTGCTCGGGGCGTCGGCGGTCGTGGCACCGGCTGCGAGTGCGGAGGACGGGGAGACGGCGGAGCCCACGGCGGCGGACTCGGCCGCGGTGGCGGACTCGGGGGCGCGAGACCCGGCGGCGGTGGCCTCGACCTCGCGGAAGTCGGCGGCCTGCGCGCCCGTCTGCCGGAGGAGGAACAGGGCGTACAGCGCGACGG
The DNA here is from genome assembly GCF_055454375.1 of Brachybacterium sp. B718/18. Lineage (NCBI taxonomy): Bacteria > Bacillati > Actinomycetota > Actinomycetes > Micrococcales > Dermabacteraceae > Brachybacterium > Brachybacterium sp. B718/18. The sequence continues at coordinate 281,295 of NZ_JBVDDO010000003.1, read as the reverse complement.
TGAGAACCGCGATGACCACGGCGGGCAGCGGGGCGTAGGCGCCGCCCTCGCCGAGCACGGCCGGGACCGCGAAGGTCATCGCCGCGAGCGCGATCAGCAGCACCAGATAGGTCGAGGTGCCCTCGGGGTGGTGCGCGAGGCTCCCGTGCCGAAGGCCCCCGACCAGCAGGCACAGCCCCAGCACGAGGTTCAGGATGATCATCGACACCGCCATCACGGAGTCGCGGGCGATGGTCTGGTGATCGCCGGGGCCGAGCATCACGGCCGCGATCAGCACCACCTCGATCACCACGATCCACAGCGTCAGCACGAGCGTGCCGTAGGGGTCGCCGAGGCGGTGGGCGAGGGCCTCGGCCTGCGCGACGACGCCGCCCGCGGCGAGGATCACGACGGCCACGATCGCGGCGAGCACGAGGGCGAGCACCGGGCCGGAGAGGCGCGCCGGGTCGGGGGCGAGGAGCGCGAGGGCGGCGACGCCGGCCCAGCCGGCTCCGAGACGGGTCAGGGCGGGACGGTCGAGGATGCAGGTCCGGGTCGAGGGGGTCATCGGGGCCTCCGTGAGGCCGTCCCCGTCGTGTTCCCGCGGACCGGGTCGTCCCGTCCGGGGCGCCGATCTGCCATCGGCGGTTTGCCAGCGTAGCCCGCACCGGCGGCCCCGGTCAGGCGGTGGTGACCGACCTGACCGGGGCCGCGTCGGGAGCGCTGATCACCAGGTGATCGCCTCATCGGCGCTCGGGCCGCCGAGCACGTGCTGGGCGCAGAAGGCGAGCATCGCCCGGTTCCACACGATGGCGTTCGACGGGGTGAGCACCCAGTGGTTCTCGCTGGTCAGCTGCAGGAAGCGGTGCGGCATGGCCTCCGGTGCGCCGTCCCAGCGCGAGACCAGGTCCCACCACAGGCGCAGCGCCTCGGAGACCGGCACGCGGTAGTCCCGGTTGCCGTGGGTGATCAGCATCGGCGTGGTGATCGCCGCGGCCGCATGATGCGGAGAGGAGGCGGCGTACCACTCCGGCTCCTCGTCCTCATGGCGGTGCACCCGCATCTTGGAGGCCGCGGCGTCGGTGGTGCGGTGCTGCTGCGGCAGCGCCCACAGCCCGGCATGGGAGACGATCGCGTCGAAGCGGTCGCTGTGCCCCGCGATCCAGTTCGCCAGGAATCCGCCGAAGCTCGCGCCGAGCATCGCCGTGCGCGTCCCGTCGAGCACCTCGCGCTCGAGCACGGCGTCCAGCAGCGCCTCGCACTCGCCGAAGACCACCTCGGGTCGGCGCGGCCAGCCCCGGTTCAGTCCCGCGTCGCCGTAGCCGGTGGACATCGCCGGATCCGGCATCAGCACCGCCCAGCCGTGCGCGACCGCGATCCACGGGCACCAGCGCCAGCTCCAGGAGTTGTAGGAGGCGTGCGGGCCGCCGTGGATCCACAGCATCACCGGGGCCGGATCCGTGGCGCTCGCGCCCGACGGCACGCACAGCCAGCCGGGGACCGTGACCCCGTCGACCTCGGTCTCGACCTTCTCGAGCGTGCCCGGCAGGGCACGGATCCCGCCCGGCGCCGGCAGCTCGGCCACCGCGCCGTCGGCCGAGATCCGCACGGGGCGCGGCGGCGTCGCCACATCGCTGCGCAGGGCGAGCACGGCGCCGTCCTCGGCGACGGAGAGCGAGGAGTAGACCCCGCCGTCCGCGAGGGAGCGCACGGCGCCGGTCGTGACGTCGACGGCGAGGATCGCGCCCGAGGAGTGCAGGTCGCCCGCGACCAGGAGCGTTCCGGGGCCCGCCCATTCGAGGTCGGTCGGGGTGAGGTCGCTGAGGTCGACGGCCATGACCTCCCCCTCGGCCTCCCCGGCTCCCTCGGCACCGCGGATCTCGAGGCGCGGAAGGCTCGTCGAGGACGGGGTCGAGTGCGTCCAGCGGAGCACGGCGAGGCGGGCGCCGTCGGGGGAGAAGAGCGCGGCGGAGACCTGCGCCTCTTCGTCCGCGGCGATCAGGGTGCGGCGCTCGCCGGTGGCCACCTCGAGCAGCACCAGGTCGCTGCGGGTCTCTCCGCCCGGAACTCGCCGGGTCCAGGTGGTCGCGACGGTGCGCGCATCGGGGGAGAGGTCCGCGGAGGCGGAGGTGAGGGCGACCGTGCCGACGCCCGGCGTGAGGTCCGTGATCTCCCCGGCCGGGGAGACCAGCAGCAGGTGCCGCTCCTGGTCGCCGATCTCGTGGTCCCACTGGCGGATCGGCATGCCCGTGTGCCAGATCGTGGTGCGCTTCGCGTCCTTCCGGGCGGTGCGGCGCTCAGCGTCGTCCTCGAGGGTGCCACCGGGCAGCACCGAGGTCGCGGCGAGCAAGGTGCCGTCGTCCGCCACGGCGAGCAGCTCGAGCCCACCGGGCGCCGACGCGACCAGCCGCGCCTCGCCCGCGACGGGCAGGCGCCAGATCGCGGCCCGGTCCTCCACGGAGCCGCCCTCCGGATCGGGACGGGCCGAGGTGAACAGCACCGAGCCGTCCGGGGCGGGCCGCGGCCCGTCCTCGCCTTTCGCCGACACGGTGAGGCGGCGGGCGGGCGCCTCGCCCGCGGGGTCCAGCTCCCACAGGGCTGACGGGGTCCGCGCGCCGTGCTCGTCGGCCTGCTGGATCGCGGCGATCACGCGGCCGCCCGGGACGGCGGTCACCGCCGCGAGGCGCGGCAGGCGCAGCACAGACTCGGGGTCGGCGAACTCGGGCGAGGCGACGTCGGGGTCGGGGGCGGAAGAGTTCTCGGGGGCGGTGTCAGCATCGGTGATGGTCACCCGCCCCACGCTACCGCCGGGTCAGCCCGGGCGGGCGCGCCCCGGGGGATGCGCGCGATCTCCTCGGCGCCTGGTGCCCCCGGCAGGATTCGAACCTGCGACACCCGCTTTAGGAGTCCCGGGAGGCAGGTCCGGCGCGACGTTGTGCCTGGTGCACGGGGTGCCGAGGATGGGACATTTGGCAGGTGTTCCGAGGTCCGGGGGTCATCTGGGGGTCACGCTGAGACGCGCCCAGCAATGCCTCGAAGGCAAGGACGCGGAGCGTTCGCGGCAGCCTTAGCGTAGTCGTCTCGTCAGCCCGAGGGCGGTTTCTGGAAGACCAGGGGCCGCCCTCGTCGTATGCGGCTGGCGGGCTGGGGTGCGACCGGGGTGCGCGAGGCCGCCCGCGGCCGCTAGATGCGCGGGGCCGAGATCGCCGGGGACGAGC
>NZ_JBVDDO010000003.1:177147-278088 GCF_055454375.1 Brachybacterium sp. B718/18 | reverse complement strand
CCCCCCCCCCCCCGCGGCGGCGGAGCCGCCGCCTTGAGTCAGTAAGGAAAGTTCTCACCGGCCAAACGTACTGACGCTGTGTGGATCTAATGCGACTCGAGCTGCCACGTGGCAAGGGATCGGATGTAGTGGGCCTGGGTGTCGCCTGTGCACTTAGTCAAGTAGTTGCATCCACCGCCGTAAACACGCGTGATTGTGAACTTACCGCCAGAGCGCTTGCCGTCAAACTTGAACTTGGCGGTACCAATCAAGTAGGCAGCTTCAACATTGCACCCGGTGTAGGTGGTCGTCGAGCCAGAAGTCTTCTTCGAGGAGCATCCGACTCCCTTGACGGCGATTGCCTGGGTCGTAATCGTGCCGGGCTTGGGATCGTCCGCCTGTTCTCCTGAGGTCGAGGTGACTGTTGTGGCAGACCCGTCTGCGTAGCGGTAGACGGTAACGTAGCCGCCCTTCACTTCCTCAGTGGACACCTCGACCGGCGTGCTGTCGGGCTGCATTGATTCCGGGACCTCCCCGGAACGGATTTTTGCGATGAGGCCTTCCATGTCGTTCTCGGCTACACCTGCATCGCCAAAGAGCTCGGTGAGCTCAATGTCCGTGTATGCTTCGAGCCCATTCTGCTCTGGTGTTTCAGCTGTCGCGGTCGCTGGGAAACCGATCCCGATGATGAGCGCAATAAGCAAGGCGGTCAGCGCGCCTGCGCGACGATTTCACTTGTTTGCCCCACCCGTCTTGCCGCGTCCACTTCGGAACCCCTTGAATAGCGCGAATCCGATGGCGCCGATCAGTGCGAGCCATCCTGCGCCGAATAGGACTTCACTGAGCTGTGGCACTACAAAATGCATCTATCCCCCTTTGGTATGGGCCATCACTCGAAGGCAACGGTGCGTGAGGTGCTCCCCTGGGCTCGGCCCCTCGCGGGGCAAGGTACCACGGCGGGTGTGTGCTGGCAGAGGCAGGTGCACGTGTGCCTACTTGAGTGCATTTGGAAGTGCCTTGCTTGAAGGCACCTGCTATGGAGATGGTTTAAGCGCAGGCGCTCATACGGGTTCTGTGCGTCGGGTTCTGTGGATTGTTGGAGCTACGGCCTTGCCTCGGCCGGGAGAGATGCGGGCGCTGCGGGTCCGGGACGTGTCCGGCGGGCGGCTGCGGGTGCTGCGGTCCTTCCCGGAGGGACACAGGGAGAAGGACGTGAAGAACCATCAGGCTCGATACGTCCCGCTGGCGGCTGCTGTGCGGGAAGACCTCGAACACCACATCGCGGACCTCGCCCCTCGTGATCGGGTGTTCTCGGCGCCGGGCGGCGGTTTGATCGCGTCGCGGAACATGCGGCGGGACATGCACTGGTCCGTGATCGCTCCGGAGCTGCGGCTGTACGACCTTCGGCACGTCGCGGTGTCGGAGTGGGTGCGTGCTGGGGTGCCGCTGGCGACGGTCCGGACCTGGGCGGGGCACTCTTCGCTCGCGGTGACTTCGCGCTATACCCACGTTGCCGGGAGTGAGGAAAAAGCTGCGCTCGCCTTGGTGAACGGAAGGGCGGGTGTCACCAGGGGGTCACAGGAGGCCGACTACGCAGGTCAGCCGCTGTGGTGATTCGTTAACGTGCTGATCAGAAAAGTGCCCCCGGCAGGATTCGAACCTGCGACACCCGCTTTAGGAGAGCGGTGCTCTATCCCCTGAGCTACGGAGGCGCTGCGGTCCCGACGCGGGATGTCGTCCCGTGACCGAAGGCCTCGGTCATCGTAGCGCTCCGTGACAGGATCGACCCATGTCGAGCCGCGTGCACGTGCCCACCGCCACCGTGATTCTCGCGGGCGGTGCGTCCGCCCGTCACGGCGGGCTCGACAAGACCCGCGCCGAGGTGGGCGGGGCGAGCACCCTCGAGCGGGTGCTGCGGGCCGCGCCCGTCGGCTCCCGGATCGTCGTCGGTCCCGAACAGGCCGACGGGGCCCGCCTCGCCGAACGCTTCGGCGCCCGCTTCGTGCGGGAGGAGCCCGCCGGTTCCGGCCCGCTCGCCGCCCTCGCCCGCGGCGCCGCGGAGACGGGCGACGAGCACGTGGTGGTCGTCCTCGGCGGGGACCTGCCGCTGCTGCGCGCCGAGACCCTCGACCGGCTCGTCGCTGCCGCTGCCCGCACCGGCCGCGTCCACTGCCTGGACCTGCTGATCGCGGCCTGGCCCGTCGCCCGGCTCCGGGCGGCCCTCGAGGAGGTGCGGGGCGCCGACGGCACCTGGACGGACCTGCCCCTGCGCCGCCTCTATGCCGCGCTCGACGAGACCGAGCTCGTGCGCGAGGAGCCCGTCGGCGCCGAGGGGGAGGACATCGACACCCCCGCCGAGCTGGACCGGGCCCGGGCCGCCGCCGGGCCGCGGATCGCCCTCGCCCAGATCACCGTCCACGAGGACCCGGAGCGGACCCTCACGGGCGTGCGCTCCGCCGTCGGCCGCGCCGCCGAGGCGGGCGCCGACCTGGTGCTCCTGCCCGAGGCGACGCTCACCCCCTTCGGCACCGACCTGCGCGCGGCGGCCCTCGCCCGTCACGAGGAGTTCGAGGACGAGATCCGCCGCCTCGCCGCCGCGCATCGCCTCGTGGTCGTCGCCGGTTCTTTCACCCCCACCGCGGACGGTCGCGTCCACAACACGCTCATCGCCCGCGGCGACGGCGTGGACGTCGACTACCGCAAGATCCACCTCTACGACGCCTTCGGTGCCCGCGAGTCCGAGACCGTCGCCCCCGGCGACCAGCTCGTCACCCTCGAGCTGCGCGGCACCCAGCTGGGCCTCGCCACCTGTTACGACGTCCGCTTCCCCGAACAGTTCACCGCCCTCGCCCGGCGCGGCGCCCAGGCGATCCTGCTGCCGCTCGCCTGGGCCGAGGGACCGGGGAAGGTCGAGCAGCTGCGCCTCCTGCTGCGCGCCCGGGCCCTCGACTCCACGAGTCTCCTGCTCGCCGCCGACCAGGCCCCCGACCCCGCCTACACCGGTCGGGCCGCTCGCGGGGTGGGGCACAGCGCCGTCATCAGCCCCCTCGGCGAGGTCCGCCAGGAGCTCGGCCGGGAGGAGGGGATGCTGGTCACAGACCTGGATCTGACCGAGGTCGCCGCAGCCCGGGCGGCCCTGCCAGTCCTGGAGCACAGCGGTAGCCTGCCGGGGTGAACACCGCCCTCCGTCGCCCCCAGGTCCTGCTGCCCCTGCTCATCGTGGTCGTGATCGCCGCGCTCTCGCTGCTGCCGGCTCCGGCCCGCGCCCACGACACGCTCATCTCCTCCGACCCGGCCGACGGCGCGGCGGTCGAGACCTCGCCCGAGCAGATCACCCTGACCTACTCGGCGGACCTGCTCGACGTGAGCCCCGTGGTGCGGATCGTCGACGCCGACGGGGAGACCGTGCTCGAGGAGACGCCCACCATCGACGGCCACGACGCCGTGCTCGACCTCGCCGAGCCGCTGCCCGCCGGGGAGTACGAGATCCAGTGGCGCGTGGTCTCCTCCGATGGTCATCCCATCGAGGGCACCCTCGCCCTCACCGTCGAGAACGACCCCGCCGCGGGCGACCTCGAGCCCGCCCCGAGCGACGGAGGCAGCGCCGGCGACGAGACCGCCGGGGAGAAGACCACGGCTCCCGCCGCGAGCGATGCCGGATCCGACGCTCCGACCAGCGCGGAGACCACGTCCGAGGCGACCGCCGCGGAGGAGCAGGTGGGCTCCGGCGGCCTCCCGGCGCCGCTGCTGATCGGCATCGGCGTGGTCATCGTGATCGCGGCCGGCGTCGGCGTCGCCCTCGCCACCCGCAAGAAGTCCTGACCCGGCGCGGCACGACACCTCGATAGCTCGACATCCCCAGACCCCGAGACGGAGCGAAGGCCCCGACGCGTTCGCGTCGGGGCCCTCGCTGAGTGCGGATCCGGGGATCAGAGGCCGAACTTGTCCTTCGCGGCCTCCACGCCCTCGTCGACCTGACCGTCGACGTTGTCGGGGGTGCGCTCCTTGATCTCCTCGCCGGCAGCGTCGAGCGCCTGCTCGACCTGCTCCGGGTTCTCCTCGGCGAGACCCTTGGCCTTGTTCAGCGCGTCATCGAAACCCATGATGGACATCCTTTCGTTGAGCGGGAGCGCCCCGGTTCGAGGCGACGCCGCCAACGTACGACGGCCCCGATCGTGACACAAACGAGACCTGGGAACTCGGCCGCGGAGTGATCGAACGTGCGCATCGGGCGGCGATCCGGGCGGCGTCCGCGCAATACTGACTGCGTGACCATGCGCAGCGCCCCCGTCGGCAAAGACCGCTCCGCCCGCTGGGACCATGTCCTGGCGAGACTCTCGGAGCTCAAGCGGCTCAGCGTCGCCGAGGTGGCGAGCGAGCTCGGCATCAGCGAGTCCACCGTGCGCCGCGACTTCGTGGAGATGGAGCGGGCCCAGCTCGCCCGCCGCACCCACGGCGGGATCGTCGCCGTGGACGTCGCCTACTCCCTCGCCACCGGTCCCCGGGCGACCGACACCTCCGGCGGCGACCGGGAGCGGATCGCGGAGCGGGCCGCGAGCCTCGTCGAGGCCGGACAGACCATCGGCTTCAACGGTGGCCGCACCACCACCTCGACGGCGCGGCGCGTCGTCTCCCGGCCGGACATCGACTCCCGGGACGGCATGCCCGGGCTCACCGTCGTCTGCGCCGCGCTGAACATCGCGACCGAGGCGGTGCTGCGCCCGCACGTGCGCACCGTCGTCCTCGGCGGCGTCGCCGAGCCCTACTCCTTCGAGCTCACCGGTCCTCTCGCCACCGCCACCATGCGCGACCTGTGGCTGGACACCATGTTCGTCGGCACCATCGGCCTGGACGTGCAGGCGGGGCTCACCTGCCACTCGGAGGCCGAGGCCGGCGTCACCCGGATCATGATCGGCCACTCCCGGCGCGTCGTGGGTCTCGCCACGGCCGACAAGATCGGCGAGCGCGCCCTCGCCGGGATCTGCCCCGTCTCCGTGCTGACGGACCTGGTCATCGCCGGGGAGATCACCGAGGAGCTGCGCGAGCATCTCGCCGAGCACTCGGTGCGGCTCCACGAGGTCTGAGCCGCGCCCCGGTAACCTCGGGACCCATGATGTGGAACCTCCTGCGCGGCAAGAAGCGCCTCCCCGACCCGGCCGCGGAGGTCGAGCAGAACCCCGACCCGGAGCCCGCCCGGCGGGACGATGCCGCCCGCACGGAGGAGCGGGCCGCCCGGACCGCCCCGGCCTCCCCGGCCTATGAGCTGGTCGTCGCGCGACACCTCGAGGAGGTCGGCGCCGGCATCGCCCCCGAGCAGGACGAGGAGGACCTCCTCCAGCAGCGGCGCGAGCACCGTCCACTAAGCCGGGAGGACCGCGTCGCCGATGCCCTGGACCGCTGGACCCAGGAGATCACCGGTGGCGGGACCGCCCCCTCGTTCCTCACCCAGATGCGGGCCGGGCCCACCGTCCTGGACCTCACCCACTCGCACCCCTCGGGCCTCGCCCAGCTCCTCGCCGGTCGCGGGCCGACGCGCCTGTCCTCCCTGGTGCGCGAGGTCGGCGCGCTCGCCGACGCCCGCGCCCACGCCCGCACGATCCGCGAGATCGCCGAGCGGCACGCGGAGGACGTGGGTCTGACCACCTGCCATCTCGGCATCGGCGAGGCGACCTGGCTGCCGGCCGACGGCTCGGCCCCGATCCATGCCCCCGTGCTGGTCCGCCCTCTCACGCTGCGCCTGCGCGGCAACGCCCGCGAGGACGTCGATCTCGAGGTCGACGCGACCGCGGACCTGAACCCCGTGCTGCTCCGCTCCCTGCGCGAGGCCGGGGTCGCGGTCGACGCCCGCGCGCTGCTCGCCACGACCGACGGCGCCCACGGTTTCGACCCGAACCCGGTCCTGGACGCCTTCCGCGCCCTCGGCCAGCCGCTGCCCGGTTTCCGCATCACCCATGCGCTCGTGGTCGGCAACCTCATGGACGCCGCCGGCTCCGTCGCCGAGGACCTCGCCGCGGATCGCACCGACTGGGCCGCCTCGCCGCTGGTCGCCGCGCTCTCCGGCGACCTCGAGGCGCGGTCCGTCGTGCGCGGCGACGCGGAGAGCGACGTGCCCGCGGTCGACGAGCAGGAGCTCGTCGCCGCCGTCGAGCCCGACCACCTCGCCGTCCTCGAGCGGGTCCTCGCCGGCCAGGACCTCGCGGTCGCCGCCCCGCCCGGCGCGGCCTCCCTCGACCTGGTCGTCGACCTCGCCGAGGAGCTCAACGCGCGGGGCCGCAGCGTGCTGATCGTCTCTGAACGCCGCCGCAACCTGACCCGCCTGCTCGAGCTCGCCCAGTCCCGCGGCCTCGAGGAGCTGGTCTTCGACCTCTCCCCGGACCCGGCCCTGCAGCGCAACGCCTCCGCGGCCCTGCTGCGCAGCCTGCGCCAGGCCGGCTCCCACGGCCTCGGTCCCGAGGCGGAGGCCCCCGCCGAGCTCGCCGAGACCCGCGAGATCCTCGCCGGGCACGTCGAGGCGATGCATCGCGTGCAGGAGCCGTGGCAGGCTTCCGCGCACGACGCGATCTCCGCCCTCGCCGCCCTCACCCGGCTGCGCCCCGCCCCCCGCACCGCGGTGCGGCTGCGCTCCGACGTCGCCGCGTCGATGGTCGGCGAGGAGCGGGAGCGGTTCACCGCCCAGCTGCGCGAGGCCGCCGAGGTGGGCGTGCTCAGCACCGGCCCCGAGGAGACCGCCTGGTACGGGGCGCCGATCAGCTCCGACACCCAGGCGGAGCGGGCCCGCGAGCTGCTCGAGCAGTGGCGCGACGAGGTGCTGCCCCGGCTGCGCCGCGCGTGCCCCGCGTGCGGGGAGCACCTGGGACTGCGCGAGCCGAGCACCCTCGAGCAGCTCCAGTCCCGCCTGGCCCTGCTGGACCGGGTGCGGGCCCTGCTCTCCGGCTTCCAGGCCGCCGTGTTCCGCGCACCGCTCGCCGATCTCGTGGCCGCGACCGCCGAGAAGTCCTGGCGGGTCGAGCACGGGGTGAGCATGGGCTTCGGCGTGCGCCGCCGCCTGCGCCGCGAGGCAGCGGCCTTGCAGCGTCCCGCCTCCGTGTCCCCGGACCTCCACCGCGATCTCGTCGAGGCGCGCGCCGTCGCCGATGCCTGGAGCCGCGACGCGCTGACCGGCAACGGCACCCCGGCCCTGCCCGCGGATCTCGACGCCGCCCATCGCGCCGCCCAGGACGCCCAGCGGGTGCTCGACGAGCTGGCCGTGCTCCTGGACGGCACGCCCGCGGGAGCGGACCTGCCGCGCGCGGACCTCGACGAGCTCGAGCGCCGCGCGGAGGCCCTGCACGCCGACCGCGGGGACCTCGAGTCGCTGCCGCGCCGCACCGAGCTGCTGCGCCGGCTGTCCTTCGACGGCCTCGGCGAGCTGGTCGAGGATCTCCGCACCCGCCGCGTCCCGGCCGAGCAGGTCGGCGCCGAGCTGGAGCTCGCGTGGTGGCGCAGCGTCCTCGAGCTGATCGCCGGCGCCGAGCCCACCATCTCCCAGTACGACGGCACCTCGCTGTCGCAGGTCGCCGAGCGCTTCCGCCGCCTCGACGCCGCGTATCTGCGGGAGTCCGCCTCGCGCGTCCACGCCGCCGCCGATGAGGCGCGGGTGGCGACGATGAAGGCCTACCCGGACACCTCCCGGGCCGCGATCGCGGAGCTCGCCCGCTCCTCGACCGTCTCCATCCGGGACCTCGCCGCGAAGTACGAGGACATCCTCTTCCAGGCGCGTCCCGCCTGGCTCGCCTCGCCGTATCTCGTGCCGCAGGTGATCCCGCGCGGCCGCCACTTCGACGTGCTCATCGTCGCCGACGGCGGCCGGCTGCCGACCGCCGCGGCCCTGCCCTCGATCGTCCGCGCCGAGCAGACCGTCGTGGTCGGCGACCCGCTCGAGTACGGCGAGGACTCCTCCTCGAGCCTGCTCGACGACATGCTGCGCATCGCCCCGCACGTCGAGCTGCGCCGCGATCCCCGGCCCGCCGCCGAGGGGCTGCGGGCCTTCGCCCAGCGCCGCGCCCTGAGCGGCGCGGTGGTCGCCGTGCCGCGGCCGATCGCCCCCGAGCCCGACCGGCTGGTGCTGGTGGAGAACGGGCGCGGCCCGGTCACCGAGTCGATGGAGTACGTCGAGAGCACCGAGGCCGAGCTGCGCCGGGTCACCGATCTCGTCATCGAGCATGCCCGCACCCGCCCTGAGCGCTCCCTCGCCGTTCTCACCTTCACCCAGACGCATGCCCGCCGGCTCATGGAGCGGATCATGAACACCGTCTCGGTGATCCCGGCGCTGCGCGAGTACTTCGACCCGGGCGCTCGCGAGGTCTTCACGGTGCTGCCGGTCGCGCAGGCGACCTCGATCGTGCGCGACGACATCATCGTCTCCGTCGGCTTCGGCAAGACCCCGCACGGCCGTGTGCTGCACCGTTTCGGCCCGCTCTCGGAGCCCGGCGGCCGCAAGGCGCTCGCCACGGTGATCACCCGGGCCCGCGGCCGCACCACCGTCGTCTCCTCCCTCGACCTCGAGGACCTCGACCTCGGACGCCTGCGCAGTGACGGAGCGAGGGACCTCCGCGCCCTGCTCTGGGTGCTGCGCGGCGGGCCCGATGTGGAGGTGACCCCGCATGTCACCGCCCTCGCCGCCTCCGGTGAGGAGTCCGGCGCCGACGGGCAGGCTCGGGCCGACGGGCAGGCGCAGGCCGCGGCGCTCTCGGCCGAGGACGACGACCTCGACGCCGCGATCGCCGCCGCCCTCGGGGAGGGGGCCGACGCGGCCCCGGACTCCCCGGCGACCACGGACTCCGACGCGACGACGGACATCGACACGACGACGGGCTCCACTCCCGCGCCGGCCGCGTCGGCCGGTGAGAGTGGGGACTCCGCGGAGCAGCCGTCGGCCGCCGAGGGCTCCCTGGATTCCGAGGACTCCGGCGCCGAGGGCTCCGGCTCCGAGGATCCCGCCGCCGGAGACCCCGTCGCCCCGAGGACCCTCGAGACCGACGCCCTCGTGCGCGATCTCGCCGACCGCCTGTGGCGCCTGGGTCTGCAGGTCGAGCGCGACTTCGGCCTTACGGCGGACCGGATCGAGCTGGCCCTCGGCCATCCCGACATGCCCGGCCGTCTGCTGCTCGCCGTCGACACCGACGGCGCCCGCTATGTCGCCACCGAGGGACAGCGCGAGCGCGACCGGCTCCGCGCCGAGCGCCTCGAGGCCGCCGGCTGGGCGACCGAGCGGGTCTGGTCCTGGGCGCTGTTCATCGACCCCGACGGCGAGGCGGAGCGGATCCGCCGGGCCGTCGAGCGGGCGCTGCGCCTCGTCCAGGAGGAGGAGCACACGGGATCCCCGCAGGGTGTCGGCACGATCCGCCACCGTCTGCCGCGACCGCAGATCCCCGCCGGTCACCCGTTGTCCTTCTACTCGAGCGAGGACCTCGACGCGGTGGTCGAGTACATCTGCTCCGACGGCCGGGCCCGGCTCGAGGAGCACCTGGCTACCGAGGTGCGAAGCTTCCTCGGCTTCGAGCAGCGCTCGGTGCTGCTGGACGTCTCCGTCTCCAGCGCGATCCGCCGCTACCAGGAGCGGCAGTGAGCGGGAGGCGGGTCGTCATCTCCTCCGTGACCGGGAAGCCGATCGACTGGGAGGAGCGGGACGGGCCCGCCCCCGCCGCCGCACGCGGCGAGGCACCGAAGGTGCTGCCTGATCGCCTCGCCGAGGACGCCCCCGAACCTGGGGCCGACGAGTCCAACGACGCCCGTCTCGCGGGCGACGTGCCCCCGCACTGGGGTCGCGGCCGCTGAACCGGCGGGGAGGGGCCCGAGGGCCACGCCCGATCCGAGAACGCGAGCGCGGAGTCGGTCACTCGCCGCTGCGTCCGGCAGGGGAGGCGGATCCCCGCTCCGTAGGCTGGACTCATGACGGACACCGCCCCTGCTGCCGCGCCCGCCGACATCGCTCCCTCTCGCCACCGCAACCCGTTGGGGAACCTCCTGCGGGGTGCGCTGATCGGCCTGGTCGAGACCGTCCCCGGCGTCAGCGGCGGAACCGTCGCCCTCGTCACCGGGATTTATGACGAGCTGATCGATGCAGGCCACCGGATCGCCGTCGCCGGGCGGCGCCTGGTGACCGGTCCGGACCGCACCGCCGCGGTGCGGGAGCAGCTGCGCGGCGTGAACTGGCTGCTCCTGCTCCCGCTCGTGGTCGGGATGGCCGCGGCCGTTTTCACCGTCGCCGGCCCCGTGGCGGGACTCGTCGAGGAGCATCCCGAGACGATGCGCGCGCTGTTCCTCGGGCTCGTCGCCGGCTCCGTGCTGGTGCCGGTGCGCCTCTCCGGCGGAGCGTGGCGCGGAGCGGAGGTCGGGCTGTTCGGCCTCGGCGCGATCGGCGGGCTGCTGCTGACCTCTCTGCCCTCGACCTCCCTCGAGCCGAGCCCGTGGGTGGTGGCACCCGCCGCTGCGATCGCCGTGTGCGCGCTCGTGCTGCCCGGGGTCTCGGGGTCCTTCCTGCTGCTGAGCGTCGGCCTGTACCAGCCCACCCTGCAGGCCGTGGACCAGCGAGATCTCGGATACCTCGCCTGGTTCGCCCTCTGGGCCCTCGTGGGCCTCGTCGTCATCGTGAGGGTCATGCGCACCCTGTTGACCCGCCATCGCCGCGGCACCATGGTGGTGCTCGCCGGCGTCATGATCGGTGCCCTGCGCAGCCTCTGGCCGTGGCAGGACGCTTCGGGCGCCCTGCAGCGGCCGAGCTCGGACTGGCCGCTGCTGCTGCTCCTCGCCGCCGGCGGTGCCGTGGCCGTCCAGGTGCTCGTTGTCGTCGAGTCCCGCATCGCCGCCCGGGCCGGGGCCGTCACCGCCCGGTCGTGACCGGGCATCCGGGACGGCGGGAGCTGATCCGCGTCACGCGCCGTACGCTGGCGGGATGACTGATACGAGCACCGGGACCATCGACCTCTCCTCCGTCCGCGTCGCCCTCATCGGCGCCGGGAACATGGGCGGGCCCGTCGGCCGCACCCTGCTCGACGCGGGCGTGGGCCCCGAGCATCTGCTGGTCGCGAACTCGAGCACGGCGAGCAGCGAGCGTGCCGCCGAGGAGCTCGGAGCGACCGCCGCCGCCTCCCGCACCGAGGCCGTGCGCGGGGCCGACGTCGTCGTGCTCGGCGTGAAGCCCTACCAGATCCTCGACCTCGTCGCCGAGCTGCGCGAGGACCTGCCGACGGGCGCGATCGTGCTCTCCCTCGCCGCGGGCGTGACCCTCGCGCAGATCGAGGAGACCCTGCCCGCCGGTGCCGCGGCGGCTCGCGCCATGCCGAACACCCCGATCTCGGTGGGGGAGGGGGTCGTGGGCCTCATGCGCGGCAGTGCCGTCACCGACGCGCAGCACGAGCTGCTCCATGCCCTGTTCTCCCGCGCCGGCGTCGCGGTCGACATCACGGAGGACCAGGTCCACGCCTTCATCGGCGCGGCCGGTTCGCTGTCCGCCTTCGTCTTCGCGATCATCGAGGCGATGACCGACGAGGGCGTGCGCCTGGGCCTGAAGCGCGATCTCGCCGCCACCCTCGTGCAGCAGACGGTGCGCGGCGCCGCCACGATGCTGACGGAAAGCGGGATGCACCCGGCCGTCGCGAAGAACGGCGTCTCGAGCCCGGGCGGCACGACGGTGCAGGGCCTCGCCGCGCTCGAGCGGGAGGGCGTGCGCGCCGGGGTCGCGGCCGCGATGGCCGCCTCCGCCGAGGCCTCCCGGGCGATGACCGCCGGCTGAGTCCCTGCGCGGCACCCCACACCCCACGCTCGCGTGGGTTCCTGGCACGTCATGTGAGGCTGTGTTCCCTCGGTGGAACACAGCCGCACATGACGTAGCGGTCACCGCACGGGGGTGGGGGCGTGGGGTCCGCAGGCACGGCCTGGGCACGACAGCGTGCACGAGAGCGGGCCCGGGGCCGAAGCCGGGACGGACCCGAGGGCAGGACCCCGGGGGCGCCTCCCGTCAGCGTCCACCGGGCCACGACCCGTACCCCCTAGGGGCGGTTGGAGAACCTCTCGATGAGGTGGGTGTCGCCCGAGACGATGATGACGTCGTGCGCGGCGACCATGGTCTCCGGCACCGCGTAGGTGAAGTCCTTGCCCGGGGACTTCACGCCCACCACGGTGACGCCGTGCTTGGCGCGGATGTCGGACTCGGCGAGGGTCATGCCCTGCACCTCGCGCGGGGGCCGCATCTTGACGATCGCGAAGCCGTCGTCGAACTCGATGAAGTCCATGAGCCGGCCGTTGACGAGGTGGGCGACGCGCTTGCCGGCATCGGCCTCGGGGTAGACCACGTGGTGCGCGCCGATGCGCTGCAGGATCCGACCGTGCGCGGCGGAGATCGCCTTCGCCCAGATCACTGGCTTGCCGAGGTCCACCAGGTTCGCGGCGATCAGGACGCTCGCCTCGATGGAGGTGCCCACCCCCACCACGGCGAGGGAGAAGTCGCCGGCACCCACCTGGTCGAGCACCTCGGGCTGGGTGGCGTCGGCGCGGACCACGTGCGTCAGCTGGCCGGAGTACTTCTGGACCAGCTCCTCGTTCTCGTCGATGGCGAGGACCTGCGTGCCGAGCTTCTCGAGGGTCAGCGCGATCGCGGCCCCGAAGCGTCCGAGCCCGATCACCAGGACGCCCTCGTCGCGGGCGGTGCGTGCCATGTCTCCTCCTCGATGCGGTGCTCGGTCCGCAGCGGACGGGACCGGGCGGGCACAGTCTAGGCCCGCTGCGGCGAGCACTGATCGGCCCTCGCCGACGCTGCGCCTCAGCCGACGATCGGGCGCTCGAGCGGGAGCTGCAGCATGCGGGTGCGGTGGCGCAGGGCGAGCGCCGCGCCGAGGGTCATCGGCCCGAGACGTCCCACGTACATGCAGGCGATGATCACGACCTTGGCCTCGGTGGGCAGATGCGGGGTGATCCCCGTGGACAGGCCCACCGTGCCGAAGGCGGAGAGCGCCTCGAAGAGCGTCTGGTCGAGGGTGAAGGCCGTCATCCGCAGCAGGAGGAAGGTCGCGAGGAAGACCACCGCCGAGCTCATCACGAGCACGCCGATCGCTTGGCGGATGGTCTCCTGCGGGATGCGCCGGCCGAAGGCCTCGACGTCAGGGTTGCCCCGGACCTCCGCCCAGATCGACAGCACCAGCAGCGCGAAGGTGGTCACGCGGATACCGCCCGCGGTCGATCCGGAGCCGCCGCCGATGAACATCAGCAGATCCGTCAGCAGACGGGACTCGCCCGTCATCTGGCCGACGTCCACGGTCGCGAGGCCGCCCGAGCGCGGCATCACCGCGGTGAAACCCGAGGCGAGGATCTTGGTGCCGATGCCGTGAGGGCCGAGCGTCGCCGGGTTCGCCCACTCGAGCGCGAGGTAGGCCGCCCAGGCGAGCACGAACAGCGCCGCGGTGGTGGTCAGGGTGAGCTTCGCGTGCAGGCTCCAGCGCCGCGGGGTGCGCAGCTTCTTGACCACCACCATGATCACGGGGAAGCCGAGGGAGCCCACGAACACCGCGAGCGCGATCGGGATCGAGAAGAACGGATCGCCGAGGTACTGCGAGGTGCCGGCCGCCTCCGGCACGAAGCCGGCGTTGTTGAAGGCGCTGATCGCGTAGAAGGCGCCGAGGAAGAGGGACTCGCCCACCCCGTGCTCGGTGATGAACATGTACGGGGTCAGGGCGAGGAAGGTCGCGATCTCGAAGCTCGTCGAGGTGATGAGGATGACCCGGAGCACGCCGCCGACCTCGGCGAGGCGCTCGGCGCGGGTCTCCTGCGCGGTGATCATCCGCTGCGCGAGCCCCAGGCGGTGCAGCACGGAGAGGCTCAGCAGGGACGCGAGGGTCAGCAGGCCGAGGCCGCCGAGCTTCACCGCGACCATGATCACGACCAGGCCGAAGCGCGACCAGTGCACGCCCGTGTCGACGGTGGTCAGACCGGTCACGCAGATCGCCGAGACCGCCGTGAACAGGGCGTCGACGAAGGGGGTGCGGCTGCCGTCGGCCGTCGCGGCGGGCAATGACAGCAGCACCGTGAAGACCGCGATCATCAGCGTGAACACCCCGAGAGCGATGCGCGCGGGGGTCGCCTTGGTGAGGGCCCGCAGGTAGATGCGCCACTTGGAGACGGGGGCACGGCGGGACCAGCGCTCGTCCATCGTTCCCCTTCCTGCCCCGGCTCATCATGTCCCCGGTCCTGTCCCCGGCTCGCGTCCGCGGCAGTCTACGACCCCGGCTACCCTTCGGGGCATGGTCGCCGACGCCGCCCTCCCCGCCGCCCGCACCGGCATCGTGTGGTCCGAGGCGCTGCGCGAGTACGACTTCGGCCCCTACCACCCGATGTCCCCGATCCGTCTCGAGCTGACCCGGGAGCTCGCGCGCTGCGCAGGTCTGCTGGATCGACCGGGAGTGGTCGACCTGGACCCGCCCGTCGCGACCGACGCCCAGCTCACCGCCGTCCACGATCCCGAGTACGTCGCCGCGGTGCGCACCGCCTCCGAGCGCGATGGCCTCCCCGCGTTCACCGCGAAGGAGCTCGACGCGCTGATCGCGTTCGGGATCGGCGGGGACGACGTCCCGCCCTTCGCGGGCATGCACACCGCCTCCGCCCGCATCGCCGGCGGCTCCCTCGCCGCGATGGACGCGATCCTCACCGGCAGGGTGCGGCGCGCCGTGAACGTCGCGGGCGGTCTCCACCACGCCCGGCCCCGCAGCGCCTCCGGCTTCTGCGTCTACAACGACGCGGCGGTCGCGATCCGCCACGCTCTCGACGCCGGCGCCGAGCGGGTCATGTACGTCGACCTCGACGTCCACCATGGCGACGGCGTGGAGCTCGCCCTGTGGGACGAGCCGCGCGCGGTGACGCTCTCGGTGCACGAGACGGGGGAGCGGCTCTTCCCCGGCACCGGTTTCGTGCAGGACACGGGCGGGCCCGGGGCGGAGGGCTCCGCGATCAACGTCCCCCTCCCGCCGCGCACCACCGCCGACGGCTGGCTGCGCGCGATCCGCGCGACGGTCCCGGCGCTGGTGCGTGCGGTGCGGCCGACGGTGCTGGTCACCCAGCACGGCGCGGATACGCATCGGGCGGATCCGCTCGCCGACTTCTCCGTCACCCTCGAGGCGCACCGCGAGGCGATGCTGATCGTGCGCGAGCTGGCCGACGAGGTGTGCGACGGCCGCTGGCTCGCCCTCGGGGGCGGCGGGTACGCCGTGATCGACGTGGTGCCCCGTTCCTGGGCCCAGCTCATCGCGGTGGCGACGGGGGAGGCCCTCGACCCCGCCGAGCCCCTCCCGGCCTCCTACCTGACGACGGAGGGTCGGGCCCGCACGGCCCACGGCCTCTCCCCGGATCCCGCCATGTCCCGCTACGGCGACGGCCGGCCGCTCACGATCAAGGACTGGTCCGCCGGCTTCGACCCCGAGGACGACCTGGACCGGGCAGTGCAGGCCGCGCGACGCGTCGCCTTCCCCGAGTGGGGTCTGGATCCGTTCCTCGACTGACACACTGGGCCGCATGACCACCCAGCGCCCCGCCGCTCTCGAGGACCTCGCCGAGCACCTCCGCGCCCTCGAGCTGCCGTTGCCCCTCGAGGGCGCCGAGCAGGCCCGCGCCGAGATCACCGCCGCCCTCACCCAGCTCGGCGACCACGTGGTCCCGCGCCTGGACTCCCTCGACGCCCCGCTGCTCGCCGTGATCGGCGGCTCGACCGGCGCGGGCAAATCCACCCTGGTGAACTCCCTCGTCGGCGCCGTGGTGAGCCGCTCGGGAGCGATCCGCCCCACCACCCGTCGGCCGGTGCTGCTGCACCACCCCCAGGACCGCGCCTGGTTCACGGGCACCCGGATCCTGCCCGGCCTCGCCCGCGTCACCGGCGGGGAGGTCGAGTCCACCACCGGCGACCTCACCCCCTCCACCTCGCTCGAGCTGCGGGCCGAGGAGCGGATCCCCGCGGGCCTCGCGCTCCTGGACGCCCCTGACATCGACTCCGTCGCCGCCGGCAACCGGGAGCTCGCCCGGCAGCTGCTGCGCGCCGCGGACCTGTGGCTCTTCGTCACCACCGCCAACCGCTACGCGGACGCCGTGCCCTGGGAGGTGCTGCGCAGCGCCGCCGAACGCGATGTCACCGTGGACGTGGTGATGAACCGGATCCCCGACCGCCCCGGCGTCGCCGAGGAGCTCGCCGCGGATCTCCGCGCGATGCTCGAGCGGCAGGGTCTCGCCCCGGACCGCCTCTTCCTGGTCCCCGAGTCGGAGCTCGACACCGACGGCCTGCTGGCCCCCGAGCGGATCGCCGAGCTGCGGGCGCACGTCCAGTCCCTCGCGGAGGACGGCGAGGCCCGCTCCCGCATCGCCCGCCGCACCCTCGCCGGCTCTATCACCTCCCTCGCCGGCTCCGCCCGCACCCTCGCCGAGCAGGCGCGCGCCCAGGACGCCGAGCGCCAGCGCCTGCGCGACGTGGCGATCGAGGCCTTCTCCGGCTCCCGGGAGCGGATCGACGCGGCCCTCGGCGACGGCTCCCTGCTCCGCGGCGAGGTGCTCGCCCGCTGGCAGGACGTGGTCGGCACCGGCGAACTGTTCCGGAGCCTGGAGAGCATGGTCTCCCGCGTGCGGGACCGCATCGGCCTCGCCCTCACCGGTCGTCCCGCCCCGGCGATCGCGGCCGAGCAGGCGCTCGGCACCGGGCTCGTGCACGTGGTGATCGACGAGACCGCGCGCGGCGCCGAACGGGCCGACGCCGCCTGGCGGGCCGGCCCCTCCGGCCGCCTCCTCGCCGAGGGCCGGGACCTCTCCCGGCTCCCCGAGGGCTATGTCGACGAGGTCACCGCCGAGATCCGCGCCTGGCAGGGCGAGGTGCTCGAGCTGGTGCGCACCGAGGGCGCCGATCGCCGCACGCGGGCGCGGCTGCTCTCCCTCGGCGTGAACGCCGTCGGCGTCGCCCTGATGATCGTGGTCTTCGCCTCGACCGCCTTCGTGCCGACGGGCCTCGAGGTGGGCGCCGGCGCCGCGACCGCGGTGGTCGGGCAGAAGCTGCTCGAGACGATCTTCGGCGACGAGGCCGTGCGCCGCATGGCGCGCATCGCTCGCGAGCGGCTCGGCCAGCGTCTCGACGCCCTCGTCGCCGGGCGCTCTGCCCCCTTCCTCGACCGCCTCGACGCCCTCGGCGAGGTCGGCACGGGGGAGCTCCTCGCGGCCGACGCCGACGCCCTCGACGCGCTCGCCGACGAGGTCAGGAGCGGCGCATGAGCCTCTTCTCCCGCTCCTCCGGCTCCTCGCGCAGGTCCCGCCGCGACGGTGCCCCGCTCGCGGACCGCCTCGACGCCCTCGCCCGGGCCGCCGACGCCCTCGCCCCGGTCGCCCCGGGCGGGGACGTCTCCGCGGCCCAGGAGGTCGTGGGCCGCATCGACCGCCGCCGCGCCCTCTCCGCCGAGCACACCGTGGTGGGGCTCTTCGGGGCCACCGGCTCCGGGAAGTCCTCCCTGCTGAACGCGCTCGTCGGCCAGGAGGTGACGCGCGCCGCGGTGCGCCGCCCCACCACCTCCGCACCGGTCGCCGCGGTCTTCGGCGGTGCGGGCAGCGACCCGCTGCTGGACTGGCTCGAGGTCGAGGACCGCCACCACCTCCCCGGCGACTCGGGCCTCGTCCTCCTGGACCTGCCGGACCTCGACTCGGTCGAGCTCGGCAACCGCGCGATCGCCGAGCGGCTCACGGGCCTCGTGGACGTGCTGGTGTGGGTCACCGACCCGCAGAAGTACGCCGACGCCGTCCTCCACCAGGACTTCGTGCAGCCCTTCGCGGGGCACGACGCCGTCACCGTGCTGGTGCTGAACCAGCTCGACCGGATCCGGTCCGCGGAGCGGGAGGGCGTGCTCGCCGCCCTCGAGCAGCTCGCGCGCCGCGACGGCCTCGAGCGGGCGCCGGTGCTCGGCGTCTCCGCGGAGACCGGGGAGGGCATCGAGCCGCTGCGGGACCTGCTGACCGACGTGGCCCGCGGACGCGAGGCCGTCGCCTCCCGCCACCGCGCCGATGTGCGCGCCGCCGCCGAGTCCCTGCGCGCGGCCGCCGACCCGGCCGGGCTCCCCGCCCGCAGCGCGGAGGCCCAGGTCTCCGAGCTCGTCGACGACCTCGCGGTCGCCGCGCGGGTCGAGCCGGTGGCGAGCGCCGTCGGCGGCTCCTACCGCCACCGCGCGGCGGGCCGCGTCGGCTGGCCGCCCGTGCGCTGGCTGCGCCGCTTCCGCGCCGACCCCCTCGCCCGCCTCGGACTCGGCCGCGAGCGTGCCGACGAGCAGGTGCACCGATCGTCCCTGCCCGAGGCCGATCCGGCGACCCGGGCCCGTGCCGCCGGCGGCGTGCGCCGCTTCGCCGACGCCGCCTCGGCGGGCGGCACCGATCCCTGGCGCGCCGCGATCCGCACCGCCGCCCGCTCCCGCGAGGACGAGCTGCCGGATGCGCTCGACCAGGCCGTCGCGGGCGCGGACCTGCGCTCCCGGGAGACCTCCTGGTGGTGGCCCGTGCTCGACGTGCTCCAGTGGCTCGCGCTGCTGACGGCGGTGGTGGGCCTCGGCTGGCTCGCCGCCAACGCCGCCCTGGCCTTCGCCGGGATCCCGCCGCTGCCGCTGCCGATGCTCGAAGGCCTGTGGATCCCCGTCCCGCTGCCCACCGCGCTGATCGTGCTGGGCCTCGCGGCCGGCCTGCTGCTGGGCCTGCTCGGCACGGCGCTCGCCGCGCTCGCCGCCGCGGTCCGCACCCGACGGGCGCGCCGGCTGCTGCGCGAGCGGGTCGCGGAGGTCGCGGACTCGCTGGTGGTGCGGGAGGTCGACGAGGAGCTGCGCCTGGCGGCGGGGGCTGCGACGGATCTCGCACTGGCCCACGGGGAGTGACGTGTAGAATGGTGCGTCGATCGTGGCGCCGGCCCCGGGGTCTCCTCGAGGGAGCACTTCCGTGGGCCGCGCACTCATGAACCTTTCACCACCATGAAGATCTGAGGCCATCTATGGGTTCTGTCGTCAAGAAGCGACGCAAGCGCATGTCCAAGAAGAAGCACCGCAAGCTGCTTCGCAAGACGCGTCACCAGCGCCGCAACAAGAAGTGATCGCGGTCTGACCGCGAGAGAGGGCCCCTGTCCACGCGGACGGGGGCCCTCTCGCCGTCCGGGGGCGGCTCGGGCCGTGCGCGGCCCGCCGGGGTCCGGCGCGGCCCGCCCCCGTCCGGCGCGAACCGCCGGGCGCGACCTGGGGGCCTCAGGCGCGGCCCGTGAGGCGCTTCCACCAGGGACGTCGGGCGAGCGCGGAGCGGAGCTCCGCGGCGTCCACCCGGTATTTCGCGTGCACGGCGCCGTCGACGATGACGACCGGCACGTCGTAGGTCCAGTCGGCCCGCAGCGCCTCGTCCTCGTCGATGTCGCGCACCTCGACCGAGGTGCCGGCGCGATCGGCCTCGGCGCGCACCACCGGCAGGGCGTCGTCGCACAGATGGCAGCCCTCACGGGTCAGGTACACCACGCGGGCGTTCGGATCGGAGGGGGAGGGGATGCGGGGCGTGCTCATGGGCGGCACTGTAGCGAGCACGACGACGGGCCGCCCGCGGTCTGCGGACGGCCCGTCGAGGGTGCGGGGGCGATCAGGCCGCGGTGGGAGCGGTGAACTCCGCCTCGATCGCGATCTTGACCTCGTCGGAGACCAGCACGCCGCCGGCCTCGAGCGCGGCGTTCCAGGTCAGGCCGAAGTCCTTGCGGGAGATCTTGGTCGCGCCGGTGAAGCCGGCGCGGTAGATGCCGAAGGGGTCGGTCGCGGCGCCCTCGTAGGTGAAGTCGAGCTCGACGGGCTTGGTCACGCCGCTGATGGTCAGCTCGCCGGTGAGGGTGTCGCCCTGGTGGCCGGTGGAGCGGAAGGTGATCTCCGGGTGGGTCTCGGCGTCGAAGAAGTCGCCCGAGCGGAGGTGGTTGTCGCGGTCGGAGTTCGCGGTGTCGACCGACGCGGTCTTGAGGGACGCGGTGAAGGCGAGGTCGCCGCCCTCGGCGACGACGAGGGTGCCCTCGATGTCGGTGAACTGGCCGCGGACCTTGGAGATGCCCGCGTGGCGGACGGTGAAGGATGCGGAGGTGTGGCTGGGGTCGAGGGTCCAGGTGCCGGGGGTGAGGTCGTTCATGAGGGTCTCCTTCTCGGGGTCGGTGCCGCAGGATCTCGTCGAGACTGATGCGCTTGCTTGAAAGATAAACTAGGATTGATCCGGACACAACCGCGAGTCGCGAGGAACAGGAGAACGTGATGCACGACACGGAGTCAAGCCCTGAGGGTCTCTGGCTGACGCGCGAGGAGCAGCTGGCCTGGAGGCGCTTCCTCTACGCCACGACCCTGCTCACCGACCGCCTCACCGAGGCGCTGCAGTCCGATCCGGAGATCGACCTGACCCTCGGCGAGTACGAGATCCTGGTGCGCCTCTCCGAGGAGGAGCACCGCTTCCTGCGCATGTCCGAGCTCGCGGACCGCGTCGTCCACTCGCGCTCGCGCCTGACCCACACGATCTCCCGGATGGAGAAGCGGGGCCTGGTCGAGCGGGTGCGCTGCAGCTCCGACGGCCGCGGGCGCCAGGCCCAGCTGACCGACGCCGGCATGGCCCTGCTCGAGCGTGCGGCGCCCCTGCACGTGCGCTCCGTGCGCGAGAACCTGCTCGACGTCGTGGGGCATGCGGACTTCCTCGAGCTCGGTCGGATCCTCGGCGGGACGCTGCCCGAGGACGCTCCCATCGCCGTGCGCCCCGCGACCGCCGAGTGAGTCCCGCGAGGGGTCGACGGACGTGATGCCCGCCGCGCCCACCGCCTCGCGCGCGGGCTCGTCCCAGACGTGGTTGGTACCGTGAGGCGGCTCTGCCAGGAGCAGCGGGACGATCAGGGAAGGAGCCGGCGCCCATGAGCACGACCGCGGTCCACCTCGTCCGCCACGGCGAGGTGCACAACCCCGAACGGATCCTCTACGGCCGCCTGCCCGGCTACCGCCTCACCGAGCGCGGCGAGCAGATGGCGGCCCTCGTCGGCGCCCACCTCGCCGAGCACGACGTGGCCCTCGTGCGCGCCTCCCCGCTGCTGCGCGCCCAGCAGACCGCCGCGCCCATCGCCGCCGCGCACGGCCTCAAGGTCACGACCGATCCGCGGCTGATCGAGTCCGGGAACCGCTTCGAGGGGCAGCGCATGGGCCACGGCGAGGCCCGCTTCACGGATCCCCGCAACTGGCGCTGGTTCGCGAACCCCTTCCGTCCCTCCTGGGGCGAGCCCTACCGGGCGCAGGTCGCCCGCGTCGCCGCCGCCGTGCAGCAGGCCCGTGCCGAGGCGGAGGGTCGGGAGGCCGTGCTGGTCCTGCACCAGCTGCCCATCTGGCTCGCCCGGCGCAGCGCCGAGGGACGCCCCCTGATCCACGACCCGCGCCGTCGGCAGTGCGCGCTCTGCTCGGTCACGACCCTGCGTTTCGACGGGGACCGCCTCACGGGCGTCGACTACGCCGAGCCCGCGGCCTCGCTCACCGTGCACGCCGTCGACGCCACCGGAGGCAAGCTCACGTGACCACCCGCCGCACCCTGCTCGCCGCCGCCGGCGGGCTCTCGCTCACCGCCGTCCTCGCGGCCTGTGGGACCGACACCTCGGGCCGCTACTCCTCGGGGGACGCCGGCTACGTCTCCGGCGACGGCGTGACCACCGAGATCCCCGCGGAGCAGCGCGACGAGCCGCTGGACTTCTCCGGCACCACCTACGACGGCGAGGACCTCGCGAGCGCCGACCTCCGCGGCGAGGTGCTCGTGCTCAACGTCTGGTACGCCTCGTGCCCGCCCTGCCGCAAGGAGGCCCCCGACCTCCAGGCGATCTCCGAGGAGTACGCCGCACAGGGCGTCGCCTTCCTCGGGGTGAACGTCCGCGACGCAGCGGGACCCGCGCAGGCCTTCGAGCAGACGTACGGCATCACCTACCCGTCCCTGCCCGACACCGACGCGCAGATCATGTACGCCCTGCGCGGCCAGGTCGCCCCCAATGCCGTGCCCTCCACGCTCGTGCTCGACCGGGAGGGGCGGGTCGCCGCCCGCATCTCCGGCGCCGCGGACCCGTCCGTCCTGCGGGCGATGCTCGACACGGTCCTCGCCGAATGACCGGGGCCGACCTCGGCGCCGCCTTCCAGGCCACCGCCCTGAACGGATCACTGCTGCTGGCCCTCGCGGTCTCCGCCGCCGCGGGCTTCGTCGCCTTCCTCTCGCCGTGCGTGCTGCCGGTGGTCCCCGGCTATCTCGGCTACGTCTCAGGGCTCGCCGGGCAGCGGGAGAGCGGCAAGCCCGACACTCGGCGCATGCTGCTCGGGTCGCTCCTCTTCGTCGCCGGCTTCGCGGTGGTGTTCATGGTGCTGGGCGGCTTCGCCGGGGCGCTCGGCTACCTCCTGCAGGCCCATACGGTGTGGATCAACCGGATCGCCGGCGCGATCGTGATCCTCATGGGTCTGGTCTTCCTCGGGGTGTTCCCGGGTCTCGGCGCCAACCGGCCCGTCACCTCCAAGCGGCCCGACGCCGGGCTCCTCGGAGCCCCGCTCATGGGCCTCATCTTCGGCCTGTCCTGGACCCCCTGCATCGGTCCCACCTACGCCGCGATCGCCGCGCTGTCCCTCGACGGCGGCGGAGACGGCGCGGTGATGCGTGGCGCCGTCCTGTCCCTCGCCTACTCGCTGGGCCTCGGGATCCCCTTCGTGCTCTTCGCCCTGTTGTTCGACCGCGCCCTCGGGCTGAGCCGTCGGCTCTCCCGGCATCGTCGGGCGATCGGACTCCTCTCCGGGGCGCTGCTGATCGCGATCGGGGTGCTGCTGATGACCGGGGTGTGGACCGCCTGGATGGGCTCCCTGCAGGGCCTGATCGCGACCTTCGAGCCGGTGGTGTGATGAACGAGCACGATTCCTGGAGCAGCAAGGTCGAGGCGACGAGCCGTCCCTCCCTCGGGCTGCGCGGCACGCTGCTGTTCCTGTGGCGGCAGGTGACCAGCATGCAGACCGCCCTGATCCTGCTGATGCTGCTCGCGATCGCCGCGGTGCCCGGCTCGCTGTACCCGCAGCGCAGCGTCAACCCGACCCTCACCGAGCAGTTCCTCGAGGAGAACGGGCGCTGGGGCGAGATCCTGGACACCCTGGGCTTCTTCGAGGTCTTCTCCTCCCCGTGGTTCTCGGCGATCTACCTGCTGCTGTTCATCTCCCTGATCGGGTGCATCGTGCCGCGCGTCGGCGTGCACCTGCGCCAGCTGCGCTCGCGGCCCCCGCGCACCCCCTCCCGGCTCAACCGCTTCACCGGCTACACCCGCGTGGAGCTGCCGGAGGCCGACGCCGACATGCTCCTCGAGACCGCGCACCGCCGCCTGCGCCGGGGTCGCTACCGCGTCGAGCGCACGGGGGACTCGCTGAGCGCCGAGCGGGGTCTGCTGCGCGAGACCGGCAACCTGCTCTTCCACATCGCGCTCGTGGGCGTGCTGATCTGCGTCGCCGGCGGCCAGCTCACCCGCTACCACGGGCAGATCACCGTCGTCGAGGGCGGCGGCTTCTCCAACTCCCTCACCCAGTACGACTCCTTCCAGTCGGGGGCCTGGTTCGACCCCGCCGACCTGCCGTCCTTCCGCTTCACCCTCGAGGAGTTCCGCGCCGAGTACGTGCTCGAGGGCGATCCCTCGAAGGTCGGCCAGCCGACGAGCTTCGAGGCCGATGTCGCGGTGACGGGCGAGGACGGCGCGGTGCAGGAGCGGACCGTGCAGGTCAACAAGCCGCTCCACGTCGACGGCGCCTCCATGTACCTGCTCGGCAACGGCTACGCCCCCGAGATCACGGTCACCGACCCGGAGGGGACCGTCGTCGCCGAGGGCCCCCTGATCACCGTGCCGCTCGGCGATGTCGGCTACACCTCGCAGGTGGTGCTCAAGGCGCCCGACGCGAGCCCCGAGCAGACCGCCGTGGTCGGCTATTTCCTGCCCACGGGCGTGATCGACGAGAGCGGCCCCCACTCCCAGTACCCCGACCTCGTCGACCCGCAGCTCGCCCTCACCGTCTACCAGGGCGACCTCGGCCTCGACGACGGCGTGCCGCAGAACGCCTACGAGGTCGATCTCTCCACCCTCACCCCGGTCACGGACGAGAGCGGCAACCCCGTGCTGCTCCGCCTCTACCCGGGCCAGGAGTACGAGCTGCCCGACGGCACCACCATCAGTTTCGACGGCATCAAGCGCTACGCCGCCTTCGACGTCGCCCACGACCCCTTCGAGCGCTGGGTGCTGGTGAGCGCCTTGACGGCGGTGACCGGCCTGATCCTGTCGCTGTTCGTGCCCCGCCGACGGGTGTGGGTGCGCGTCGGATCGGGGGGAGTGCTCGAGGTCGCCGGTCTCGCGCGCAGCGATGACCCGGATCTGGAGGATGATGTGAGGACCCTCGCCCGCCGACTCGTCGAGTCCACCGAAGGAAGTGCCCCGTGATCGATCAGCAGCTGGCCGAGATCTCCTCCCTGGCGATCATGGTCACCATCATCCTGTACGTGCTGGCGCTGATCGGCTTCGCGGCCGACCTCGCCTCCACCTCCCAGCGCCGCAGCGACGAGAAGCTCGCCCGGAAGGAGCTGGTGGCCGCGGGGGCGGTGACCGGCGACGCGGTGCCCGCCTCGTCGGCCGTGGCGTCCGGCGCCGGTGCTCAGGACGTCGACGCGGAGGGGCCCGTCGGATCCCCGCGCGCTCCCGGCACGATGTCCGCGCAGACCTTCGCCTTCGTCCTCGCGGGCCTCGGCACGGCGCTGCACCTGCTCGGCGTCGCCACCCGCTCCGGCGCGACCAAGCAGGTGCCGTGGACGAACATGTACGAGTTCGCGACCACCAGCACCGCCGTGGTCATGCTCGCCTTCCTGGTGTTCTCGATCCGCCGCGCCGAGCTGCGGGTGCTGGGCACCTTCGTCCTCGGCCCCGTGCTGCTCGCGCTGATGCTCGCGCAGCTGGTGTGGATCGTGCCCGCCGCCGAGCTCACCCCCAGCCTGCAGAACTCCCACTGGATCTACATCCACATCGCCGTCGCCGTGCTCGCCACGTCCCTGTCGATCCTCGGCGCCGTCGTCGCGGGTCTGCAGCTCGCCCAGGCCCAGCACGAGCGGGCGGGCGAGGGGCACTGGGGCGCGATGGGCCGGGTGCTGGACCGCCTGCCCTCCTCGACCGTGCTCGAGGGGCTCAGCTTCCGCATCCACTCCGTCGGCTTCGTATGCTGGACCTTCACCCTCATCTTCGGCGCGATCTGGGCCCGCGAGGCCTGGGGCCGTTACTGGGGCTGGGACCCCAAGGAGGTGTGGACCTTCATCATCTGGGTGATCTACGCCGCCTACCTGCATGCCCGCACCACGGGCGGCTTCCGCGGCACCCGCGCGGCCTGGCTCGCGCTGGCCGGTTTCCTCGCCGTGGTCTTCAACTACACGATCGTCAACACGGTCATCAACGGACTGCACTCGTACTCGGGGCTGTGAGCCGCGGGGCCTGATCGCTGATCGCTTGCTCCGGAGCCGGCGCCGGGAGACCCGGGGGAGCGGTCACTCGGAGGAGGAGCCGTCCTCGCCCCGCGAGCGCCCCTCGCGACGTTCCCGGCGGATGTCCTCGTCGAGCCGGCGCAGGAAGTCGGGGTCCTCGTCGGGCGCCAGCGGGCCGCTGCGCCGCGGCGGCTGGGTGTTCCACGGGCGCTCCTTGCCCACGAACAGCCAGGTGAGCGGCCCGACCCAGGGGATCAGCACGATGAGCACGATCCACGCCCACTTCGGGATGCCGCGGACCTTGTCATCGGTGGTCTGCACGCAGTCCGCGAGGGCGAAGATCGTCAGCGCGATGGAGAGGACGACCGAGATTCCGCGGAGCATGCAGCGAGTCTAGGTTCTCGGGCTGGGAGCAATACCCTGGTCCCCATGCGCAACGTCCTCGGCTACGCCCTGATCCGCATCGCCCTGTGGCTGGTGCTGTGGTACCTGCTCGCCCTGGCGGGCGTGGGCGTGATGCTCGCCGGGGTCCTCGCCGTGCTCATCGCGATGATGATCTCGTTCCTGTTCCTCGGGAGGGTGCGGGAGAACGCCGCGGCGGGTCTGCAGGCCGCCGACGAGGCGCGGGTCGAGCGCCGCGGCCCGGTCCGAGACGAGGACGCCGAGGCCGAGGATGCCGCCCTCGACGAGGCGGAGGACTCCCGCGACGACGAGCAGGACGCTCGCAAGGCCGGGGCGGGGGACTAGTCAGCGCAGGGGGCTCAGAGCACGAGACCCGCGAGCAGCAGCAGCGAGAACACCAGCTCGAGACGGCCGGCGGCGCCGAGCACCGGGATGAGCGACCTGCCCTCCGCCCCGGAGAGCACCACCCGCGCGGGCAGCAGGGCGAGCGGCAGCGCCGACAGGACCAGCAGCACCGGCCACTGCACGACCATCACCGGCACCATCAGCGCGAAGGGCAGGAGCACCGCCGCGGAGAAGGCCCAGCGGGTGCCGCGATCGCCGAGACGCACGGCGAGGGTGATCTTGCCGCTCTCACGGTCGGTGGGGATGTCGCGCAGGTTGTTGGTGAGCATGATCGAGACGGCCAACAGCCCGATCGCTATCGAGCACAGCAGCGCGACCCAGGTGAAGGACCCGGTCAGCGCATAGGCGGTGCCGTTCACCGCGACCAGGCCGAAGAACGCGAAGACGAACAGCTCGCCCAGCCCGAGGTAGCCGTAGGGTCGCTTCCCGCCGGTGTAGAACCAGGCCGCGGCGACCGCGGCGACACCCACGGGCAGCGCCCACCAGAGTCGGGCGAGGATGATCAGCACGAGTCCCGCGAAGGCGCCCAGGGCCAGCGCGCCGATGGCGGCCCGCTTCACGGCGGCCGGGGCGGCGGCGCGCGAGCCGGTCAGGCGGAAGGGGCCGACGCGCTCGTCGTCCGTGCCCCGGATCCCGTCGGAGTAGTCATTGGCGTAGTTCACGCCGACCTGCAGGGACACGGCGACGAGGAGCGCGAGCCCCGCGCGGAGCAGCAGGGTGGGCCAGTGGACGGACTCGAGCTGCCAGATCGCGGCCCCGGTGCCGGCGGCGACGGGAGCGAGAGCGGCAGGGAGGGTGCGGGGGCGGGCGCCCTGCACCCATTGAGACCAGCTGGCCATCGTGCTCCTTCGGAGGTCCGCGGCCGACGGGACTCGGCCCCGTAGAGCTTACGCCGCCCCCGCTCCCGCCTCTCCGCCCCGCCCCCGCTCCTTCTCCCCGCTCCCGCCCCATAAACCCCGCAGACTTGGGCTTATAGGGACCGAATACCCCCAAGTCTGTGGGGGTTCTCGGACAGATGGGCGGCGCGGGGTTTCTCGGGCGGACCGGAGGCGCGAGGCGGAGCGGGGGCGGATCCTCGAGCGCGCGGTATCCCGTCAGCCGCGGGCGAGGCGTCGGGCGGCGGCGCGATCGACCTTGCCGATGCCCAGCAGCGGCAGGTCGTCCACGGCGTGCACCCGCTTCGGGATCATGTGCGCGGGGACCTCGGAGGTGCGCAGCGCGGAGCGGACCAGGGCGGTCGCCTCCTCGGCGCGGGCGCCGTCCTCCAGGGTCACGAGCGCCTCGATCCGCTCTCCCCACTCGGGATCGGGAACGCCCACCACCACCGCGGCGCGCACCAGGCCGCGGAGCATGAGGGAGCGGTCGATCGCGCGCTCGACGTCCTGGGGGAGGACCTTGCGACCGCCGGTGACGATCACGTCGTCGGCGCGG
Organism: Brachybacterium sp. B718/18; assembly: GCF_055454375.1. NCBI lineage: Bacteria > Bacillati > Actinomycetota > Actinomycetes > Micrococcales > Dermabacteraceae > Brachybacterium > Brachybacterium sp. B718/18. The sequence continues at coordinate 250,350 of NZ_JBVDDO010000003.1, read as the reverse complement.
CCGAGGACCCGCAGGGTGCCGTCGGCGCTGATCTCGGCGAGGTCGGAGGTGACCAGCCGCCGCGGCGCGATCCCGGAGAACGCAGAGGAGTCGACCCCGCCGTCGGCCGTGAGATAGCCGAGCGCGAGCGTGGGGGAGGCGATCAGCAGCCGCCCCGTGCTCGGCTCACCTGCCGCGACCGCATAGTCCGCCGCGACCGGCTCGCCCGCGTGGCCCGGCTCGCGTGCACCGCCCGGCTCGCCCTCCGCTCCCGCGCCACCCGCGGTGTCGAGGGACAGCTCGACGCCGGGCAGGGGGCGACCGTCGTAGACGCAGCCTCCCGCGGTCTCGGAGGAGCCGTAGGTGGTGCGCACGGGCAGGGGCAGTCCGCGGGCCCGGGCGAGGACGTCGGGAGGGGTGGCGGCGCCGCCGACGAGCACCGCCGCGAACCGCTTGAGCAGGGCGCGGGCCCGGGCGTCGGCCCCCGTCGCCCCGGTGACGAGCCGGGTGAGCTGGGTCGGGACGAGCGAGGTGAAAGCCGGGAGCCCCGCCTGCTCGGCCTGCGCGAGGGCGGGTTCGGCGAGCTGCACGAAGGTCTCCGCGTCGAAGTGACCGCGCAGGTCGGGCAGCGGATCGGGGAGCGCCGGGGCGGACAGGCCGAGGACCTGTGCGGTGCGATGGGCGCGCGCGAGGACCTGCACGCCGGCGATATGGGTCGGCGGCAGCAGCGGCAGCCAGAATCCGTGCCCACCGGACGCCCCGGCCGCCCCCTCCAGGGACGCACCGGCCGAGTTCCCGGTGAGGAGCTCCGCGGTCGCGTCCTGCGAGGCCTGCAGCGCTGCGAGGCCCAGCGCGACGGCCTTCTGCGCGCCCGTGGATCCCGAGGTGGGGACCACGAGCGCCGTCTCCTCGAAGCCCGCGGGCAGCTGCTCCGGTGCGGGGAACGGGCCGAGCCACAGGCGGGCCCGGCCGGCCATCATCGCGCCGACCGCCGCCACGTGCTCCGTGAGGGAGGCGGCGGAGGCGTCGTACGGCGCAGGCGTGATCCAGGGCAGGGCGTCGCCCGGCGTGGTGGGCGTGCTCATCTCAGCCCTGCGGATGGGGGAAGGGCGACCAGTCGGGGGCGCGCTTGCCGAGGAAGGCATCGCGGCCCTCGGCGGCCTCGTCGGTCATATAGGCCAGGCGCGTCGCCTCCCCGGCGAAGACCTGCTGGCCCATGAGGCCGTCATCGGCGAGGTTGAAGGCGAACTTGAGCATGCGGATCGCCTGCGGGGACTTCGTCGCGATGGCCGCCGCCATCGCGAGAGCTTCCTCCTCGAGCCGCTCGTGGTCGACGACGCGGTTCACGGCACCCCAGTCGTAGGCGTCCTGCGCGGAGTACTCCTCGGCGAGGAAGAAGATCTCCCGGGCCCGCTTCTGCCCGACCTGCTTGGCGAGATAGGCGGAGCCGTAGCCGCCGTCGAAGGAGCCGACGTCGGCGTCGGTCTGCTTGAAGCGGGCGTGCTCGCGGGAGGCGATCGAGAGGTCCGCGACCACGTGCAGCGAGTGACCGCCGCCCGCGGCCCAGCCGTTGACGACCGCGATGACGACCTTGCCCATGGTGCGGATCAGGCGCTGCACCTCGAGGATGTGCAGCCGCCCGGCCGAGCGGGTGCGCACCGCGGACGTGTCCTCGAGCGCCTCCTCCTCGGCGTACTCGTAGCCGGAGCGGCCGCGGATCCGCTGGTCGCCGCCTGAGCAGAAGGCATGTCCGCCGTCCTTGGGGGAGGGGCCGTTGCCGGTCAGCAGGATGACGCCGACGCCCGGGTCGAGGCGGGCGTGATCGAGGGCCCGGTACAGCTCGTCGACGGTGCGTGGCCGGAAGGCGTTGCGCACCTCGGGCCGGTCGAAGGCGATGCGCACCGTGGGCAGGTCCGCGCCGGCGGGGTCGACGGCCCGGTGGTAGGTGAGGTCCGTGAGCTCCGGCCCGCCGAGCTCCGCGGCGCTCACCGCACGCCAGCGGGTGGGGTCGAAGAGGTCGGAGACCGGGCGGGGGGAGTCGGGCGCGGGGGTCATGAGGGCCAGGGTAGTCCGCGACGGGAGGGCGGCCGACGGGCCCTCTGCGCGGGATGGTCCTCACATCTGCCCTGCGCAGGGCGCCCGGGGGCGTTGTGCGCCGAAGGTCCCGCTCGTCTGTCGGACCCCCTTCCTAGGGTCGTTCTCGACAGCTCGGACGGGCGCCGCACTGGTGCGGTTCCCGCTCGGGAGGTCCATCCCCCTTCGTGAACAACCAGGAGACGAGTTGACCACTGGTCCGACCTCGCCCCAGGGAGTCGATCCCCGCGACTCCCACGGCACCCCGTCCGTACCGGGCGGACAGAGCGCGCAGTACGGCGCTCCCCAGCAGGCGTACGGGGCACCGCAGCAGCCTTACGGGGCGCAGCAGCCGTACGGGGCACCGCAGTAGCAGTCCCCGGACGCGGCCCAGCAGTCGCCGTACGGTGCCTCGCCGTCGCCCTACGGCTCACCGCAGCCGGCTCCTACTCCGTATCCGGTGGCGAGCCCGTACCCGGCCCCCGGCGTGGCGAGCCCGTACGCGGCGCCCACCGCCCAGCAGGCGACCTGGGCGGCGGTCCCGGGCGGGCAGCCCCTGCCCGGTCAGGCACCCGTCGGCGTGCCCCAGAAGTCCTTCCTGGTGACGTGGCTGCTCTCCTGCTTCCTGGGCATCTTCGGCGTGGACCGCTTCTACCTCGGCCAGGTGGGTCTCGGTCTCGGCAAGCTGTTCACCCTGGGCGGCTGCGGCATCTGGGCGCTGATCGACGTGATCCTGCACCTCGCCGGTGCGAGCCGCGACAAGTACGGCCGCCCCCTCGCGGACCGTGACCGGTACAAGCTCATGGCCTGGATCGTGACCGGCGTGCTGGTCCTCCTCAGTCTCATCTTCCAGGGGACCGTCCGCGGCGGATCCGACTCCGCGTCGCCCGAGCCGGATCCCGTCGTGGCCGAGGAGGTCGTGGAGCAGGAGGCGGCCGAGGAGGCTGCGGCCGAGGAGCCCGCCGCTGAGGAGGCTCCCGCGGAGGACGCCCCGGCGGAAGAGGCGCCCGTCGAGGACGCCGCCGTGGAGGAGGCCGTGCCTGCGGAGGACGCCGCCGCGACCGAGGAGGCTCCCGCCGACCAGGCGGCGCCCGCCGTCGCCGGCATCGGCGAGGTCGTCCAGGCCGACGACGTCCAGCTCACCGTCACCTCGGTCGAGCGTGGGGTCGAGAAGATCGGCATGGAGTACCTGGAGGCGGAGCCGCAGGGCGAGTTCGTGCTCGTGACGGTGGAGATCCACAACACCGGCACCGATGCGATCGATGTCTCTTCCTACGACTTCGTGCTCGTCGGCGACGGGGTCGAATACTCGTCCTCCGACGACGAGTGGTACCGCGACGACGCGCTGATCTTCGAGAGCGTCAACCCGGGCAACACCTACACCGGCGTGCTGGTGTTCGACATCCCCGAGGGCGCGACCATCAGCACCCTCGAGATGACCCCCGGCTGGTTCGGTGACACCGCCGTGGTCTCCGTCGCCTGACGGACCCGCCCCGCCCGCACTCTCCGCCCCGGACCGGGACGGAGGGTGCGCGCCGTCCCAGCAGGGGCGGGCCGTCCCGTCCCCCTCCGCGGCGCTAGCCTGGAGAGCCCGCCCTCGGACCCTGGAGAGCCCCCGCCCATGCAGATCCCCGCCCCGCTCCGCGACCTCGGCATCGACCGCGCCCACGCCTGGGCGATCCCGATGACCACGCGCTTCCGCCGGATCGAGGTGCGCGACGGACTGCTCCTGCACGGGCCTGCCGGCTGGGCCGAGTTCTCACCCTTCTGGGACTACGACGCCCCCGAGTCCTCTGCCTGGCTGCGTGCCGCGCTCGAGGACGCGACCCTCGAGCGGCCCGTGCCGCTGCGCGAGGAGATCGAGGTCAACGCCACGATCCCCGTGGTCCAGCCGGCCCTCGCCGCGCGCATCGCCCGCGTCGGCGGGGCCCGCACCGCCAAGGTCAAGGTCGCCGATCCGGGCAGCGATCTCTCCGCCGACGCCGCCCGCCTCGAGGCGGTGCGGGACTCCCTCGGCCCCTCCGCCCGGATCCGGATCGACGCGAACGCCGCCTGGACCCTCGACGAGGCCCGCGCCGCGCTGCCTCTCCTGGACCGGGCCGCCGGCGGGCTCGAGTACGCCGAGCAGCCCTGCGCGGCGCTCGAGGACCTCGCGACCCTCCGCCGCGAGCTGGACGTGCCGATCGCGGCCGACGAGTCGGTGCGCCGCGTCGAGGACCCGCTGCGCGTCGCCCGCGCCGAGGCCGCCGACCTGCTGGTGATGAAGGTCCAGCCCCTCGGCGGTGTGCGGCGCTGCCTCGAGCTCGCCGAGCAGGCCGGGCTGCCCGTCGTCGTCTCCTCGGCGATCGAATCGAGCCTCGGCCTCTCCGCCGGGCTCGCGCTCGCTGCCGCCCTCCCGCGCCTCGAGCACGCCTGCGGACTCGGGACCGCGACCCTGCTCACCGGTGACCTCGTCGCCGACCCGCTCCTCGCCCGGGACGGCCGGATCCCCGTCGAAAGGCCCGTCCCCGACGAGGACCTGCTCACCCGCCACGCGGCCCCGCCGGCGCTCGCCGCCGCCTGGGAGCAGCGCCTCGCGGACTGCGCGGACCTGCTCTGACCTACGCTCATCCCATGCCCGAGCCCCGCGTCCCCGATGCCGTGATCCCCGCCCCCGTCCCCACCGGCTCCGGGGCGGTGGATGCCGCGACGGCCCTGTGGACGGCCCTCGCGGAGCTCGGCGTGCGCGAGGCGGTGCTCGCCCCCGGCTCCCGCTCCGCCCCGCTCGTCTACGCGCTCGCGTCCACCCCGATCGCCGCCCGGATCCGGGTGCACGTGCGGATCGACGAGCGGGCCGCCGCCTTCACCGCCCTCGGCATCGGCCGCCACGATCCGGCGCATCCCGCCGCAGTGTTCACCACCTCCGGCACCGCCGCCGCGCATCTCCTCGCCGCCGCGATGGAGGCCCACCACTCGCGCATCCCACTGCTGCTGCTCACGGCCGACCGTCCGGCCGAGCTGCGCGGCACCGGCGCGAACCAGACCACGGTGCAGACCGGACTGTTCAGCCCCTTCGCGCGCTTCCAGGCCGATCTGCCCGCCCCCACGGCCGCGGCGGCCACCGACGCCGAGCTGCGCACCGTCGTCTCCACCCTCGCCCGCGCCCACGCCGCTGCGACCGGGGAGCATCCCGGGCCCGTGCACGTGAACCTCGGCTTCCGGGACCCGCTCACCCCGCGTCCCGAGCGGGCCTCGGACCCGGGGGAGCGGCCCTCCCTCGTGCTCACCCGGCGTCTTCCCGCCCCCGCCCCCGCCCCGCAGCCGGTGACGGTGTCCTCGCGCACCGTGGTCGTCGCGGGGGACGGAGCGGGCCCCGCCGCCCGCGCCCTCGCCGAGGAGCACGACCTCCCGCTGCTGGCCGAGCCCAGCTCCGGCGCCCGCGGCGGCGACAGCCTCGTCGTCGGCTATCCGGGCCTGCTCGCCGAGGTGATGGCCGATCCGCGGCATCCGCTGCGTCCCGAGCGGGCGATCGTCCTCGGCCACCCGACGCTCTCCCGCCCGGTGCTCGGCGGGCTGCTCGGCGCTGAGGACGTCGAGGTGATCGTCGTGGACCGGCACCCCGACTTCGCCGATGCCGCCCGGCGCGCCCGCCTGGTCGTCCCCGCCGCCCGCGGCGAGCGGGTCCCCGACGACGGTCCCTCGCTCCGTGACGCCTGGCAGCGGGCCGCCGCGGAGCGGATCCCGTCGCCGGGGCCGTCCTGGCAGGCGCGTGCGGCGCTCACCGTGTGGGAGGCGAGCGGCGCCGAGGACGTGCTCGTGCTCGGCTCCTCGAGCCTGGTCCGCGACCTCGACGAGCACGCCGGCCCCACCGCGGCCAGGGTTCTCGCGAATCGCGGCCTCGCCGGGATCGACGGCACCGTGTCCCTCGCGGGCGGGCTGTCCCTCGCGCGCCGGGACGCCCCCGGGAGGGTGCGCGTGCTCCTCGGCGACCTCACCGCCCTCCACGACCTCACCGGGCAGATCATCGGACCCGAGGAGGTGCGGCCCGACCTCGACGTGATCGTCGTCGACGACGACGGCGGCCGCATCTTCGGCGGTCTCGAGCACGCTGCCGCCCCGCCCGAGGTGCTGCGCCGCTTCTTCACCACCCCGCACGGCACGGACCTCGCCGCCGCGGCCCGGGCCCTCGGTGCCGAGGCGCACCGGGTCGACGTCGACAGCTTGCGCACAGCTCTGGTACAGCCCGCACAGGGGCTGCGGGTGTTGGTTGTCCGAGAAGGGTCCGCACCGGACCCGAGGACCCCGTAGTCGAAGGTGAGCCGATGGACGACCTGACCCCGCCCGCCCCGCAGCCCCAGCCCGGGCCCGAGCTGCAGCCCCAGCCCGAGCCGCCGCTGCAGTCGCTCCAGCCCGCCACGTCGCAGCTGCCCGTCGGCCCTGCCACCGAGCCGCTGAGCCCGGTCCCGGCCCTCGCTGCCGCCCCCGCGGCCGCCCCCGACGCGGACCCCGCCCCGGCCCCCGCTCCGCGGCGCCGCGGTCCGGGATGGGGCGGCGTCGTGGGACTCGTCGCGGCGGGCATGATCCTCTCCAGCGGGGCGACGCTCGGCGGGGTCATCGCTTACGACGAGCTGTTCGCCGACGAACCGGCCCCGACCACCGCCTCCGCCCCGACCGACGGCACCACGGCGAGCCCGGTCGCCTCCGCCTCGACCGCGCAGGACCCGGACTGGACCGCGATCGCCGAGCAGCTCTCCCCGAGCGCGGTCTCGATCCAGGTCGCGACCCAGGGCGGCACCAGTCAGGGCACCGGCATCGTGCTGGAGTCCGACGGCACGATCCTCACCAACGAGCACGTCGTCTCCGGCGGCAGCCGGATCCAGGTCACCACGAGCGAGGGACTCAGCTACGAGGCGGAGCTGGTGGGCTCCGACACCTCCACCGATCTCGCCGTCATCCGCCTCCTCTCCCCGCCGGACGATCTCGTCCCGGCGACCTTCGCCGACTCCTCCACCGTCGAGGTGGGAGCGCCGGTGATGGCGCTCGGCACCCCGCTGGGGCTGGAGAACACCGTCACCACCGGTATCGTCTCCGCGGTGGACCGCCCGGTGACCGCGACCGGCGAGGACCCCTCCGGCGCCGACACCAGCTACACCTCGGCGATCCAGACCGACGCCGCGATCAACCCCGGCAACTCGGGCGGTCCCCTCGTCGACGCCTCCGGGCAGGTGATCGGGATCAACTCGGCGATCGCGGGGATTCCGAACAGCGAGGGGCAGGCCGGCTCGATCGGGCTCGGCTTCGCGATCCCCTCGAACACGGCGATGCTCATCGCCGAGCAGCTCGTCGAGGACGGTTCCGCCGATCATGCTTATCTCGGCGTGACCACGACCGACGGCAGCGCGACGGTGGGGGAGACCACCTATCGCGGTGCCGAGGTGGTGGCGCTCGAACCAGACGCCCCCGCCGCGGCCGGCGATCTGCGCGACGGGGACCTGATCACCCGGGTCGACGACACGCCCGTCGGCAGCGCCGCGGCTCTGACCGGGGTGGTCCGCGGCCTCGAGGTGGGCAGCACCCACACCCTCACCGTGCTGCGCGAGGACGAGCTTCAGACCCTCGAGGTCACGCTCGGATCCCGCTCGGCCTGATCCCCGCGCAGCGCGCGCAGCATCGGCCGGCACTTGGCGAGCACCTCCGCGTGCTCGGAGACCGGATCGGAAGCGGCGACGAGACCGCCGCCGGCCTGGAGCACCACCTCGTGGGGGCCGCGCAGGTGCGCCATCCGCAGCGCGATCGCCCACTGCCCGTCCCCGTCGGCGTCCATCCAGCCGACGGGGGAGGCGTAGCCGCCGCGGTCGTGCGGCTCGAGGCGCTCGATGATCGCGTCGGCCTGCTCCCGCGGGGTGCCGGAGACGGCCGCCGAGGGATGCAGCCGGGCGGCCACATCGAGGCTGGTCACGCCGTTGCGCAACCGGGCGGTGACGTCCGAGGCGAGATGCTCCAGCCCCGGGAGGCGGAGCACGAACGGCTCGGGGGAGACCTCGACGTCCTCCGCGAGGTCGACGAGGCGCTCGACCACCGAATCCGCGGCGTAGGCGTGCTCGGAGAGCTCCTTGGCGTCGGCGCGGAAGGCGCGACGGTCCGCCTCGTCGAGCTCGCCGTCGTCGGCCACCGGGCGCGTGCCGGCGAGCACGCGGGAGAACACCCGGCCGTCCTCGGTCTGGGCGAGCATCTCAGGGCTGGCCCCGATCACGTCCTCGAGGTGGTAGACCCACGTGCTCGGATAGGCGCGGGCCAGGCGCGCGAGCAGCAGCGCGGGCTCGAGCGGCGTGGCCGAGCGCACGGTGGTCCGCTCGGAGAGCACGATCTTCCCGGCGCGGCCGGCCGCGATCTCCGCGACCGCTTCCTGCACCAGGGCCTGGTACTCGTCGGGCGTGTGGTCCGGCTCGAGCTCGAGGTCCTCGCCGTCCCCGGGGGGGCCGACGGGGGTCGAGGGGAACAGGTCCCGCCACGAGGTGGGCAGAGGGGGCTCCTCGTCCATCGCGGTGACCGTGAGGAACGCCTCGCCGTCGTGCACCCCGAGGACGGCCCGGGGGACGAGCAGCGTCGAGGGGCGGGGCGAGCCGGCGGCGTAGGAGAAGGAGCCGAGCGCGATCAGGCCCGAGGTGCGGGTGCGGACCTCGTCGTCGACGCGGGCCGTCGCCGCGAGCGCCCGGAAGGCCGAGCTGGCGGCGCCGAAGCGGTGGGGGCCGGTGGTCTGCACCGACCAGGTCGACCCGATCGCGACCACACCCTGCCCGTGGCGCAGCCACGCCCCGGTGAGCCCGCGGGGGAGGTGGCCGAGCAGGTCGACGTCCTCCTCGAGGCGCACGGTGCGCACGAGGATCGTGGGGCTCGGGCTGTGGTCGGACATCCGTGTCATTATGCGGCACCCAGGGGTCGGGAGGTGCGACCATGGGGCGGCGGCGAAGGCCGCGGACCGTGTGCAGTGGGCGTTCGAGGAGCAGTGCGTGAGCAGTCAGACCGAGAGCATCGCGACACCCCTGGTCCGGGGAGCGCTCGCGGCGATCGTGTCCCTCGGCACCGCCCTCGCCCTCGTGGTCGTGCCGGCGCTCGCCGCGCAGGTCGTCGCCACCCGCTCGTCCGCGACGGCCCTCGACGCGATCCTCATCGCACTGAACCTCCTCGTGCTCGGCCACGGCGGCGGCCTGGTGCTGACCACGGGCGCGATCGACGGCGCCGTCACCCTCACACCGCTCGGCCTGCTCCTGCTGCTCGTGGTGCTCTGCGCCGCCGGGATGCGGCGCGTGGGCCGCGCGCTGCTGCTCGTCCGGGAGGACGGGGTGCTGCGCGATCGGGCGCTGCGCGATGCGGGCGGCGCGCTCGTCCTCTACGTCCTCGTCTACGCGATCGGCCTGGCCCTGGTGGCGGCGATCTCTCGCAGCGCCCTGGTGAGCCCGGTCCTCCCCTCCGCCCTGGTGTCCGGGGCGATGGTCGCGATGCTCGGCGGCCTCGCGGGCCTGCTGTGGTCGCTGCGCCGCGAGGCGACGGCGACCGTGCCGGGGGTGCGGGTGCTCGAACTCCTGCCCCGCCCCTGGGGCTCGGTGGCGCGCGCCACGCTGCTCGCGGTGGCCGGCCTCCTCGCCCTGGGACTCGCGACGGTGCTGGTGATGCTCCTGCTGTCCGTCCCGGCGCAGTCCGCGCTCTTCGCCCAGCTCGACCCGGGCCCCGTCGGCGGGCTCGTGCTGTCCCTGATCCAGCTCGCCCTGCTGCCGCTGCTCGCCGTGTGGGCGCTCGTGGTGCTCTCCGGCGGCACCGTCGAGCTCGGCACGTCCACGGGGATCTCGCTCGATGGCGCGGAGACCGGCGTGCTGCCCGCGCTCCCGATGCTCGGCGCCCTCCCGCAGCCCGGCGACTTCCCGGACGCCGTCTGGGGGCTGATCGTGCTGCCGGCCGTGCCGGTGGTCCTCGGCGCGGTGCGCCTCGTGCGCGACCTCGAGGACCTGCCCTGGCGCGAGCGCGTCACCGCGTGGATCGGCTATCCCGTGGCGGTGCTCGTGGGGACAGTGCTCATCGTGGGCCTGGCCACGGGAGGGATCGGCGAGGGCCGGTTGAGCCATCTCGGTCCGGTGCTCGACGAGCTGCTGCTGCCGCTCGCCCTGATCGTGCTGGTCCCGACGGTGCTCGTGATCGGGGTGCTCGGCACTGGCCTGATCCCCTGGCTGCGTCAGCGCGTCGAGCGGGCCGAGACCGCCGAGCGCGCCGAGCTCACGGGGGAGGGGCGCCGCTCCGCGGGCGGAACCGCGGGGTCCGGGGCCGACGGCGGTTCCGGGGCCTACGGAGGCTCCGCGGCCGGCGGCGGCTCCGGGGTCGGCGGCGGTCCCGTCTCCCGCCTGGAGCGGGTCCGCGGAGCCCTCGCCGCCCGCCTGCCGCGGCGGGCGGCGGCGAGTCCGGAGTCGTCGGCGTCGGCCGGTTCGGCGCGGACTCCTGCCTCCGCAGGAACCGCTGCCTCCGCAGGAACCGCCGCCTCGCCCGCGTCCCCGTCCCCGGCCGTGGTGAGTCCGGCCGCGTCCGCGGCATCGGCCGGGTCGGCCCAGAGCGCGCCGAGCCCGGACTCCCCGGGCGAGGACGAGCTCAGCCGCCCACCACGGAGCTGACCCAGCTGATCATCGCGTCCTGCCCCTCGGCGGTGCAGGCCGCGCGGGCCTGCTCGGTGATCGCCTCGGCCCGGCACGCCTCGAGCTCGGCCAGGGGCTGGTAGAAGAGCGCCGAGATCGCCGCGCCCCCGATGATCAGCAACGTCGCCGGCACACCTACCACCAGGCCCAGCACGCCGAGACCGATCCGGCGGCGGCGGAAGGCCTCGATCGACAGCAGCACCAGCAGCACGAGCGCCGCGAGCCCGGTCAGCCCCGACCCCAGCGCGAACGGCAGCGGCGCCATCATCAGCAGCCAGGAGGCGAGCATCGCCACGGTGAGGGCGGCGAGCAGTCGACGATGCCGTTCGAGGGGACGGTCCGGGGGGCGCGGGGGCTGCTCGCTCATCGCCCCATTCTGCCCGTCCGGTCCGGGAGCCGCCCGTCGCGGCGGCACGGCCAGGTCCCGGACTACCCTGGACGGGTGACCAGCACCCCCGTCGTCGTCCTCATCTCCGGCACCGGCTCGAACCTCGCCGCGCTGCTGCGCGCCGCGCGCGAGCCCGACGCCCCGTTCCGCATCGTCGGCGTCCTCGCCGACCGGGAGGCCGCCGGCCTCGAGCACGCCCGGTCCGCCGGGATCCCCACCGCGGTCGTCGCGCTCGCCGACCATCCGGACCGGGAGTCGTGGGACCGGGCGCTCGCCGCGGCCGTCGCCGCGCACGATCCGCAGCTGGTGGTCCTCGCGGGCTTCATGAAGCTCGTCGGCACCCCCCTGCTCGACGCCTACGGCGGCCGCCTCCTGAACACCCACCCGGCGCTGCTGCCCTCCTTCCCCGGGGCGCACGGGGTCCGCGACGCCCTCGCCCACGGCGTGAAGATCACCGGCGCCACCGTGATCGAGGTCGACGCCGGGGTCGATACGGGGCGGATCCTCGCCCAGGTGGCGGTCCCCGTCCTCGAGGACGACACCGAGGAGACCCTCCATGAGCGCATCAAGGCCGCCGAGCAGCCGCTGCTCGTCGACGTGGTGCGCCGCCTGACCGCGATACCCTGAGCGCACACGACTGGCGCAGGTGGGAGACCACCGGGGAGTGATCACGTGGACATCGACCGCCTGGGTGTCCACCGCAACGACCGCAGCACACCTGACCGAGGAGCTCTCGTGACCGCCACCGACCGTCGCCCGATCCGCCGCGCCCTGCTCTCCGTCTACGACAAGGACGGCATCGTCGACCTGGCCCGCGCCCTCGCGGACGCCGGCGCCGAGATCGTCTCCACCGGCTCGACCGCCGCGACCGTCCGCGATGCCGGGATCGCGGTGACCGAGGTCGAGACCGTCACCGGCTTCCCGGAGATGCTCGACGGCCGCGTCAAGACCCTGCACCCGCGGGTCCACGGCGGGATCCTCGCCGATCAGCGCCTCGAGACGCACCGCGCCCAGCTCGACGAGCACGACATCGCCCCCTTCGACCTCGTCGTCGTGAACCTGTACCCGTTCTCCGACACCGTCGCCGCGGGCGGCAGCTTCGACGAGATCATCGAGAAGATCGACATCGGCGGCCCCTCCATGGTGCGCGGTGCCGCGAAGAACTTCGCGAGCGTCGCCGTGGTGGTCGAGCCCGAGGGCTACGCCGACGCGGCCCGGGCCGCCGCGGCGGGCGGCTTCACCCTCGCAGAGCGCCAGGAGCTCTCCGCGATCGCCTTCACCGTCACCGCGGACTACGACACGGCCATCTCCGAGTGGATGACCGCGCGGCTCTCCGAGGACGAGGAGCCCGGCGAGGGCGAGGGTGCCGAGCCGAACCTGCTGGACCTCTCCGACGAGGACGCCGCCGCCTACGGCTTCACCCAGACCCTCCGCTATGGCGAGAACCCGCACCAGCGCGCCCGCCTCGCGGTCTCCGACGCGGACACCCCCGGTCTCGCGGGCGCGGAGCTGCTCGGCGGCAAGCCGATGAGCTACAACAACTACGTCGACGCCGACGCCGCCCTGCGCGCCGCGTATGACGTCGACACCCCGGCCGTCGCCGTGGTCAAGCACAACAACCCCTGCGGCATCGCGACCGTCGCCGAGGGCACCGACATCGCCGCCGCGCACGCGGCCGCCCACGCGACCGACCCGGTCTCCGCCTACGGCGGCGTGATCGCCGCGAACCGGCCCGTCACCCTCGCCATGGCCGAGCAGGTCAAGCCCGTGTTCACCGAGGTCATCCTCGCTCCCGGCTACGAGGACGCCGCCCTGGAGCTGCTGCGCACCAAGAAGAACCTGCGCATCCTGCAGGTCGAGGACCGTCCCCGCACCGGTCTCGAGGTGCGCCACATCTGGGGCGGCACCCTGGTCCAGGACGCCGACGCGATCGATGCCGCGGGCGATGATCCCGCGCAGTGGACCCTCGCCGCCGGCGAGCCGGCCGACGCGGACACCCTCGCCGACCTCGCCTTCGCCTGGCGCGCGGTGCGCGGCGCGAAGTCCAACGCGATCCTGCTCGCCGCGGGCGGCGCCGCCGTCGGCATCGGCATGGGCCAGGTCAACCGCCTGGACTCGTGCCGCCTGGCCGTGACCCGCGCCAACACCCTCGGCGGGGAGGGCATCGAGCGGGCTCGCGGCGCGGTCGCCGCCTCCGATGCGTTCTTCCCCTTCGCCGACGGTGCGCAGATCCTGATCGACGCGGGCGTGCGCGCGATCGTGCAGCCCGGCGGCTCGATCCGCGACGAGGAGGTCGTCGAGGCCTGCCGCGCCGCGGGAGTCACGATGTATCTCACGGGCACCCGCCACTTCGCCCACTGATCGCCGCCCTGTTCACCCCCCGGCCACCGAAGGACCCTACGCTCGCGCCGACATCCCGCGACCCCATGGAGGAGAGACCGTGAAGATCCCCGACAACCAGTCCCTGCGCGAGTACATCGAGCACCTGCGCGAGGAGGGGTACACGGTCGCCGACGGGCACACCCCGGATCCGGATCTCATCGATCCCCAGGGCAACCCGGTGTACACCTGGCAGGAGGGCTACCCGTACGACACGCGGATGGACCGCGACGAGTACGAGCGGGAGAAGTACCACCTGCAGGTCGAGCTGCTGAAGTACCAGTACTGGCTCGAGGACAACGATCAGAAGGCGATCATCATCTTCGAGGGTCGGGACGCGGCCGGCAAGGGCGGCACCATCAAGCGCTTCACCGAGCACCTGAACCCCCGCACCGCCCGCACCGTCGCGCTGAACAAGCCGAGCGACCGCGAGCGCGGCCAGTGGTACTTCCAGCGCTACATCCAGTACCTGCCGACCGCGGGCGAGATGGTGCTCTTCGACCGCTCCTGGTACAACCGGGCCGGGGTCGAGCGGGTGATGGGCTTCGCGACGCCCGAGCAGTACGAGACCTTCATGACCCAGGTCCCGCACTTCGAGCGGATGCTGGTGGACTCCGGGATCCACGTCACGAAGTTCTGGTTCTCCGTCTCCCAGAAGGAGCAGCGGACCCGGTTCGCGATCCGTCAACTGGACCCGGTGCGCCGCTGGAAGCTCTCCCCGATGGACCTCGAGTCCCTCGACCGCTGGGAGGCGTACACGCAGGCCAAGGAGGAGATGTTCCGTCGCACGGACAAGCGCTACGCGCCGTGGACGATCATCCGCTCCAACGACAAGAAGCGCGCCCGCCTGAACGCCATGCGCTACTTCCTCTCGCAGTTCGAGTACGACGGCAAGGACCACGAGGTCGTCGGCCAGCCCGATCCGAAGCTCGTCATGCGCGGCAAGCAGGAGGAAGCCGACGAGTGAGGCCCTCCGCGCGCTGAGCCGTGCATTGAACCGCGCGGGGAACCGCCGACGGGCGGCACCCCGGGAGGGTGCCGCCCGTCGGCGTCTCCGGAGCCCGGCTCAGACGGTGCCGTGCTCCGCGTCGTGGGCAGTCTCAGCGTCCTGCGCGGCCTGCGCGCCCTGAGCTTCCTGCGCGGCCCCTGCGGCGCCGGTGCCCGTCCCGGGCGGCGGGGCGACCTCTCCGGAGTCGAGCTCTTCGGCGAGGAGGGCGGGGATGGTGCCGGTCGCGGTGGGGCGCACGGGCGCGGTCATCGAGGCAGGGGAGAGCAGCCCCTCGAGGCGGCGCTCGTCCAACAGGCCCCGCTCGATGACCAGCTCCCGCACGGGGCGCCCGGTGCGCAGCGCCGTGGAGGCGATGTCGGTCGCCGCGGCATAGCCGATCACGGGCACGAGCGCGGTGACCACGCCGATCGACCGGTGCAGGTAGTCCTCCAGGACGTCCTCGTTCACAGTGATCCCGGCGATGCAGCGATCCGCGAGGGTGTTCATCGCACGGGTCATGATCCGGGTCGACTCGAGGATGTTGTAGCAGATCACGGGCTCGAAGGCGTTGAGCTGCAACTGCCCGCCCTCGGCCGCGAAGGTGACGGTGAGGTCGTTGCCGATCACCTCGAAGGCGACCTGGTTGACGACCTCGGGGATCACCGGGTTGACCTTCCCCGGCATGATCGAGGAGCCCGGCTGCACCGCCGGCAGCGTGATCTCCGCGAGCCCCGCGCGCGGCCCCGAGGAGAGCAGCCGCAGGTCGTTGCAGATCTTCGAGATCTTCACCGCGATGCGCTTCAGCACACCGGAGAAGGTGACGAACGCGCCGGTGTCGCTCGTGGCCTCCACCAGGTCGGCGGCGACCACGAAGGGCTGGCCCGTGATCTCCGAGAGTTCCTTCGCGGCGAGCTGCGCATAGCGGGGGTCGGTGGTGATGCCGGTGCCGATCGCGGTCGCGCCCAGGTTGATCTCCCGGAATAGCCGCGCCGTGCGGGTCAGCCGTTCGACGTCCTCGCTGATGGTGGTGGCCCAGGCGTTGAACTCCTGGCCGACCGTCATCGGGACCGCATCCTGCATCTGGGTGCGGCCCATCTTGAGCACCTGCGAGAACTCCTCGCCCTTCGCGCGCAGGGTCCCGATGAGATGGTCCATCGCGTCGGCCAGCGCGGGGAAGGACAGCATCATCGCGAGGCGCACCGCGGTCGGGTACACGTCGTTGGTGGACTGGGCCAGGTTCACGTGGTTGTTGGGATGCAGGTGGGCGTAGTCGCCCTTCTCCCGCCCCAGGATCTCGAGCGCGCGGTTGGCGATCACCTCGTTGGCGTTCATGTTCGTCGAGGTCCCGGCCCCGCCCTGGATCATGTCGACCACGAAGTGCTCGTGCAGCGCGCCGTCCTCGATCTCGGCGCAGGCCTGCTCGATCGCGGCGGCGCGCTCGCCGTCGAGGGCGCCGAGGGCGTGGTTCGCGCGCGCGGCGGCGCGCTTGACCTGGGCGAGGGCCTCGATGAGCCGGGGGAAGTGCGACAGCGGCACCCCGGTGATGTGGAAGTTCTCCTGGGCGCGCAGGGTCTGCACCCCGTAGTACGCGTCGGCGGGCACTTCGCGATCGCCGAGCAGGTCGTGCTCGAGGCGGGTCGCTCCGGGGGTGGTCATGGGGCTCCTCCAGATCGGGGCGGGGGCCGACGGCGCTGCCGGCCGCGGCCAGCGTAGCCGCCCCGGCCCGTAGCATGGGCCCGTGCCGACCGATCGCTCCCCGTTCACCCTTCGCGCCGCGTTCCGGCGCCAGACGGTCCTCGCGATCGCGTTGCCCGCCCTCCCGGTGATCGTCGCGGTCGGCGCGCTGGGGTCCGTGCCGATCGCCGGGGCGATGCTGTCCGCCCTGCTGGTGGGTCTCGCGGCCGCGCGGGCGCTGCTGCCGGTGCGGGCCGTGGGGGCGCTCGCGGTGCGGCACCGGGCGGTGGACGTGGGCGTGCTGCTGCTGCTCGCCGTGGGCGTGGGGGTGCTCTCGCTGTCCCCGAACCTCTGAGCCCTCGCGGGTGTGGCACGATCGTTCCGTGCCCACCTCCTCCACCCGGCTCCATGCCGTGTTCGACCTCGCCATGCGGATCGGGGAGGGGCTGCTGACCAACGGTGCGGCCGCCTCCGAGGTGACCGCGACCGTCCTGCGGATCACCAGCTCCTCCGGTCTGCGCAACGTCTCCGTCCAGGTCACCTTCGACGAGATCACCATCTCGTACCTGACCGACGAGACCTCGACCCCCTTCACCCGGGTGCGCTCGGCGAGCGCGCGCGTGCAGGACTTCGCGCGCCTGGCCGCCTTCGAGGACGTCACCCACGGGTACATCACCGGCGCGATCGGCCTCGAGGAGGCGCGACGGCAGGTCGAGGCGATCCCGCAGTCGCCGCCCGCCTACCGGTTGCCGCTCGTGGTCGCCGGCTTCGCGATGATGGGCGGTGCGGCCGCGCTCAGCTTCGGCGCGGGCACTCTCGTGGTGATCACCGCGACCCTCGCCGCCGGCCTGCTGATCGCGGCGATGGAGGTCCTCGCCCGCCGGCACATCCCGCTGTTCTACGCGCAGGCCCTCGGCGGTTTCGTCGCGGTCTTCGCGGCGGTGCTGGTGAGCCTCGTGAACCCGAGCGTGAACTCCTCGATCGTGGTGGTCTCGTGCATCATCGTGCAGCTCGCGGGGCTCACCTCGATCGGTGCCGTGCAGGATGCCGTCACCGGCTGGTACGTGACCGCGGCGGGCCGGATCCTCGAGACGCTGATGCTCACCGTCGGCATCGTCGCCGGGGTCCGGGCCGGGATGTTCCTCGCCGACCTGATCGGGGCGGACATCTCGGTGAGCGCCTCGATGCCGCTGTCGCTCACCACCGTGCTGGTGGTGATCGTCTCCGGGGTCGGGATGGGCCTGGGGTACGGCGTCGGCACCCAGGTTCCGTGGCGGGTGCTGCCCTGGATCTCGGTCGTCGCGGCGGTCTCCGGACTCGTCGCCCACCTGCTCACCTCCCTCGCGCTCGAGCGCGTGTACGTGGTCGCGATCGTCGCCTTCGGGGCGGGCGCCCTCGCCGCCGTGCTCGGCGACCGGCTACGCGCCCCCGCGCTCCTGTTCGTGATGGGCGGGATCATCCCGCTGGTGCCCGGCAGCCTCATCTACCGCGGGCTGCTCGCCCTCGGGGACGACGTCATGGGCGGTATCGGCGAGCTCTTCGGTGCGGGGGAGATCGCCGTCGGGATCGCCGCGGGCGCCGTGCTGGGCCAGCTCCTCGCCTCCCGGGCGCTGCCGTTGTTCCGCCGCTCGGGCATCGCGTACACCCCCAGCATCTCCTCCCCGTTCACGACCCTGCGCCGTCGGCGGCTGACGCTCGGCTCGCGACGCTCCCGCCGCCGCGGCACCCCTGTGATCGAGCCGTCGACGATGACGGGGGAGATGACGGCCCTGAACCCGGCCCTGTTCGAGGACGAGGGCGAGGGGCGCTGACGGCTACACTGGCCGACGCCCTCTCACACCCTCGGAAGGACCACCATGACCTCGACCGCCGTCGCGCTGTCCGCAGCCCCCGCCCGCGAGGAGGCCGCAGCCCGCGCAGAGGCTCGGTTCGTCGAGTCCTTCGGGTATGCGCCCGACGGCGTGTGGTCCGCCCCGGGCCGCGTGAACATCATCGGCGAGCACGTCGACTACCAGGACGGGCTCTGCCTCCCGATGGCGATCTCGCACCGCTGCTTCGCCGCCGCGGCCCGCACCCCCACCGACCGGGTGCGCCTGCGCTCGGTGCAGGACGACGTGGTGCTCGACCTCGACGCCCAGCAGCTCGAGCCCGGCGCCGTCGAGGGCTGGCCCGCCTACGTGGCCGGCGTGCTGTGGGCGCTGCGCCCCTACATCTCCGGCGCCGTCACCCAGGGCATGGACATCCTCATCGACGGCCAGGTGCCGCTCGGCGCGGGCCTGTCCAGCTCCGCCGCCCTCGAGTGCGCCGCCGCCGAGGCGATCGAGGCGCTGCTCGGCCTCGGCACCACGCGCCTGCAGCGGGTGCGCGCCGCGATCACCGCCGAGACCGACTTCGCCGGGGCCTCGACCGGTGGCCTGGACCAGTCCGCCTCGGTGCTCTCCCGCGCCGGACACGCCCTGTTCCTGGACTGCCGTGACTTCTCCACCCGGCCCGTGCCGTGGGACCTCGCCTCCCAGGGGCTTGCCCTGCTGATCACCGACACCCGCGCCGAGCACTCCCACGTCGACGGCGAGTACACCGCGCGCCGTGCCGACAGCGAGCGGGCCGCCGCCGAGTTGGGCGTCGCCGCCCTGCGCGACGCCGCCGTGGCGGACGTCGAGCGCATCGCGGATCCGCTGGTGCGCCGCCGCGCCCACCATGTCGTCACCGAGATCCAGCGCGTGCGCGAGTTCGACGAGCTCCTCGCCGCCGGGACCGTCCGCGAGAACGTCGCGGCGCTCGGCGCGCTGCTGAACGCCTCCCACGACTCGCTGCGCGACGACTACGAGGTGACCGTCCCCCAGCTCGACGTGGCCGTCGACGCCGCCCGCGCCGCGGGCGCCCACGGGGCGCGCATGACCGGCGGCGGCTTCGGTGGCTCGACCATCGCCCTGATCGAGGCCGACGCCGCGGAGCAGGTCGCGAGCGCCATCGCCGCGGCCTTCACCGAGCAGGGCTTCACCGCTCCGCAGTTCTTCCTCGCCCTCCCCGAGGAAGGGGCGGGACAGGACCGCTGAGCCACTCCCGCACCCCGGCGAGCAGGCGCTCCTGCACGGCGGTCGGGGCGGCGGAGAGCCGGATCGAGGAGGCCGCGAGGGCGGCCAGTCCTGCGTCGTCGATGCCCATGGCCCGGGCGGTGCGGTACTGGTCCACCAGGCGCGAGCCGAACAGCAGCGGGTCGTCGGCGCCGAGCGCCACCTGGGCGCCCGCCTCGAGCAGGGTCCGCAGGGGGACCAGCTCCGGTGCGGCGACCACGCCGAGTGCGGCGTTCGAGGCGGGGCACACCTCGAGACCGATGCCGGCGGCGACGATCCGCTCGAGCAGCGCCGGGTCCTCCGCGGAGCGCACCCCGTGACCGAGCCGGTGCGGCCCGAGGTGGTCGACCACCTCGGCCACGTGCATCGGACCCAGCAGCTCCCCGCCGTGCGGGACCGACAGCAGGCCCGCCTCGCGGGCGATCCGGAAGGCCCCGGCGAACTCGGCGGTCGCGCCGCGCCGCTCGTCGTTGGACAGGCCGAAGCCGACCACCCGCCCTGCGTGGCGCGCGGCGAGGCGGGCGAGGGTGCGGGCGTCCAACGGGTGGCGGGTGCGGGAGGCGGCGACGACGATGCCGAGGCTCACCCCCGTGGCGCGCTCGGCCCGCTCCGCCTCGTTCAGGACGATCTCGAGGGCCGGGGTGATGCCGCCGACGAAGGGGGCGTAGCTCGTCGGGTCGACCTGCAGCTCGAGCCGCCCGGAGCCCTCGGCGGCATCGTCCTCCGCGGCCTCCCGCACGATGCGCCGCATCGCCGCCTCGGAGTCGACGACGGCGCGGGCCGCGTCGTACTGCCGCTGGAAGCGGAACCAGCCGCGATGGGTGGGCTCGACCGAGAGCGCCTCGTCGTCCGTGAGCGAGCGGGGCAGGCGGATCGAGCGCTCGGCGGCGAGCTCGCGCAGGGTCGTAAGGCGCATCGACCCGGTGAAGTGCAGGTGCAGATGCGCCTTCGGCAGCGCCGTGAGATCCCGGCCGGTCACTGGACCCGCGGCGTCACTCGGAGAGCAGGGCGATGACCCGGTCGATGCCGGTGGCGAGGTCCTCGTCGTTCAGCGCGTAGGAGAAGCGCAGATGACCGGGGGCGCCGAAGGCCTCGCCCGGCACGGCCGCGACCTCCGCCTCCTCGAGGATCACGGTCGCGAGCTCGGCCGAGGTGGTCACCTCGCGGCCGCGCACGGTGCGGCCGAGCGCCCCGGAGACGTCCGGGAAGGCGTAGAAGGCACCGGTCGGCGTGGGGACCGTGAAGCCGGGCACCGCGGCGAGCTTCTCGAGAATCGTGCGGCGCCGACGGTCGAATGCGGTGCGCATCTGGTCGACCGGCTCCATCGGCCCGGTGAGCGCCGCGAGCGCCGCCCGCTGCGCGATGTTGTTGACATTCGAGGTGAGATGCGACTGCAGGTTCGCCGCGGCCTTGATGACGTCCGCCGGACCGATCACCCACCCGACCCGCCAGCCGGTCATCGCGAAGGTCTTCGCGACGCCGCCGAGGATCACCGTGGTGTCGGCGAGCTCGGGGACCGCGCGCAGGATCGAGGTGAAGGCGACGCCGTCGTAGGTGAGGTGCTGGTAGATCTCGTCGGTGATCACCCAGATCCCGTGCTCGAGCGCCCAGCGGCCGATCTCGGCGAGCTGCTCCGCGCTGAGCACGACCCCGGTGGGGTTGGAGGGCGAGCAGACCAGCACGGCGCGGGTGCGTTCGGTGCGGGCCGCCTCGAGCTGCTGGAGGGTGGGGACGTACCCCTGGTCGACGCCGGCGAGCACCGGGACCTCGACGCCACCTGCGAGGCGGATCGCCTCGGGGTAGGTGGTCCAGTACGGGGCGGGGAGGATGACCTCGTCCCCCGGGTCGAGCAGGGTCGCGAAGGCCTGGTAGACGGCCTGCTTGCCGCCATTGGTGACGAGGGTCTGCGCCGCGTCGAAGGGGACCGAGGTGGAGGCGGTGGCGGCCTCGGCGAGAGCCTGGCGCAGCGCCGGCAACCCGGCGGCGGGGGAGTAGCGGTGGGAGGCCGGATCCTGCGCGGCCTCGATCGCGGCATCCACGATGTGCTGCGGCGTGGGGAAGTCCGGCTCGCCCGCGCCGAAGCCGATCACGGGACGGCCCGCGGCCTTGAGAGCCTTCGCCGTCGCGTCCACCGCGAGGGTGGCCGAGGGGGCGATCGCGCCGACGCGCCGCGAGATACGGCGCGGGGCGGCGGGTGCCGCGGTGCTGAGCGGTGCGTCGGGGGAGCCGGTGGGGCTTGCGGGGTGCGCGTCGTCGGTGGTCACCGGCCCATCGTGGCAGAGGACGGGCCGGCGTGCCAGGCGATCACGAGGAGTGGGCGGCCGCGCGCCCCGAGCGCGCTCAGAGCGTCCCGGAGCGCGGCGGGACGTCCCGCGATGTGATCTGCTTCCAGGCGATTCGCCCGCGGGCCGCTGGACTTGTATGCTGGTCGCTGGCAAGAAACGCCGCCCCTCCCCGGAGGGTCGCGATCCTGGCTCGCGAGGGGTCTCCCCCGCGAAGGGCAGTGGCGCAATTGGTAGCGCAGCGGTCTCCAAAACCGCAGGTTGCAGGTTCGAGCCCTGTCTGCCCTGCCGGTCCGGCCGGGGTCACCCCCGGCCGGGCGCGGATGACCTCGACCAGATGGGACAGCCCCCTGTGAACTCCAGCCAGAACGCTCCGTCGACGCCCGCCACGGGTGACGCGCAGGGCTCCGGGTCCTCGAACCCGTTCCTGGCCATCGGACTGTTCATCCGGCAGATCCTCGCGGAGCTGCGGAAGGTCGTCGTGCCGACCCGGCGCGAGCTGCTGGTCTACTCGGTCACCGTCCTGGCCTTCGTCATCGTGATGATCGTGCTGATCTTCGGCCTCGACGCCGCGTTCAGCTGGCTGTCCCGGGTCGCGTTCACGGTCCCCGACGCGGGGCTCTGAGCCCCCTTCGTCCCCTACGCCGTCTGGAAGGCAGAAACCCGCTGATGAGCGAGCAGACCTCGACCCCCGATGAGTCCTACCAGGACGCCGACGACTCCCTGTCGTTCTCGGCGTCCGCGCCCGACGAGTCTGCCGACGACGCGCTGGTCGACCTGGAGCCGTCGGACGAGGACCTGGCCGGCGCGGAGGATCCCTTCGCCCTCGAGCAGCAGGACGAGGCCGACGACGCCGAGCAGCCCGCCGAGTCGGAGGAGCCCACCGCGGACGAGGCCGACGTCGACTCGGACCTGGCCGATGAGCCCGTCGACGCCGATGAGTCGTCCGACGTCGACGAGTCCGACGAGGAGGCCGAGGCCGACGAGTCCGACGAGGAGGCCGAGGCCGATCCGCTGCTCGAGCTGAAGATGCACCTCCGTGCCGCCCCCGGCGAGTGGTACGTCATCCACTCCTACTCCGGTCACGAGAACCGCGTGAAGACCCAGCTGGCCACGCGCACCGAGACCCAGGACATGGAGGAGTACATCTTCGAGGTCCAGGTCCCGATGGAGGACGCGACCGAGGTCAAGAACGGCCAGAAGAAGATGGTCCGCCGCGTGCGCATCCCCGGCTACGTGCTGGTGCGCATGGACCTGACCACCGAGTCCTGGCGCGTCGTCCGCGACACCCCGGGCGTGACCGGCTTCGTCGGCGACGCGACCGACCCGACGCCGCTGACCTTCGACGAGATCTACTCGATGCTCGCGCCGTCCGTCGGCCTGCCCGAGAAGAAGCGCTCCGCCGGCGGTTCCGCCCCGAAGGCCGCCGCCGCGCAGAAGGTGCCCGACTTCCAGATCGGCGAGTCCGTCACGGTCATGGACGGCCCCTTCGAGACCATGCCCGCGACCATCAACGAGATCCACGCCGAGGCGCAGAAGCTGCAGGTGCTGGTCTCCATCTTCGGTCGCGAGACCCCGGTCGAGCTCGCCTTCGACCAGGTCGCCAAGATCTGACCGGTCCGCCGGTCCGCGGAGTACGACCAGGATCACGCCTGATTCCGGTCGACTCCCGCGCGGCGCGCTAGTAGCGTCGCACCCTGGGCCCTCCGTGCGCGCACGAGGGTCCGCAGTGGGAGGAGCCGTGATGAGCTCCGCCCGTACCACGTCCCAGAAGAGGAGGAGTCGATGGCTCCCAAGAAGAAGATCGCGAGCATCATCAAGCTCCAGATCCAGGCCGGCCAGGCCACGCCTGCGCCGCCCGTGGGTCCCGCGCTCGGCGCTGCCGGCGTGAACATGATGGAGTTCGTGAAGGCGTACAACGATCGCACCGCGGACATGCGCGGCAACATCGTGCCCGTGGAGATCACGGTCTACGAGGATCGTTCGTTCACCTTCATCACCAAGACCCCGCCGGCCGCCGAGCTCATCAAGAAGGCCGCTGGCCTGCAGAAGGGCTCCGCGACCCCGCACACGGTCAAGGTCGGCAAGCTGACCCAGGCTCAGGTCCGCGAGATCGCGGAGACCAAGATGCCTGATCTGAACGCGAACGACATCGAGGCCGCGGCGAAGATCGTCGAGGGCACCGCTCGTTCCATGGGCATCACGGTGGAGGGCTGATCCAGATGGCATTCCGTAGCAAGGCATACCGGGACGGCGCCGCCAAGATCGAGGCCGGCCGTCAGTACTCGCCGCTGGACGCGCTGCGTCTGGCCCGCGCGACCTCGCCGTCGAAGTTCGACGGCTCCGTCGAGGTCGCCATGCGTCTGGGCGTCGACCCGCGCAAGGCCGACCAGATGGTCCGCGGCACCGTCAACCTGCCCAACGGCACCGGCAAGACCGCCCGCGTCATCGTCTTCGCGACCGGTGCGCAGGCCGATGCCGCTCGTGAGGCCGGCGCTGACGAGGTCGGCGACGACGAGCTGATCGAGAAGGTCGCCGGCGGCTGGACCGACTTCGACGCCGCGGTGGCGACCCCGAACCTGATGGGCAAGGTCGGCAAGCTCGGCCGCGTCCTCGGTCCGCGTGGTCTCATGCCGAACCCGAAGACCGGCACCGTGACCATGGACGTCACCAAGGCCGTGAACGACATCAAGGGCGGCAAGATCGAGTTCCGCACCGACCGTGCCGCGAACCTGCACTACATCGTGGGCAAGACGTCCTTCACCGAGCAGCAGCTCGTGGAGAACTACGTCGCGGCCCTCGACGAGATCCTGCGTCTGAAGCCGTCCTCCTCGAAGGGCCGCTACATCACCAAGATCACCGTGTCCACCACCATGGGCCCGGGCATCCCGGTCGATGTGAACCGCACGCGCAACCTCCTCGAGGACACCGACGAGGCCTGATCGACGTTCTGCGAGGAACGAGCGGTAGGAGATCAGGCAGTGCGGTAGGGCCTGATCGACGTCTCGTCCGATGCCCCGTCCACCATCACGGTGGGCGGGGCATCGTGCTGTCCGGGACTACGAGACCTACGGTGGTCGGGTGACCGATCTGCTCTCCCTGACCCGCAGCGACCTGACGCCGGAGGAGCTGGTGCGCTCGGCGGGGGAGGTCCTCGCCCGCTTCGACCACCGCACGCAAGACTCCGGAAACGTGGCCTGGCTGGTCAGGACGTCCTCCGGAGAGTTCTTCGTGAAGTCGGCGGGGGAGGAGATGCCGCCGGTCGGCGCACCCGTGCCCGTGCTCGACAGGCCCTCGAGGGTGCACCTGCTGCGGACCGCGGTCGAGATCGCGCGCGGCATCGAGCATCCTGCCCTCGCACGGCTCCGCACCGTGATCGAGCTCCCGTCCGGACCGGTCCTGGTCTACGACCGCGCCCCCGGGGAGCTCGTCGGCGTCCCGTCCGCACGTCGGGACGACCCGGACTCCACTTACCGCCGCTTCGCCACCGCTCCGCCGGCGGTCCGCCTCTCCGTCTTCGACCAGCTGATCGAGGCGCATCGCGCTCTGGAGGTGGCGGGCTGGGTGGCCTGCGACCTGTACGACGGCTGCCTCATGGTGGATCTTGCCACCGGACGCCTCACCCTGATCGACCTCGACACCTACCGCCGCGGTCCCTCCACCAACGACATGGGCAGGATGTTCGGATCGAGCCGATTCATGGCCCCGGAGGAGTTCACGAAGGGCGCGCCGCTCGACGCACGCACGACCGTGTTCACCCTCGGCCGACTTCTGCGGCACTTCGGGACCGGGCTCACCGAGGAACTCGAGGACTTCTGCGGAGGCTCGGCCCGAGCGGCAGTGGTGGAGCGGGCGACACAGCGGGAGAGAGCGGTGCGGCAGGGGAGCGTGGGTGAGCTCGCCGCGGAGTGGACCGCAGCGCGAGACGCGGGCGCCGCGCCCTGAGGGTGCCGGCGGTCCGGAGCTCGCGGCCCGGCGATGCCCTCGCCCCGCCGCGCCCGCAGAATTGCCCGCTGTGCTTCCAGATCGGGAAGCACAGCGGGCAATACCGTCGGAGGGGTCGAACGGTCAGCCCTCCCAGGCGGCCTCGATGATCTCCTTCAGCTCGCTGAGCAGCGGCTGCCGGGGGTTAGCCGGGGTGCACTGGTCCTCGTAGGCCCGGTAGGCGAGGTCGTCGATGGTGCGGTCGAGGTGCTCCCGGGTCACGCCGTTCGCCTCGAGGCTGAGCTGGATCCCCAGGTCCTCGGCGAGCTCGCGCACCGCCGCGATCAGGGACTCGACACCCTCCTCGGTCGTGGACGCCGGCAGCCCCGCGGCCCGCGCGAGGTCCGAGAAGTCCCGATCGGCTCGGAAGGACTCGTACCTCGGGAAGATCGCGCGCTTCACGGGCCGGGACGCGTTGTACCGGATCACGTGCGGCAGGAAGATCGCGTTGGTCCGCCCGTGGGCGAGGCCGAACTCGGCGCCGCACTTGTGCGACAGCGAGTGCACGATCCCCAGGAACGCGTTGGCGAACGCCATGCCTGCGAGCGCCGAAGCGTTGTGGACCCGCTCCTTGGCGACCGGGTCGTCCTCGAGCACGGCGGGCCGCAGATTCGCCAGCAGCAGCTGCAGCGCCTGCACCGACAGGCCGCGGCTGAAGTCGCTGGCCATCGTGGACACGTAGCTCTCGATCGCGTGGGTGAGGGCGTCCATGCCGGAGTCGGCGGCGGTGCGCCGCGGCACCGTGTCCACGAACTGCGCGTCGACGATCGCGACCGACGGCGTGAGCGCGTAGTCCGCGAGCGGGTACTTCACGTGCGTCTCGGCGTCGGTGATCACCGCGAACGGCGTGCATTCGGAGCCGGTTCCTGCGGTCGTCGGCACCGCGACCAGCTGCGCCTTCGCCCCCATCGTGGGGAAGCGGTAGGTGCGCTTGCGGATGTCCATGAACTTCTGCTTCATCCCGAAGTAGCTCGCCTCGGGGTGCTCGTAGAACAGCCACATGCCCTTCGCGGCATCCATCGCCGAGCCGCCGCCGAGGGCGATCACGCAGTCGGGGCGGAAGCGCTCCATCTGCTGGGCGCCCTCGAAGACGGTGGTCGAGGAGGGGTTCGGCTCGACGTCGGAGAACACGGTCCACTCCACGTCGCCGCGCCGGCGCAGCTGGTCCAGCACGATGTCGACGTAGCCGAACTGCACCATGCCCGGGTCGGTCACCACGAACACCCGCGAGATGTCGGTCATGTCCTGGAGGTACTGGATCGAGTACCGCTCGAAGTAGGTCTTCGGCGGGACCTTGAACCATTGCATGTTGTTCCTCCGCTCGGCGATGCGCTTGATGTTCAGCAGGTCGGCGGCGCCGACGTTGTGCGAGACCGAGTTGTGGCCGTAGCTGCCGCAGCCGAGGGTCAGCGAGGGCAGGAGCCCGTTGTAGACGTCGCCGATGCCGCCGAGGGCGCTCGGCGAGTTGACGATGATGCGGCAGGCCCTCATCCGCAGCCCGAACTCGCGCTCCAGCTCCGGATCGGTGGCGTGGAGGACCGCGGTGTGGCCGAGCCCGCCGAACTCGAGCATCTCCTCGCAGCGGTCGAGGCCCTCGGCCCGGTCCTTCACGGTCGCGACCGCGAGGACGGGGCAGAGCTTCTCGCGGGAGAACGGGTCCTGCTCGCCGACTCCGTCGATCGGGACGAGCAGCAGCGTCGTCCCGTCGGGGATCGTGAAGCCGGCCAGCTCCGCGATGGCGGCGGCGCTCATGCCGACCACGCCGGGCGCGATCATGCCCCCCTCGGTGACCATGACCTCCTGCAGCTTCTTCTTCTGCGCGGCAGTGACGAGGTGCGCGCCCTGGGCGGCGAACTCGTCGAGCACCGCGGTGCGCACGTCCCGGTGCAGGAAGATCGCCTGCTCGGACGCGCAGATCATCCCGTTGTCGAAGGTCTTGGAGAGGATCAGGTCGTTGACGGTGCGGGCGATCGGCGCGGTGCGGTCGACGTACACGGGCACGTTGCCGGGGCCGACGCCGAGGGCCGGCTTCCCGGTGGAGTACGCGGCGCGCACCATGCCCGCGCCACCGGTCGCGAGGGTCAACGCGACACCCGGGTGGTTCAGCAGCGCGGTGGTCGCGCCGAGCGACGGCTCCTCGATCCACTGGATGCAGTCGGCAGGGGCGCCGGCGGCGACGGCCGCGTCCCGCACCACGCGGGCGGCCTCCACAGAGCAGCGCTGGGCCGACGGGTGGAAGGCGAAGATGATCGGGTTGCGGGTCATCACGGCGATGAGCGCCTTGAACATGACCGTCGAGGTGGGGTTCGTGACGGGGGTGACCCCGGCGACGACGCCCACGGGCTCGGCGATCTCGGTGATGCCGCGCTGGGTGTCCTGGGAGATGACGCCGACGGTCCGGTCGTCCTTCATCGAGTTCCAGACGTACTCGGTGGCGAAGAGGTTCTTCGTGCACTTGTCCTCGAAGAGGCCGCGTCCGGTCTCCTCGACCGCGAGCCGCGCGAGCGGCATGTGCTGGTCGACGCCGGCGAGGGCCATGGCGTGGACGATGGAGCGGATCTGCTCCTGGGTGTACGAGGCGTAGGCGGCCAGCGCGTGGCGTCCGCGCTGGGCGAGCTCGTCGATCATGGCGGCGACGGTGTCCTCGGTGGTGGGTTCCGTGGGGGTCGATGTGGTGCTCATGTCCCTGTCCTGTCCGCGGGACCGGTCGATCCCGTCACCTCGACAGTAAGTGGGCTGGATCATGGCGTCCAGCACCCGCTCGCAGCGAAAAGTCCGCAGGTCAGAGCGTTCTTCGAGCTCTCCCGCGGCGATCGCGGGAGCTGGTGCCGACAGGGCTCGCGGGACCTCGTACCCCTTGCTGATCTGCGGGTTAGGCGGTGCACTGGAGACTGGGGGAGGAGGCGGCGCAGCCGGCCCGTCGGCCGCGCGCGGAGGCCCGGAGGACCGAGGTCCCCCGATCTCGGGTGCGGGGCGACGGTGAGGGGATGTGGGCGGATCGCGACTTTCGTCGACGGCCTGTGTCCGGCATGTTCCCGCCATCCTGAGTTCACGTGCTTGCTCGGTGCACCACGTAGATTCGCGACATGACCTTCGTGGGACTTGACCTTGGGAGCTGGGCTGAGTGGATCGCGGCCATCGCCGCGGGGATCGGGACCCTGCTCAGCATCTTCGCTCTTCGTCGTGCAGGGGAGGCGAACCGGACCGCCGAGAGGACGCGTCAGGAAGCTCTCGCTGCAGCCCAGGCGGCGGAGAGTCGAGAATCCGACCGGGACCGCCGTGCCGAGGAGCAGCGTCAACGGGTCGAGGAGGCCGAGGCGGCCCGCGACCGTCGGGAGAATCAGCGGGCATCGCGTGAGGCGGAGCGGGAGCATCGTCAGCTCGCCGGGAGCGTGCAGTCGTGGTGGGCTAAGAACGATGCCGGGGAATGGGGAGTGCTCGTCTCGAACGAGATCGGTCCCGGCTCGGTCTTCCATGACGTCGAGATCTCGACAGTGGGCAACAAGTTCAGTCGGACGGTCACGATAGAAACCCTGCCGCCGGGACGGTTCTGGGTGACGAGCGGAACCGCGGCCACCCCGTGGGGGCTCCCCAAGCCGATCGACGAGACCGCGCGCCTCGACCCGCTGATGCGCAGTCAGAACCACGGCGTGACGGCGATCTCCTTCACCGATCCGCTCGGGAAGCGGTGGTGCTGGACGCCGCAGGACGGCTTCGCCTCCTGAGGGCGGAAGCATCTCGAACCGATCTCCCGCGATGTGACCGAGACCGCCGAGCGCGGCATGGCGCCGCCGCGGAGGCTGGTCTAGAGTTGTGCCTACCGAAGACCGCCGGTCGTCGCCCTCCCCGTGGAGAGCGACCGAAGCGCTCCCTCCTGGGGCGGCCTGCGCAGGTGACCTGAAGCGATCCGCACGGATCCCGCCCTCGTGGCGACATCGTGCGCCTGGCCTCGACACCTGCGTGTCGAGGCCTTTCCTGTGTCCGGGGTGGTTCAGGCAGGCGGCGAGAGACCTCTGGAAGGAGGGCCATGGCGAAGCCCGAGAAGGTGGACGCCGTCGCCGAGATCGCGGAGCTGTTCCGTGCATCCGACGCCGCTGTCATCACCGAGTACCGAGGCCTCAGCGTGGGGGAGCTCAAGGAGCTCCGTCGCTCGCTGGGCTCCGAGACGACCTACGCCGTGGTGAAGAACACGCTCACGGAGATCGCCGCCCGCGAGGCCGGCATCACCGCTCTCGATGGCACGCTCAGCGGTCCGACCGCTATCGCCTTCATCAAGGGCGAGCCGGTGGAGCCTGCGAAGGCTCTGCGTGACTTCGCCAAGACCCACGACAAGCTCGTGGTCAAGTCCGGCTACTTCGAGGGCAAGCTGCTCTCGGAGGAGGACGTCACCAAGCTCGCGGACCTCGAGTCCCGCGAGGTCCTGCTGGCCAAGGCCGCCGGCGCCATGAAGGCGTCGATGTCCAAGGCCGCCGCCGTGTTCAACGCGCCGCTGTCCAAGGCAGTGCGCACCGTGGACGCGCTGCGGGCCAAGCAGGAGGCCTGAGGGGCCCCTGCCTCCCTCCCGGATCGGCTGCCTGAGGCCGACCGGACTGTTCGACCTG
Organism: Brachybacterium sp. B718/18; assembly: GCF_055454375.1. Lineage (NCBI taxonomy): Bacteria > Bacillati > Actinomycetota > Actinomycetes > Micrococcales > Dermabacteraceae > Brachybacterium > Brachybacterium sp. B718/18. The sequence continues at coordinate 220,271 of NZ_JBVDDO010000003.1, read as the reverse complement.
GCGCGTGAGCGCCGCACAACACCGCAGGGACCCCGGTCCCGCCAACAGGAAGGAACGCCACCATGGCGAAGCTCAGCAACGACGAGCTCATCGAGGCTTTCAAGGAGATGACTCTCATCGAGCTCTCCGAGTTCGTGAAGCAGTTCGAGGACGTCTTCGAGGTCACCGCTGCCGCGGCCGCCCCCGTGGCCGTCGCCGCTGCCGGCGGTGCCGGCGCGGATGCCGCCGCCGAGGAGGAGAAGACCGAGTTCGACGTCATCCTCGAGTCGGCCGGTTCCGCCAAGATCGCCGTCATCAAGGAGGTGCGCGGCATCACCTCGCTCGGCCTCAAGGAGGCCAAGGCTCTCGTCGACGAGGCTCCCAAGCCCGTCCTCGAGGGTGTCAAGAAGGAGGACGCCGAGGCTGCCAAGGCGAAGCTCGAGGAGGCCGGCGCGACCATCACCATCAAGTGATCCCGTGCGCGCGCTCCGGCGCGCGCCGCATCTGATGGCAGTCGCACTGCTCCGGAAGGGCCGTCCCGCTGATGCGGGGCGGCCCTTGTGCACGTCCGGGGTCCGTGCGTCCGACGTCCGCGCCGCGCGTCCTGCTTGACTGTGACGAGAATTCCGGCCATTCTGTCTGCCGTACGGAGCCGTCCCTGCCGCATGTGCGCGGTGGTCGATCCCCTCGGGATCCCGCCCAGCCGGTCGAGCCAGACGGGCAGGGGGCGCCGACAGAACCTCCGCGCCAGGCATATGGCGGTCGACGCGGATGGACCGGTCGTTGCAGCGCCCTTGTGTCCATCCGTGTTCTTCGCTATGCTCGGTCCTTGCGCCATGCGACGCCCTGGGTTCTGCCGCTCCGGTACCTGCTCCACTGCCCTGATGGGTGTTCGCCGCGCCTGGGATTCCGTCATCGGCCTGTGGAAGGACCCCCCTTGGCTGCCTCGAGCACCGATCGCACCACTGACATCGCACTTCGCACCGCCTCTCCTCGCGTTACTTTCGCGAAGCTCGGCGACCCCATCGACGTTCCGGATCTGCTGAGTCTGCAGACCACCTCGTTCGACTGGCTGCTGGGCAACGAGCGCTGGCAGGAGCGTGCGGCCGAGGCCGCCGCCGCCGGCCGCGAGGACGTCCCGCAGACCTCGGGTCTGGCCGACATCCTCGAGGAGATCTCCCCGATCGAGGACTTCGCCGGCAACATGTCGCTGTCCTTCCGCGACCACACCTTCGACGACCCGAAGTACACGGTCGACGAGTGCAAGGAGAAGGACCTCACCTACGCCGCTCCGCTGTACGTCATCGCGGAGTTCATGAACAACGAGACCGGTGAGATCAAGACCCAGACGGTCTTCATGGGCGAGTTCCCGCTCATGACCGACAAGGGCACCTTCATCATCAACGGCACCGAGCGCGTCGTCGTCTCGCAGCTGGTCCGCTCCCCGGGCGTGTACTTCGAGGAGTCGATCGACAAGACCTCCGACAAGCACATCTTCTCGGCGAAGGTCATCCCCTCGCGCGGCGCCTGGCTCGAGTTCGAGGTCGACAAGCGCGACCAGGTCGGCGTGCGCATCGACCGCAAGCGCAAGCAGTCCGTCACCACCCTGCTGCAGGCCCTCGGCATGTCCCACAGCGACATCCTCGAGGAGTTCGGCGAGTTCGAGTCGATGCGCTCCACGCTCGAGAAGGACCGCATCACCTCGCAGGACGAGGCGCTCATGGACATCTACCGCAAGCAGCGCCCGGGCGAGCCGCCCACGCGCGATGCGGGCGAGGCCATGCTGAACAACCTGTACTTCAACGCCAAGCGCTACGACCTGGCGAAGGTCGGCCGCTACAAGATCGGCAAGAAGCTCGGCCTCGAGGGCAGCCTCTCCGAGTCGACCCTGCGACTGCAGGACGTCGTCTCGACCATCAAGTACATCGTCGCCCTGCACGACGGTGTCACCGAGTACACGAGCGTCGACGACCGGCCGGTCCGTGTCGAGACCGACGACATCGACCACTTCGGCAACCGTCGCATCCGCGCGGTCGGCGAGCTGATCCAGAACCAGGTCCGCACGGGCTTGTCCCGCATGGAGCGCGTCGTCCGCGAGCGCATGACCACGCAGGACGTCGAGGCGATCACCCCGCTGACGCTGATCAACATCCGTCCGGTCACCGCGGCGATCAAGGAGTTCTTCGGGACCTCCCAGCTGTCGCAGTTCATGGACCAGAACAACCCGCTCTCGGGCCTGACCCATAAGCGTCGTCTCTCGGCGCTGGGCCCCGGCGGCCTCTCCCGCGACCGTGCGGGCATGGAGGTCCGTGACGTCCACCCGAGCCACTACGGCCGCATGTGCCCGATCGAGACCCCTGAGGGTCCGAACATCGGCCTGATCGGCTCGCTCGCGACCTTCGCGCGGATCAACCCGTTCGGCTTCGTCGAGACCCCGTACCGCAAGGTCGAGAACGGCGTCGTCACCGACGAGATCGTATACCTCACCGCCGACGACGAGGACCGCAAGGTCATCGCCCAGGCCAACGCGAAGATCGACGAGAGCGGCCGCTTCCTCGAGGAGGCCGTGCTCTCGCGCACCACCGGCGGCGAGCCCGAGCTGGTGCCGCCGACCGAGGTCGACTACATGGACGTCTCCGCGCGTCAGATGGTCTCCGTCGCGACCGCGATGATCCCCTTCCTCGAGCACGACGACGCGAACCGCGCGCTCATGGGCTCGAACATGCAGCGCCAGGCCGTGCCGCTGCTCCGCGCCGAGATGCCGCTGGTCGGCACCGGTATGGAGCGTCGCGCGGCGGTCGACGCCGGCGACGTGGTCGTGGCCCGCAAGGGCGGCGTCATCGAGGAGCTCTCCGCGGACCTGATCGTCGTGATGGCCGACGACGGCACCCGCCAGACCTACCCGATCGGGAAGTTCCAGCGCTCCAACGCCGGCAACTCCTACAACCAGCGCGTGCTCTTCGACGAGGGCGACCGCGTCGAGGCCGGCTCGATCCTGGCCGACGGTCCCTCGACCGACCAGGGCGAGCTCTCCATGGGCAAGAACCTGCTGGTCGCGTTCATGTCGTGGGAGGGCCACAACTACGAGGACGGCATCATCCTGTCCCAGCGCCTGGTCCAGGACGACGTCCTCACCTCGATCCACATCGAGGAGCACGAGGTCGACGCCCGCGACACCAAGCTGGGCAAGGAGGAGATCACCCGGGACATCCCGAACGTCGGCGACGACGTGCTCGCCGATCTCGACGAGCGCGGCATCATCCGCATCGGCGCCGAGGTCGAGCCGGGCGACATCCTCGTCGGCAAGGTCACCCCGAAGGGCGAGACCGAGCTGACCCCGGAGGAGCGCCTGCTGCGCGCCATCTTCGGTGAGAAGGCCCGCGAGGTGCGCGACACCTCGCTGCGCGTCCCCCACGGCGAGTCCGGCACGGTCATCGCGGTGCAGGTCTTCAACGACGACGAGGACGGCGACATCCTGCCGACCGGCGTGAACGAGATGGTCCGCGTGTACGTGGCCCAGAAGCGCAAGATCACCGACGGCGACAAGCTCGCGGGACGCCACGGCAACAAGGGCGTCATCGCGAAGATCCTGCCCGTCGAGGACATGCCCTTCCTCGAGGACGGCACCCCGGTCGACATCATCCTGAACCCGATGGGTGTGCCCGGTCGTATGAACATCGGCCAGGTCATGGAGACCCACCTCGGGTGGGTCGCCAAGTCCGGCTGGGACGTCGACTCGGACGATCCGATCGCCGAGGCGCTCCCGGACTCCGCCCTGCACGGCGAGCCGGGCACTCCGGTCGCGGTCCCGGTCTTCGACGGCCTCACCGCCGACGAGGTCACCGGCCTGATCAAGAACCACCGCCCCAACCGGGACGGCGTGCGCATGATCAAGGAGAACGGCAAGGCGCAGCTGTTCGACGGCCGCTCCGGCGAGCCGATCCCGGACTCGATCTCCGTCGGCTACATGTACATCCTCAAGCTCCACCACCTGGTCGACGACAAGCTGCACGCCCGTTCGACCGGCCCCTACTCGATGATCACGCAGCAGCCGCTGGGCGGTAAGGCGCAGTTCGGCGGCCAGCGCTTCGGCGAGATGGAGGTGTGGGCCCTCGAGGCGTACGGCGCGGCCTACGCGCTCCAGGAGCTGCTGACCATCAAGTCCGACGACATCTCGGGCCGCGTGAAGGTCTACGAGGCGATCGTCAAGGGCGAGAACATCCCCGAGCCCGGCATCCCGGAGTCCTTCCGCGTGCTGCTCAAGGAGATGCAGTCGCTGTGCCTGAACGTCGAGGTCCTCTCGTCCGACGGCACCGCCCAGGAGGTCCGCGAGAGCGATGAGGAGGTCTTCCGCGCCGCGGAGGAGCTCGGCATCGACCTGTCCCGCCGCCCGCACGAGGGCGTCGGCTCCATCGAAGAGGTCTGAGCGACGGGGGCGCTCGCGGCGCTGACCGCCGCGGGCCCCCGCCCCAGGCCCCGTTCCCTCAGACACCACCTCTTTTCCGATCGAGAGAAGGACACCTGTGCTCGACGTCAACACCTTCGATGAGCTGCGCATCGGTCTGGCTACCGCCGACGACATCCGCGGCTGGTCCCACGGCGAGGTCAAGAAGCCGGAGACCATCAACTACCGCACCCTGAAGCCCGAGATGGACGGCCTGTTCTGCGAGCGCATCTTCGGTCCCACCCGGGACTGGGAGTGCTACTGCGGCAAGTACAAGCGCGTCCGCTTCAAGGGCATCGTCTGCGAGCGCTGCGGCGTGGAGGTCACCAAGTCCTCCGTCCGCCGTGAGCGCATGGGCCACGTGGAGCTCGCCGCTCCCGTCACCCACATCTGGTACTTCAAGGGCGTGCCGAGCCGTCTCGGCTACCTGCTGGACCTCGCGCCGAAGGATCTCGAGAAGATCATCTACTTCGCCGCGTACATGATCACCGCGGTCGACGTGGACGCCCGTCACGAGGACCTCCCCGACCTCCAGGCGCGTTTCGACCTCGAGATCAAGGAGCTCGAGAACGAGCGCGACGCCGCCGTGAACCAGCGCGCCGTCTCCGCCGAGAAGGACCTCGCCCAGCTCGAGCAGGAGGGGGCCAAGGCCGACGCCAAGCGCAAGGTCCGCGACTCCGCCGAGCGCGAGCAGGCGCAGATCCGCAAGAAGTACGACGCGGAGATCGACCGCATCACCCGCGTGTGGGACCGCTTCAAGGGCCTCAAGGTCGCCGACCTCGAGGGTGACGAGCAGCTCTACCGCGCCATGAAGCTGCGCTACGGCACCTACTTCGAGGGCGGCATGGGCGCCGAGGCGATCCAGCGTCGTCTGCAGGACTTCGACCTGGACGCCGAGGCGGAGCTGCTGCGCGAGATCATCGCGACCGGCAAGGGGCAGAAGAAGGCCCGCGCCCTCAAGCGCCTCAAGGTCGTCTCGGCCTTCCGCACCACCACCAACTCGCCCGTCGGCATGGTGCTGGACGCCGTCCCGGTCATCCCCCCGGACCTGCGCCCGATGGTGCAGCTGGACGGCGGCCGTTTCGCGACGTCGGACCTCAACGATCTGTACCGTCGCGTGATCAACCGCAATAACCGCCTCAAGCGGCTGCTCGATCTCGGGGCCCCCGAGATCATCGTGAACAACGAGAAGCGCATGCTGCAGGAGTCGGTCGACTCGCTGTTCGACAACGGCCGGCGCGGCCGTCCGGTCACCGGCCCGGGCAACCGTCCGCTGAAGTCGCTCTCCGACATGCTCAAGGGCAAGCAGGGCCGCTTCCGCCAGAACCTGCTGGGCAAGCGTGTGGACTACTCTGCCCGCTCCGTCATCGTGAATGGCCCGCAGCTGAAGCTGCACCAGTGCGGTCTGCCCAAGGGCATGGCGCTCGAGCTGTTCAAGCCCTTCGTCATGAAGCGCCTGGTCGAGCTGAGCCACGCCCAGAACGTCAAGGCCGCCAAGCGCATGGTCGAGCGCGCCCGCCCCGAGGTCTGGGACGTGCTCGAGGAGGTCATCACCGAGCACCCGGTGCTGCTGAACCGTGCGCCGACCCTGCACCGCCTGGGCATCCAGGCCTTTGAGCCGCAGCTCGTCGAGGGCAAGGCCATCCATCTGCACCCGCTCGTCTGCGCCGCCTTCAACGCGGACTTCGACGGTGACCAGATGGCCGTGCACCTGCCCCTGTCGGCGGAGGCCCAGGCCGAGGCCCGCATCCTGATGCTGTCCTCGAACAACATCCTCAAGCCGTCGGACGGCCGTCCGGTGACCATGCCCGCACAGGACATGATCATCGGTCTGTACCACCTGACCACCGTGCGCGAGCAGGCGGCCGGCGCGGGCCGGGCGTTCGCCTCCGAGTCGGAGGCCATCATGGCCCACGACCGCGGCGAGCTGCACCTGAACGCCCCCGTCCGGATCCGCTTCACCGATGTGGTGCCGCCGAGCGACTGGGAGGCCCCCGAGGGCTGGAGCGAGGGCGACCCGATCACGCTCGAGACCACCCTGGGCACCGTCTACTTCAACGAGACCCTGCCGGAGGACTACCCCTTCGTGCAGGGCCAGGTCGGCAAGAAGCGCCTCGGCTCGATCGTCAACGCTCTCGCCGAGCGCTACGACAAGGGCCAGGTCGCCGCGTCCCTCGACGCGCTGAAGTCCTACGGCTTCTCGTGGTCGACCCGCTCCGGCGTGTCCTTCGCCCTCTCGGACGTCGTGACCCCGCCGAGCAAGGCGGAGATCATCGCGAAGTACGAGGCGAAGGCCGCCCAGGTGGAGGAGAACCGCGATCTGGGCCTGGTCTCCGAGGCTGAGCGCAACATGGAGCTCATCGACATCTGGACCGAGGCGACCAACGAGGTCGACAACGCGATGCGGGAGAACTTCGAGCGCTCCAACACCATCTTCCGGATGGTCGACTCGGGCGCCCGAGGCAACTGGATGCAGATCCGCCAGATCGCCGGTATGCGCGGCCTGGTGAACAACCCGAAGGGCGAGATCATCCCGCGCCCGATCCTCTCCAACTACAAGGAGGGGCTCTCGGTCCTGGAGTACTTCATCGCCTCGCACGGCTCCCGCAAGGGCCTCGCGGACACCGCGCTGAAGACCGCGCAGTCGGGCTACCTGACCCGTCGTCTGGTGGACGTCTCGCAGGACGTCATCGTCCGCGAGGACGACTGCGGCACCACCAAGGGCCTGACCCTGCCGGTGACCGTCGAGGAGGGCGGCGCCCTGGTGCCGGCCCCCAACGTCGACACCACGGTGCACGGCCGGATCCTGGCCACCGCCGTGATCGGCGAGGACGGCGCCGAGGTGTTCCCCGCGGGCACCGAGATCGGTGACGTGCAGCTCGAGGCGATGGTGGCCGCCAACGTGCGGACCGCCAAGATCCGCTCGGTGCTCACCTGCGACTCCGCCGTGGGCACCTGCGCCCGCTGCTACGGCCGTTCGCTGGCCACCGGCCAGCTGGTCGACATCGGCGAGGCCGTCGGCATCGTCGCGGCCCAGTCCATCGGTGAGCCCGGCACCCAGCTGACCATGCGTACCTTCCACTCCGGTGGTGTGGCGAGCGCGGACGGCGACATCACCCACGGTCTTCCCCGTGTCCAGGAGCTCTTCGAGGCCCGTACCCCGGCCGGCTTCGCGCCGATCTCCGAGGTCGCCGGTCGCGTCGAGATCGAGGAGAACGACAAGCAGCGCAAGATCACCGTGACCCCGGACGACGGCACCGACCCGGTCGCGTACACCGTCTCCAAGCGCGTGACGCTGCTGATCTCCGACGGCGAGTCGATCGAGGTCGGTCAGCAGCTCACCCAGGGCTCGGTCGATCCGAAGCAGGTGCTGCGCATCCTCGGCCCCCGTGCGGTGCAGCAGCACCTCGTGGACGAGGTCCAGAAGGTGTACGTCTCGCAGGGTGTGGAGATCCACGCGAAGCACATCGAGGTCATCGTGCGTCAGATGCTGCGTCGCGTGACGATCATCGAGTCCGGCGACACCGACCTGCTGCCCGGCGACTTCGCCGAGCGGGTCTCCTTCGAGCGCGAGAACCGTCGGGTGCTCTCCGAGCAGGGTCAGCCGGCGTCCGGCCGTCCCGAGCTCATGGGCATCACCAAGGCGTCGCTCGCGACCGAGTCGTGGCTCTCGGCGGCCTCCTTCCAGGAGACCACCCGCGTGCTCACCGAGGCCGCCCTGAACCGCAAGAGCGATCAGCTCATGGGGCTCAAGGAGAACGTCATCATCGGCAAGCTCATCCCCGCGGGGACCGGCCTGTCGCGGTTCCGCCACATCGCGGTGGAGCCGACCGACGAGGCCAAGGCGCAGATGTACCAGGTGCCCGGCTACGACGAGCTGGACTTCTCCGGCTTCGGCGGGACCGGCGCGGTCAACCTCGACGACATCGACTACTCGGATCCGTTCCGCACGGATTTCCGCTGAGCCGATGAGCGCGTGAGCGCCTGAGCCTCCCCGCCCGCGGGCGGGGGCGCGAGACGGACGCCGCGGTGCCTCCCTCCGGGGAGTGCGCCGCGGCGTCCGTCGTCGTATTCGGCAGTGGGCGGGCCGGCCGACGGCACGGCCGGCGGCGTGCGGGTCGGCCGACGGGACGGCCGACGGCAGGCGGCACGGCCGGCGGCGGCCTGGCCGGCGGGGGAGGGGCGGCGTGGTCCGCACCACGGGGCGTGGTGTCCGTTCCACCCGTTCCGTGAGCTGGCCGACCCGGAGGTTCACGAGAGGGTAAAGGCCTCGTGGCCGCTTGTCCAAGGTCGCGCCAGAGGCCTTACGTCCGCGCGCGGGGGACGCGAGCATGGTCATCGGCAGTTCCCCGCGGTCTTCCCCTGCGCCCCTCCGGGCGGCGCCCGCGCCACGGAGCTGCAGATCCCCCTTCGGGCCGGGATCCCAGCTCAGGAACGACATGACGACCGACGCGCCCGCGAGGCACAGGGAACAGGTGGAACAGTGAAGAAGACTCCGTGGATCATCGGCGCGGCGACCGTGGCCGTGCTCGCCGTCGGCGGTGGCGGCACCGCGTACGCGGTCTCCAACGAGGTCGCGGTCACCGTGTACGGCGAGCAGTCCTCCGTGCGCAGCTTCAGCCCGACCGTGGCCGAGCTCCTCGAGGCGCAGGGCATCACGGTGCAGTCGACGGACCTGGTCATGCCGGGGCTCGAGGAGAACGTCACCGACGGCATGGAGATCCAGGTCATCCAGCGCCACCCGGTCACCGTGACGGTGGACGGCGAGTCGCAGGAGCTGCTCACCACCGGCGACACCGTCGAGGACGTGCTGGCTGAGGTCGACTACAAGGCCGAGGGCGCTGCCGTCACCCCGGAGCCGACCACCGAGCTGAGCGCCGAAGGCACTGACATCTCGGTCGTCACCCGCAAGACCGTCACCTTCGTCGGCCAGTACGGCGAGGACACCTTCGAGGTCACCGCGCTGACCGTCGACGAGGCGATGAAGAAGGTCCTCGGGGACATCCAGGACTCCGACACCGCGTCCGTGCCGCGCGAGTCCCTCCTCGAGGACGGCGCCACCATCGAGGTGCACCGCACCCGCGTCGTCGAGCGCACCGAGACCGAGGAGATCGGCTTCGAATCCTCCACCGTCGAGGACGACGAGCTGCTCGAGGGCACGACCAAGACCACCACCGAGGGCAAGAAGGGCTCCAAGGAGGTCGTCTACCAGGACACCGTCGTCAACGGCGAGGTCACCGAGACCGAGAAGATCTCCGAGGAGATCACCGCCGAGCCGGTGGACGAGGTCGTCGCCAAGGGCACCAAGAAGGCGCCGGAGCCGGAGCCGGAGCCGGAGCAGCGCTCCTCGAGCTCCTCGAAGTCCACCCGCAGCTCGGAGCGCGACTCCAGCGAGGACGAGTCCGATGACAGCGGCTCGAGCGACGACTCCGATGACAGCGGCTCGAGCGACGACTCCGGCTCCTCGTCGGCGCCGACCGCTCCGTCCGGGTCCGTGTGGGATCGCCTCGCCCAGTGCGAGTCGGGCGGCAACTGGTCCATCAACACCGGCAACGGCTACTACGGCGGCCTGCAGTTCAGCGCCTCCACCTGGCGGGCGTACGGCGGCGGTCAGTACGCCTCCACGGCCGACCAGGCCTCCCGCTCCGAGCAGATCGCGATCGCCAAGAAGGTCCAGGCCAGCCAGGGCTGGGGCGCCTGGCCCTCCTGCACCAAGAAGCTCGGTATCCGCTGATCGACGTGCTGCGAGGTACGAGCGCGCCGTCCCCTCGGGGGCGGCGCGCTCGTCGCGTCCTAGGCACGTACAGTCCCCGTTCACCGGGGCGCAAATTTGCGGACACGGGGCGTCATGTGATCTGCGTCGGATGCCGGGGGAGGCTTTGACCGCGTACCACAGCCCTCAGTAGACTGTCGGGTGCGTCCGGAGTGCCCTCTGGTCGTGACCCGGGACGAGAGTCGCCGGCCCCTCGGGGCAGGTGAAGGGTGTCCCCCGCGAGGAGCGGATCCTCGCGGCGTGCCCGAATGTCGGAAGGCGGCCATGTCCGGCCCCTCTCGGCGGGCACCGATCACGGTTCTCCAGACGCCCGGCGGACGCCATCGTCCGACGGGCGGGTCGGAGCGCAGCGGTCCTCGGACATGGGGACGGCGCCTCGGGTCGCCGGCCGCGCGAGCGGTCGAAGAAGGTGATCCCCCGGTGCGAACAGCATCGAGGGTCGAAACAGGAAGAAGAGCTGTGCCCACTATTCAGCAGTTGGTGCGCAAGGGGCGGGACGTCAAGTCCTCCGCCTCGAAGACGCCCGCGCTCAAGGGTTCGCCCCAGCGTCGCGGTGTCTGCACGCGCGTCTACACCCAGACCCCCAAGAAGCCGAACTCGGCGCTGCGCAAGATCGCGCGTGTCCGTCTGTCGACCGGCATCGAGGTCACCGCCTACATCCCCGGTGTGGGCCACAACCTGCAGGAGCACTCCATCGTGCTCGTCCGCGGCGGTCGTGTGAAGGACCTCCCCGGTGTGCGCTACAAGATCGTGCGCGGCTCCCTCGACACGCAGGGCGTGAAGGGCCGCCAGCAGGCGCGCTCCCGCTACGGCGCGAAGAAGGAGAAGAAGTAATGCCTCGTAAGGGCCCCGCTCCCAAGCGCCAGCTCGTGGTCGACCCCGTCTACGGCTCGCCGATCGTCACCCAGCTCATCAACAAGATCCTCCTCGACGGCAAGAAGACCGTCGCCGAGAGCATCGTCTACGGCGCCCTCGAAGGTGCTCGTGAGAAGAACGGCCAGGATCCGGTCGTCACCCTGAAGAAGGCGCTGGACAACATCCGTCCGTCGCTCGAGGTCCGCTCCCGCCGCGTCGGCGGTGCGACCTACCAGGTGCCGATCGAGGTCAAGCCGAACCGTGCGACCACCCTCGCGCTGCGCTGGCTGGTCAGCTACTCCCGCGCTCGTCGCGAGAACACCATGACCGAGCGTCTGATGAACGAGATCCTCGACGCCAGCAATGGCCTCGGCGCCGCTGTGAAGCGACGCGAGGACACCCACAAGATGGCTGAGTCCAACCGGGCTTTCGCGCACTACCGCTGGTGAGGTCGAGCGGGGCCCCTCCTCGCGGAGGGGCCCCGCTCCCGCCTCCCTGGCACGTCGACCAGACTCCGTCCTTCAGAAAGGCACAAGCCCGTGGCACTCGCAGTGCTCAGCGACCTGAACAAGGTCCGCAACATCGGCATCATGGCCCACATCGATGCCGGCAAGACCACCACGACCGAGCGCATCCTCTTCTACACCGGCGTGAACTACAAGATGGGCGAGACCCACGACGGCGCCGGCACGATGGACTGGATGGAGCAGGAGAAGGAGCGCGGCATCACGATCACGTCGGCCGCGACGACCTGCTACTGGCACGACAACCAGATCAACATCATCGACACCCCGGGCCACGTGGACTTCACCGTCGAGGTGGAGCGCTCGCTGCGCGTGCTCGACGGCGCGGTCGCCGTGTTCGACGGCAAGGAGGGCGTGGAGCCTCAGTCGGAGACCGTCTGGCGCCAGGCGGACAAGTACGACGTGCCCCGCATCTGCTTCGTCAACAAGATGGACAAGCTTGGCGCTGACTTCTTCTTCACCGTCAAGACCATCGTCGAGCGCCTCGGCGCGAAGCCGCTGGTCATGCAGGTCCCGATCGGCGCGGAGAACGACTTCGCCGGTGTGGTCGACCTCGTCGAGATGAAGGCCTACGACTGGCCCGAGGTCCTCGAGGAGGATCTCCCCGCCATCAACGCGAAGAAGGGCGATGCCGCCCTCGGTCAGTGGCAGCGCGAGATCCCGATCCCCGAGGATCTCGCCGAGCTCGTCGAGGAGTACCGCTCCAAGCTCGTCGAGGACGTGGCCGAGAGCTCCGAGGAGCTCATGGACAAGTACCTCGAGGAGGGCGACCTCTCGATCGAGGACCTCAAGGCCGGCATCCGCGCGATGACCGTGTCCTCGCAGGCCTACCCCGTGTTCTGCGGCTCCGCCTTCAAGAACAAGGGCGTCCAGCCCATGCTCAACGGCGTCATCGACTACCTCCCCTCGCCGCTCGACGTGCCCGCCATGGTCGGTCACAAGCCGAACGACGAAGAGGTCGAGCTGACCCGTAAGCCCGACTGGAACGAGCCCTTCTCGGCGCTCGCGTTCAAGGTCGCCGCTCACCCGTTCTTCGGTGCGCTGACCTACGTGCGCGTGTACTCGGGCCAGGTCAAGACCGGCGAGCAGCTGCTTAACGCGACCACCGGCAAGAAGGAGCGCGTCGGCAAGCTGTTCCAGATGCACTCCAACAAGGAGAACCCGGTGGACGAGGCCTTCGCGGGCCACATCTACGCGTTCATCGGCCTCAAGGACACCACCACCGGTGACACCCTGGCCGATCCCAGCTCCCCGATCCAGCTGGAGTCCATGTCCTTCCCCGAGCCCGTGATCTCCGTGGCCATCGAGCCCAAGACCAAGGGCGACCAGGAGAAGCTCGGCGTGGCCATCCAGAAGCTCGCCAAGGAGGACCCGACCTTCCAGGTCGAGCTCGACGAGGAGACCGGGCAGACCGTCATCAAGGGCATGGGCGAGCTGCATCTCGACATCCTCGTGGACCGCATGCGCCGCGAGTTCAAGGTCGAGGCGAACATCGGCAAGCCCCAGGTGGCCTACCGCGAGACCATCAAGCGGACCGTGGAGAAGTACGACTTCACCCACAAGAAGCAGACCGGTGGCTCCGGCCAGTTCGCGAAGGTCCAGATCACCTTCGGCCCCCTCACCGACGCCGAGGAGGGTGTGTTCTACGAGTTCGAGAACAAGGTCACCGGCGGCCGCATCCCGCGCGAGTACATCCCGAGCGTGGACGCGGGCATCCAGGACGCCCTGCAGTCGGGCATCCTCGCCGGCTACCCGGTCGTGAACGTCAAGGCCGAGCTGATCGACGGCGCGTACCACGACGTCGACTCCTCGGAGATGGCGTTCAAGATCGCCGGCTCCATGGCGGCCAAGGAGGCCCTGCGCAAGGCGCAGCCCGTCCTCCTCGAGCCGCTCATGGACGTCGAGGTCCGTACTCCGGAGGAGTACATGGGAGATGTCATCGGCGACCTGAACTCGCGTCGCGGGCAGGTTCAGTCGATGGAGGACGCGAGCGGGGTCAAGATCGTCCGTGCTCTCGTCCCGCTGTCGGAGATGTTCGGGTACGTCGGCGACCTGCGGTCCAAGACCCAGGGTCGCGCGATGTACACGATGCAGTTCCACAGCTACGCGGAGGTCCCGTCCAACATCGCGGACGAGGTCATCGCGAAGACCCGGGGCGAGTGAGTCGTCGGGGAGCAGGTAGAGTCCTTCTCCTGCTCCCCCCGCTTCCGTCGGACCGTCGCCCCTCGGGGCGGCGCCCGATCCCGATCCAGAAGTACCACGAGAAGAAGTCCTAGGAGGACACCACCATGGCTAAGGCCAAGTTCGAGCGGACCAAGCCGCACGTCAACATCGGCACCATCGGTCACGTCGACCACGGCAAGACCACGCTGAGCGCCGCCATCTCGAAGGTTCTGTACGACAAGTACCCGGACGTCAACGAGAAGCGTGACTTCGACACGATCGACAACGCGCCCGAGGAGAAGCAGCGCGGCATCACGATCAACGTCTCGCACATCGAGTACGAGACCGAGAAGCGCCACTACGCGCACGTCGACGCCCCCGGCCACGCCGACTACGTCAAGAACATGATCACCGGCGCCGCTCAGATGGACGGCGCGATCCTCGTGGTCGCCGCCACCGACGGCCCGATGGCTCAGACCCGTGAGCACGTCCTCCTCGCGAAGCAGGTCGGCGTCCCCTACCTGCTCGCCGCTCTCAACAAGTCCGACATGGTCGACGACGAGGAGATCCTCGAGCTCGTCGAGATGGAGGTCCGCGAGATGCTCGGAGCCCAGGGCTTCGACGAGGACGCTCCCGTCATCCAGGTCTCCGCTCTCAAGGCCCTCGAGGGCGACGAGAAGTGGGTCAAGTCCGTGGAGGAGCTCATGGAAGCCGTGGACGAGAGCATCCCGGACCCGGTCCGCGATCTCGACCAGCCCTTCCTCATGCCCATCGAGGACGTCTTCACCATCCAGGGCCGCGGCACCGTGGTCACCGGCAAGGTCGACCGTGGAAAGCTCGCGATCAACTCCGAGGTCGAGATCCTCGGCATCCGCGAGCCGCAGAAGACCACGGTCACCGGTATCGAGATGTTCCACAAGCAGATGGACGAGGCGTGGGCCGGCGAGAACTGCGGTCTGCTGCTCCGTGGCACCAAGCGTGAGGACGTCGAGCGCGGCCAGGTCGTGGCCAAGCCCGGCACCATCACCCCGCACACCAACTTCGAGGCGCAGGTCTACATCCTGTCCAAGGACGAGGGCGGCCGTCACAACCCGTTCTACTCGAACTACCGTCCGCAGTTCTACTTCCGGACCACCGACGTCACCGGCGTCATCACGCTGCCCGAGGGCACCGAGATGGTCATGCCCGGCGACAACACCGAGATGACGGTCGAGCTGATCCAGCCGATCGCTATGGAGGAGGGCCTCGGCTTCGCCATCCGTGAGGGTGGCCGCACCGTGGGCTCCGGCCGCGTCACCAAGATCACCAAGTGATCGCGGCGGGGGAGACCCCGCGATGCTGACTGACAGCAGGACCCCGACCCGGGAGACCGGGTCGGGGTCCTCTGTTATTCCCCGGCTGTCCCGCCTCGGCCCCCGCGCCCCCCCGCCCGCGCGCCGCCGACCCGTCCACCCCACGCTCCCGACGGGCACGCCCACGTCGCCACCCGCCAAAGCCTCCGTCCACCCCACGCTCGCGACAGGCGCGCCTACGGCGCCACCCGCCAGAGCCTTCGTCCACCCCACGCTCCCGACGGGCGCGCCCACGTCGACACGGGACGCCGGTGATGCGAGCTGCAGATATCTGCAGCTCGCATCACAGAGCGCCGGTTGAGGATGCCGTGCCTGCGCTGAGCGGCGGGAGAGGTGGCGGGGGACGGCGGGAAGGAGTGCGGCGGGGAAGGTTGGCGGCGGGCGCGGCGGAAGCGGCCGGCGCACCGCAGGCATGACGACGCCCCGCCACCCGGGCCGAACGGGTCGGCGGGGGGTGACGGGGCGTCGGCAGAGCTCAGCCGCGGCGGAGAGGCCGGCTCAGCGCGGCGAGTCGGGATCCTCGCCCGAGGCCGTGTCCGCATCGGGCGTCTCGGTGGTCGATGCCCGGCGGGTGCCGTCGGTCGACCGGTCAGCCGGTGCGGTGCTCTCGCGCAGCGGTGTTCCGGCGGGCTGCCCGAACTGGGGGCGGCTCGGTGCCGTCGCGGCGGGGGCCGACGGCGCAGCAGTCGGTGCGGGCTGGCCGTACGACGGCGCGGTGCGCCGGAGCGCCGAGGGGGGAAGGGGAGCTGCCGGCCCGCCCTGCCCGAACGGGGTGTCCGACGAGACCGGGTAGCTTGCCTGCGGGGGAGTCGCATGCTGGTGTCCGGTCTGCGGACCCGCACCGTAGGGGCCGGCCCCGCCACGGGTGGAAGCAGGCGCGCCGCCGATCGAACCGGCCGCGCCGGCCTCGTGCGTTGCCGGTACGCCGACGGTGCCGCGCTGCGGGGCCGCCACGCCCTGCTCGGCGAGGATGCGGCGGGCCTCCCCGGAGTGCTTGTGCTCCACGAGCAGCTCGTACTGCATCGGGATGGTCGCGGTCATCGAGGTGAAGTCGCGCTTCCCACCGCTCATCGCGTAGCCGATCACCGACCACACGGTGAAGAAGACGATGCCCATGAGCACCGCCGAGATCACGACGCCGATGTTCCCGGGGCTGAGGAACATGAGGATGAGGCCGACGAACAGGCCCATCCACACCCCCGAGAGCACGCCCTGACCGATCACCCTGCCCCAGGTGCGCCGTCCGGTGACGCGCTCCATCAGTCGCAGATCGGTCCCGACGATGAGCGTGGACTGCACGGGGAACTGTCGATCCGCGAGCGTGTCGACGACCGACTGCACCTCGGAGTAGGTCGAGTACACGCCGAGCGAGTGGGGGTACTCGAGGTTGAACAGGCGGGCTGTGTGCGGGGAGACGGATCCGGAGGGCTGGCTCATGGGGCCAGGGTAGACCGCGGCGTTCCGCGTGACCTGCACGGGCGCCGGGCGTCGCCGGGGGATCCGCTGACCGACGGCTGGACGCGCGGCAAGGAGGTGCTCCGAATGCTCGGTCGGTGGATCGCGCCGGTCACGTCGCGTATATCGAACCGTGATCTTTCGGTGCGTGAAGACGACCGTTTAGGGGGCCGGACGAGCGTAATGTTGCGGCCACCAACGGCGAGGGCGCCGACCACGGGGCCCAGCCATGCCATCCCGAAGGAGTGCTGAAGCCATGGAAGAGCCCACGAAACTCACCGTACCGGAGACCCCGGCGGATCGTCTCGGCGCTTCGCGTCGCCTGTTCCTCGGCCTCGCCGGCGCCTCCGCCGGTGCCGCGGCCCTCAGCGCCTGCGCTGCCGGTGGGGGCGGCGGAGGAGAGGAGGGCGGCGGCGCCGTCCCCGAGGGAGGGGGAGACGTCAGCGACGACAACCCCTTCGGCATCGACACGGCGGGCACCGTCGACGTCGTCATCTTCAACGGAGGCTACGGCGATCAGTACGCGAAGGACGCCGGGGAGAAGTACAAGGAGCTCTACCCCGACTCCGACCCGCAGGTCTCCTCGACCGTCAACATCCAGCCGGACCTGCAGCCGCGCTTCATCGACGGCACCCCTCCGGATCTCTTCGACAACTCGGGCGCGCAGTCGATGAACGCCGGGGCGCTGATCTCCGAGGGCTCCCTCGCCGACATCACCGCGCTGCTCGAGGCGCCGTCCCTGGACGGGGAGGGAACCGTCGGAGACACCCTGCTGCCGGGGGCGCTGGACCCGGGCACGTACTCGGGCACGGTCTACGCCCTGAACTACGTCTACACCGTGTACGCCCTCTGGTACTCGGGGGCCCAGTTCGAGGAGAAGGGCTGGGCGCCACCCACCACCTGGGACGAGCTGATGACGATCGGCGAGGCCGCGAAGGGGGAGGGGCTCGCGCTCTTCCCGTGGGGCGGCCAGAACGCCTCCAACTACTACCAGGAGCTCGCCATCTCGATGGCGATCAAGGAGGGCGGCGACGAGGTCCGGACGAAGATCGACTCCCTGGCGGAGGACGCCTTCTCGCAGGACGCCGTGGTCGCCGCCTATGCCGCGATCGAGGAGGCGGTGACGGCCGGGTACTTCCTCTCGGGCGGTGCGAGCATCAAGCACACCGAGGCGCAGACCCAGTGGGTGACCGGCAAGGCGGTGATGTACCCGTCGGGCTCCTGGATCGAGAACGAGCAGCGGGACACCACTCCCGAGGGCTACCAGATGATGGCGTGCCCGGTGCCGCTGCTCTCCTCCGGCGCCGCCCTGCCGCTCGAGGCGATCCACGGCACCGCCGGCGAGCCGTTCTTCGTCCCGTCGAAGGCGGCGCACGGTGCCGGTGGGCTGGAGTTCCTGCGGGTCATGCTCTCCAAGGAGCAGGCGGAGAACTTCTCCTCGATGACCTCCTCGCCCACGATCGTCAAGGACACCATCCCGGACGACGCCTTCGGGTCCACGGCTCTCGCCTCCACCAACGAGATGATCAAGGCCGCCGGGGAGAACACCTTCCACTTCAACTTCCGCGACTGGTACGGACTCGGCCCCGACTCCGTCACGCTGTGGACGGAGTTCCTCAACGGCGACATCACCGCCGATCAGGCACGCGAGCGGGAGCAGGGTCTGATCGATGCCGTGCGCGAGGACGACAGCATCGACAAGTTCGACGTCGTCTGATGGCAGCTGTCCCCGTCGCCGGCCCGTCTGACCCCGTCCCGCCTGCTCTTCTTCGCCCTCTTCCTCGGCCTGCCGCTGCTGCTGTACGGCCTCTTCGTGGTGTGGCCGGTGCTGCAGGCCGTCGTCTTCTCCTTCACGGACTGGCGCGGCTACGCGGCCGCCCCGGAGTTCATCGGCCTGGACAACTACATCCGCCTCTTCCAGGACGACACCTTCCTGCGGGCCCTGCGCAACAACCTGATCCTGCTGGTCGCACTGCCCACCGTGGTCATCTCCCTGGCGTTCGCCCTGGCGGTGCTGGTCACCGTCGGCGGCGATTCGAAGGGCGAGATCCGCGGAGTGCGCGGCGCGAGCATCTATCGCGTCGTGAGCTTCTTCCCGTACGTGATCCCCGCGGTGGTCGTCGGCATCCTCTTCGCCTTCATCTACTCGCCCAACGGCGGACTGCTCAACGGCATGCTCGGACTGATCGGTCTCGACCACGGGATCGGCTGGCTCGGCGACCGACGCTTCGCCCTCGCGGCGATCGTCGCGGCCGTGGTCTGGTCGCTCGTCGGCTTCTACATGGTGCTCTTCGTCGCCGCGATCAAGGCCATCCCGTCCGAGGTGGTGGAGGCGGCGCGCCTCGACGGCTGCGGCCGGATCCGCCTCGCGGTGCAGATCATCCTGCCGATGGTGCGGGAGAACGTCTCCACCGCCGTGGTCTACATGGGCATCATGGCACTGGACATGTTCGTCTACATCAACGTCATGACCCCGAACGGCGGCACCGGCAAGTCGACCGAGGTGATCTCCCGTTACCTCTACGAGACCGCCTTCCAGAAGTCGCAGTTCGGGCTGGCCTCCGCGATGGGCGTGGTCCTCGCCCTCGTCACGATGCTGATGGCTGTGATCGTGCTCTTCGGCGTCGGTCGGAGGGGGGACGCATGAGCACCGCCCTCGAGCGTCGCGCCCCGCGCCGCACCGCCGGCGACCGGATCTTCGGCGCGGTCGCCCACGTGGTCCTCACCGTCTGGGCGCTGCTCGTGGTCCTGCCGCTGATCTGGACCGTGTACAGCTCCTTCAAGGGATCCCGGGAGATCCTCACCTCGCCCTTCGCCCTGCCGGAGCGGTGGCGGCTGGACAACTTCGTCACCGCCTGGCAGGAGGCCGGCATCGGCCGGTTCTTCGGCAACACGCTGATCGTCGTGGGCTCGGCACTGTTCCTGGTGATGCTGCTGGGTTCGATGTGCGCCTATGTGCTGGCGCGCTTCGAGTTCCCGGGCCGACGGGCGATCTACTACGCGCTCATCGCCGGGCTCACCTTCCCGCTGTTCCTCGCGGTGGTGCCGCTGTTCTTCGTGCTGCAGTCGATGGGGCTGCGGGGCACCTACCTGGGGCTGATCCTGTCCTATGCGGGCTTCGCGCTCCCGTTCACGGTGTTCTTCCTCTACGCGTTCTTCCGGCAGCTGCCCGAGGAGATCGCCGAGGCGGCCGCGATCGACGGCGCCGGGGACTTCCGCACCTTCTTCCAGGTGATGATCCCGATGGCGGGGCCCGGCCTCGCGAGCGTCACGATCTTCAATTTCCTGGGGCTGTGGAACCAGTTCCTCCTCCCGGTGGTGCTGAACTCCGACGAGGACAAGTACGTGCTCGCCCAGGGCCTGGTGAACCTCCAGGCCCAGCAGGGGTACCAATCGGACTGGGGCGCGATGTTCGCCTCCGTCACGATCACGATCCTGCCGGTGCTGATCGTCTACGTGATCTTCCAGCGCCAGCTGCAGGGCGGGATCGGGCCCTCGACGAACAAGTAGAGACAAGTAGGGACACGTAGGAACAAGTAGCGGCGATGAGCGGCGAGCAGAGGCACGTCGGGGGCGAGGACGGGCTCGGCGACAGGGCGGTCCGGGTGCATCCTGTGACGGGGTGCACCCGGGGTCCCCTTGTGAGCACCTTCCGATCTCTGGCAGACTGTTCGAGTTGTCTGCGCGGGCCGACATGCCCGGTTCCGTTCTCCGAGGTTCTTCCTCGGCGAATGATCACCGGATGAGGTCCGACCCGAGGATGCGAACGATGCCCATGCATCGAGCGCGCATCGTCAGAGGGATATGCGCAGTACACAGCCGGTCCACGGCGGCCTCCTGCTGGGCTCATGCGCCCCGCGGAGGGCGACACGCCCGTCCTCGGGTGTCGGGGGAGCGGCTGTATTCATGCCAGACGAAGAAGAGAGACAGGACGCCATGGCGGGACAGAAGATCCGCATCCGGCTCAAGTCGTACGACCACGAGGTGATCGACAGCTCGGCGCGCAAGATCGTCGACACGGTGACCTCCGCGGGCGCGACTGTGGTGGGCCCGGTGCCGCTGCCGACCGAGAAGAACGTGTTCGTCGTGATCCGGTCGCCCCACAAGTACAAGGACTCCCGTGAGCACTTCGAGATGCGCACGCACAAGCGACTGATCGACATCGTCGATCCCACGCCGAAGGCCGTGGACTCGCTCATGCGTCTCGACCTGCCGGCGGACGTCAACATCGAGATCAAGCTCTGAGGGTGGTGGAGATGAGCAACGAACTGACGGGCCAGAGCGCCCGACCCGTGTCCGGCGTGCTCGGCACCAAGCTCGGGATGACCCAGGTCTGGGACGAGAACGGCAAGCTCGTGCCGGTGACCGTCGTGCAGGCGGCCGGCAACGTCGTCACCCAGATCCGCTCCGTCGAGACCGACGGCTACGACGCGGTCCAGATCGCCTACGGGCAGATCGACCCCCGCAAGGTCTCGCAGCCGCTCAAGGGCCACTTCGAGAAGGCCGGCGTGACCCCGCGCCGTCACCTCGTCGAGCTGCGCACCCCGAACGCCGCGGAGTTCAGCCTCGGCCAGGAGATCGACGCCTCGATCTTCGAGGCCGGCCAGAAGGTCGACGTCGTCGGCACCTCCAAGGGCAAGGGCACCGCCGGTGTCATGAAGCGTCACGGCTTCGCCGGCGTCTCCGCCTCCCACGGTGCGCACCGCAACCACCGCAAGCCGGGCTCCATCGGCGGCGCGTCCACCCCGGGCCGCGTCTTCAAGGGCCTGCGCATGGCGGGTCGTATGGGCAACGCCCGTACCTCTGTCCAGAACCTGACCGTCCACGCGGTCGACGTCGAGAAGGGCCTCGTGCTCGTCAAGGGCGCCGTTCCCGGCCCCAAGGGCGGCCTCGTGCTCGTCCGCTCGGCGGCCAAGAGCCCCGTGAAGGAGGCCTGAGCCCGATGGCAGCCAACCTGACCGTCGACGTGCTCGATCCGGCCGGCAAGAAGTCCGGCTCCGTCGAGCTGCCCGCGTCGATCTTCGACGTGCAGACCAACGTCCCCCTGATCCACCAGGTCGTCGTCGCCCAGCAGGCGGCGGCCCGTCAGGGCACCCACCAGGCCAAGACCCGCGGCGAGGTCCGCGGCGGCGGCAAGAAGCCCTGGAAGCAGAAGGGCACCGGTCGTGCCCGTCAGGGCTCGCTGCGCGCCCCGCAGTTCACCGGCGGCGGCACGGTCCACGGCCCGGTGCCGCGCGACTACAGCCAGCGCACCCCCAAGAAGATGAAGGCCGCCGCGCTGCGCGGTGCCCTCTCCGATCGCGCCCGCAACGGTCGCGTGCACGTGGTCTCCTCGCTCCTCGCGGGCGACGCCCCGTCCACCAAGGCCGTCCGCGTGACCCTGTCCCACGTCTCCGACCGCCGGCACCTGCTGGTCGTCGTGTCCCGTGACGACGATCTGGGCGCGCTGAGCTCGCGCAACCTGCCGACCACCCACGTCCTGTACGCGGACCAGGTGAACACCTACGACGTCATGCTCTCCGACGACGTCGTGTTCACCGCCGGTGCGCTCGAGGACTTCGTGGCTCAGGCGACCCTGGCCCTGCCGACCTCGTCCTTCGCCGCCGCTCGCGCGGCGTCCGCCGCCCCGGCCCCGGCCCCGGCCGCTGCGGTGGAGGAGGGCCCCCACGGCGCGGGTTCCGCGGCCCCCCTGGCCGACGGCTCCGCTCCCGAGGGCTTCGACATCAAGGGCAACCAGGGCTCGAAGAAGTTCCACACCCCGGACTCCCCGTGGTACGGCCGTACCAAGGCCGAGGTCTGGTTCGCGACCGAGGAGGCCGCCAAGGCCGCCGGGTTCGTGAACGCTGTCAAGGAGTCCGCCTCGTCCGATGAGGAGGCCGCCAAGTGAGCGCGCTGAACAAGGATCCCCGCGACGTCCTGCTGGCCCCGGTCGTCTCCGAGAAGAGCTACGGACTGATGGACGAGGGCAAGTACACCTTCGTCGTCGCCGGCGATGCGAACAAGACCGAGATCAAGATCGCCGTCGAGAAGATCTTCGACGTCAAGGTGGCCTCGGTGAACACGATCAACCGTCAGGGCAAGGCGCGTCGCACGCGCTTCGGGATGGGCAAGCGCAAGGACACCAAGCGCGCCATCGTGACCCTGAACGACGGAGCCATCGACATCTTCGGAGGGTCGGTCGCCTGAGGCGGCCGACATCCGAAGAGCCGAAGAGAGTCTGAGGGAAACCCACATGGCAATTCGTAAGAGCAAGCCGACCACTCCCGGTCGTCGCGGCTCGAGTGGCTCCGACTTCGTCGAGGTCACCCGGTCCACGCCGGAGAAGTCCCTGGTGCGTCCGCTGTCCAAGAGCGGCGGCCGCAACAACAACGGCCGCATCACGTCCCGTCACCGGGGCGGCGGTCACAAGCGCGCCTACCGCGTGATCGACTTCCGTCGTCACGACAAGGACGGCGTGAACGCCAAGGTCGCGCACATCGAGTACGACCCCAACCGCACCGCGCGCATCGCGCTGCTGCACTACGCCGACGGCGAGAAGCGCTACATCCTCGCCCCGGCCAAGCTGCGTCAGGGCGACTGGATCGAGAACGGTCCTGCCGCGGACATCAAGCCCGGCAACAACCTGCCCCTGCGCAACATCCCGCTGGGCACCGTGATCCACGCGATCGAGCTCCGCCCGGGTGGCGGCGCGAAGATCGCGCGCTCGGCCGGCGCCTCCGTGCAGCTCGTCGCCAAGGAGGGCCCGTACGCCCAGCTGCGTATGCCCTCCGGCGAGATCCGCAACGTCGACGCCCGCTGCCGCGCCACCATCGGCGAGGTCGGCAACGCCGAGCAGTCCAACATCAACTGGGGCAAGGCCGGCCGCATGCGCTGGAAGGGCAAGCGCCCCCACGTCCGTGGCGTGGTCATGAACCCGGTCGACCACCCGCACGGTGGTGGCGAGGGCCGCACCTCCGGTGGTCGTCATCCGGTGTCGCCCTGGGGTCAGCCCGAGGGCCGTACCCGAAAGCCGGGCAAGGAGAGCGACAAGCTCATCGTGCGCCGTCGTCGGACCGGCAAGAAGCGCTGATAGGGAGAATCACCAATGCCTCGCAGTATCGCCAAGGGCCCGTTCGTCGACGATCACCTTCAGAAGAAGGTGGACGCTCAGAACGAAAAGGGCACCAAGAACCTGATCAAGACCTGGTCGCGTCGTTCGGTCATCACCCCGGACTTCCTCGGCCACACCTTCGCAGTGCACGACGGTCGGAAGCACGTCACGGTGTTCGTCACCGAGTCGATGGTCGGCCACAAGCTCGGCGAGTTCGCGCCCACGCGGACTTTCAAGGGCCACGAGAAGGACGACAAGAAGGGCCGTCGTCGCTGACCTCCGGTCAGCAGCGACTGCGCTTCTCGAATTCGAGAGAAAGCAGGAAGCAATGGAAGCCAAGGCGCAGGTGCGGTACCTCCGCATGTCGCCCATGAAGGCTCGCCGCGTTGTCGACCTGATTCGTGGCAAGAGCACGGCCGAGGCCCTGGACACCCTGCGGTTCGCTCCGCAGGCCGCCAGCGAGCCCGTCCTCAAGCTCGTCGAGTCCGCGATCGCCAACGCGCGGGTGAAGGCAGACCAGGCGGGGGAGCGCTTCGACGAGCGCGAGCTCGTCGTGTCCGCCGCCTATGTCGATGAGGGTCCGACCATGAAGCGGTTCCAGCCGCGAGCTCAGGGTCGTGCCTTCCAGATCAAGAAGCGCACCAGCCACGTCACCGTGGTGGTCGCTCCCGTGAACAAGTAAGGAGCCAAGCGAATGGGCCAGAAGGTCAATCCGAACGGGTTCCGCCTCGGGATCACCACGGAGCACAGCAGCCGGTGGTTCGCCGATTCCACCAAGGAGGGGCAGCGGTACCGCGACTACGTGAAGGAAGACGTCGCGATCCGCAAGCTCATGTCCGAGGGTCTCGAGCGGGCCGGCATCTCCAAGGTCGAGATCGAGCGCACCCGTGATCGTGTCCGCGTGGACCTGCACACCGCCCGCCCGGGCATCGTGATCGGTCGCCGCGGCGCGGAGGCCGAGCGCCTCCGCGGTGAGCTCGAGAAGCTCACCGGCAAGCAGATCCAGCTGAACATCCTCGAGGTCAAGAACCCCGAGGCCGACGCCCAGCTCGTGGCGCAGGGCATCGCCGAGCAGCTCGCTGCTCGCGTGTCCTTCCGCCGCGCGATGCGCAAGAGCATGCAGTCCGCTCAGCGCGCCGGCGCCAAGGGCATCCGCGTGGCGGTCTCCGGCCGCCTCGGCGGCGCCGAGATGAGCCGTAACGAGTTCTACCGCGAGGGGCGCGTGCCGCTGCACACCCTCCGCGCGAACATCGACTACGGCTTCCACGAGGCCCGCACCGCCTTCGGCCGCATCGGCGTGAAGGTGTGGATCTACAACGGCGACGTCACCGCCAAGGAGCTCGCGGCCCAGGCCGCGGCGTCGCAGGGTCAGGGTCCGCGCGGCGGACGCGGTCCCCGCGCCGAGCGCCCCCGCGGCCGTCGTAACGAGCGCAACGCCGGCGCCCGTCGGGAGAGCACTGAGGCTGCAGCGCAGTCCACCGCTCCCGCCGAGCAGGCGGAGGCTCCCGCACAGCAGTCCGGAACGGAGGCCTGAGCGACATGCTGATCCCTCGCAGGACCAAGCACCGCAAGCAGCACCACCCGACCCGCAGCGGCATGGCCAAGGGCGGCACCGATCTCGCGTTCGGCGACTACGGCATCCAGGCGCTCGCGCCGGCCTACGTCACCAACCGCCAGATCGAGGCGGCTCGTATCGCCATGACCCGCTACATGAAGCGTGGCGGCAAGGTGTACATCAACATCTACCCCGATCGTCCGCTCACCAAGAAGCCTGCCGAGGTCCGCATGGGCTCCGGTAAGGGTTCGGTCGAGTGGTGGATCGCCAACATCAAGCCGGGACGGGTCATGTTCGAGATCGCCGGCGTCGACGAGGAGGTTGCTCGCGAGGCCCTGCGCCTGGCGATGCACAAGCTCCCCATGAAGTGCCGCATTCTGAGCCGAGAGGGTGGTGACATCTGATGGCAGCGACCAAGCTCACCGCCGATGAACTCGACAAGCTGGACGACGCCAAGCTGGCCGAGGAGCTGGCGAAGGCCAAGGACGAGCTGTTCAAGCTTCGTTTCCAGTCCGCCACCGGTCAGCTCGAGAGCTCCGGCCGCCTGCGGTCCGTCAAGAAGGACATCGCGCGGATCTACACGATCCTGCGCGAGCGCGAGCTGGGCATCCGCCAGGCCCCCGGCTCCGCCGAGTGACCGCGAAGCGAGGAACAGAGATGACTGAGAACACCCCTGAGGTCGAGGAGCTCCAGAAGGACGGCGCCCACGCCTCCTCCCACGAGCGCCCCTACCGCAAGACGATCCGCGGCTACGTGGTCTCCGACAAGATGGACAAGACCATCGTCGTCGAGGTCGAGGAGCGTGTGAAGCACGCTCGTTACGGCAAGGTCACGACCAAGACCAGCAAGTTCAAGGCTCACGACGAGGAGAACACGGCCGGCATCGGCGACCGCGTGCTCCTCATGGAGACCCGCCCGCTGTCCGCCTCGAAGCGGTGGCGCCTGGTGGAGATCATCGAGAAGGCCAAGTGATCCGACGGTCGTCCTGACGACCGACTGATCGCCACGACGGGCCGGTCCGTTCCCTGCGGGGGAGGGACCGGTCCGTCGGCGTTTCCGGGATGCCCGGCGTGGCGTGTCCTGTGTCGCGTGCGGCTCTCAGGTGGAGAGCGTCACCAGCAGCGCCCCGGCCAGGGCGTCCTCCGCGCGGGGGGCTGGGATCGTCCGCTCCTCCCCGCCGGGCAGGCGCACATCGACCGCGAAGCCGCCGTCGTCGGCCCGGCGCAGGGCGCGGAAGGCGGAGCCGAGGGCGGAGCGCAGCTGGTCCTCGCGGGGGAGCCACACCGCCTCGTGCTGCTCGACCGAGTCGAGAGCCCATTCGGTGGTGCCGTTGAACCGCAGCACCGCGGTGCCGGTGCGGCCGCGGGCGCGCTCGACCACCATCGAGGCGAGGAGGAAGGACTCTTCGCGGAGGTCCTCGGTGTCCAGGGCGAAGCGGTCCCCGTCCTCGGGCTCCCAGGGCAGGCCCGCTTCGCGGAGGCGGAGGGCGACGTCGATGTCGATCATGCGGAGAGTCTAGGCGCTCGGGCGGTGGGAGCCGTGGACGCCGTCACTCCGCCGGACCCGGCTCGCGCCTCATCGGCGCTCCAGGTGTCAGACAATCCGACATGCGGGCTGTGGGATCCTCAACGCGGGGTGGTATCGGGCGAGGAATCGGAGAAGAATCTCTCGCGGTCCCGATCCCCGACCGGAAGTGGTGTCATGGCAGAACGCCGACGCTCCCGCAGTTCCCGCTCCGAGACGCCCCGCCTGGGGCTGTTCCGCAGGCCCCGCCCCCTCGAGGTCGACGACGTCCTGGTCGTCGAGCCCTCCCGGATCCGCACCGCCGTCGGCGGCACCGTGGTCGGGAACTTCATGGAGTGGTTCGACTTCGGCGTCTACGGCTACATGGCGCTGACCCTCGCGAGTCTCTTCTTCGAGACCGGCAGCGAGTCCTTGGACCTGCTCCTGAGCCTGCTCGGCTTCGCCGTCAGCTTCCTGGTGCGCCCCCTCGGCGGTCTCGTGCTCGGCCCTCTCGGCGACCGCATCGGCCGCCAGAAGGTCCTCTTCGGCACGATGGCGGCGATGGCCATCGCGACCGCCCTGATCGGCGTGCTCCCGACCGCCGCGGACATCGGCGTGTGGGCGGCCTTCCTCCTCTTCGCCCTGAAGATGGTCCAGGGCTTCTCGACCGGCGGTGAGTACGCCGGTGCGTCCACCTACGTCGCCGAGTTCGCCTCCGACCGTCGGCGCGGCTACTTCTCCTCCTGGCTGGACGTCGGCTCGTACCTCGGCTTCGCCGCCGGTGCCGCGACCGTCGCCCTGACCCACTTCGCGGTGGGCAGCGGCTGGGGCGAGACCGCCTTCGCCGACTGGGGCTGGCGCATCCCGTTCCTCGTCGCGGTGCCCCTCGGCGCGATCGCGATCTACTTCCGCGCGCGGATCCCGGAGACCCCGGCCTTCGAGGCCGCCGAGGAGTCCGCCCAGCAGGACGACGTCGACGAG
This sequence comes from Brachybacterium sp. B718/18, assembly GCF_055454375.1. Taxonomy (NCBI): domain Bacteria; kingdom Bacillati; phylum Actinomycetota; class Actinomycetes; order Micrococcales; family Dermabacteraceae; genus Brachybacterium; species Brachybacterium sp. B718/18. Next base: position 192,597 of record NZ_JBVDDO010000003.1, on the reverse strand, counting down.
TCCCTCACTCGCACCGGCCTGCGCAGCCTGCTGAAGGACCACCGTCAGGCGCTGCTGGTCGCCATCATGCTGGTCGCCGCGGGCAACACGGTCGGTTACACCCTCACCAGCTACATGCCCACCTTCCTCGGCAGTCAGCTGGGCCTGGACGAGATGGAGTCCGCGATCGCGACGATCCCCGCGATGGTCGTCGTCGCGCTCAGCCTGCCGCTGATCGGCCGGCTCTCGGACCGGATCGGCCGCAAGAAGGTCCTGATGCTCGCCGTGATCTCGACCCTCGTCCTCTCGGTGCCGTCCTTCGCGATCATGCTCACCGGGCACTACTGGCTGATCCAGCTCGCGATGTTCCTCTTCGCGATCCCCACGGCGCTGTACCTCGCGATCTTCGCCTCGACCCTCCCGGCCATGTTCCCGACGGCCGTGCGCTACGCCGCGATGGGCCTGTCCTTCAACGTCGCGGTCTCCGCCTTCGGCGGTACCACCCCGCTCATCGCGCAGGCGCTCATCGACCTCACCGGCGTGCAGCTCATGCCCGCCTACTGGGTCATGTTCTTCTCCGTGATCATGCTGGTGGCCATGCGCTGGATGACCGAGACGGCGCAGACCCCGCTGATCGGCTCCTTCCCGACGGTCGAGGACGAGGCCGAGGCCGAGGAGCTCGTCGCCACCCAGGACGACAACCCGCTGTTGGACCTCGAGGAGATGCCCTTGCCTCACGAGGAGGTCGCCATGGCGGTCGACGCCGCGGGCGAGCCCCTGCCGGGGACCGACGCCATCCCCGTCGTCGACCTCGACGACGAGCAGCGCGGCCGACTGGCCGGGAGCGTCTGAGCCGCCGCAGCAGCGGCACCGGTGATCGTCGTGAGGGCGGCCGACGGGGTGACGGGTAAGCAAGCCCACACGCGTCGGCCGCCCTCGACGGGGTGACACGCCGCCGCCCGGAGGCGTACGCTTGGACGGTTGCCGGACGACCGCGTCCGCTCGCCCCGCGAGCGCCCGTGTCCGTCCGCGACAGGGTCCGGTGCCACCAGATCCGTCCTCGTCGGAGACCTCGCACCTACGGCGAACGCCTCGCGTTCATCCTGCCAGTGCCTGAGTCCGGCCGAGGGTTTTTTGGTGCCCGGGACCGGTCGACGGCGACGTCGCCGATCGGATCCCGATCGGGACGGCATCGGGCACAGTCCACATTCCGTTCCGCCAGGCTCGGCCGGCCCGCTCCGCGGGTGGGAAGAGAACCGGTGAGACGATAGGAGATCGAGTGATTCAGCAGGAGTCGCGACTGAAGGTCGCCGACAACACCGGTGCCAAGGAAATCCTGTGCATCCGTGTTCTCGGTGGCTCCGGTCGCCGTTACGCCAGCATCGGCGACACCATCGTGGCGACCGTCAAGGACGCCATCCCCGGTGGCAACGTCAAGAAGGGCGACGTCGTCAAGGCGGTCGTCGTCCGCACGTCCAAGGAGCGTCGCCGTGCCGACGGTTCCTACATCCGCTTCGACGAGAACGCGGCGGTGATCCTCAAGGCCGACGGCGAGCCGCGCGGGACGCGCATCTTCGGCCCGGTCGGCCGCGAGCTGCGCGACAAGCGCTTCATGAAGATCATCTCGCTGGCACCGGAGGTGCTGTGACATGGCAAAGATGAAGATCAAGAAGGGCGACCTGGTCCAGGTCATCAGCGGCCGCACGAGCGACGCCGACAAGGCCGCCAAGCGCGGCCTCGACGCCGGTGACAAGGGCAAGCAGGGCCGTGTCCTGCAGGTGTTCCCCGACACCCAGCGCGTGCTGGTCGAGGGCGTCAACCGTCGCACCCACCACGTCAAGCCCAACCAGGCCGGCGGCGCGGGCGGCATCGAGCAGCGCGAGGCGCCGCTCCACGTCTCCAACGTGGCGCTCGTCGACCCCGAGGACAACAAGCCCACCAAGATCGGCTACCGCGTCGAGACGGTGGAGCTCGAGAACGGCCGCACCAAGCAGGTCCGCGTCCGCTTCGCCAAGCGCTCCGGGAAGGACATCTGATGTCTGAGACCACCATCACCGAGGTGCCCACCCCGCGCCTCAAGACCAAGTACAACGAGACCATCAAGGCGCAGCTGACCGAGCAGTTCAGCTACTCCAACGTCATGCTGGTCCCCGGTCTGACCAAGATCGTCGTGAACATGGGCGTCGGCGACGCCGCTCGCGACTCGAAGGTCATCGACGGTGCGATCAAGGATCTCACCGCCATCACCGGTCAGAAGCCGCAGGTCACCAAGGCCCGCAAGTCCATCGCGCAGTTCAAGCTGCGCGAGGGCATGCCGATCGGCGCGCACGTCACGCTGCGCGGCGCCCGCATGTGGGAGTTCCTGGACCGTCTGCTGTCCACCGCGCTCCCGCGCATCCGCGACTTCCGCGGCATGTCGCCGAACCACTTCGACGGCAACGGGAACTACACCTTCGGTCTGACCGAGCAGGTCATGTTCCACGAGATCGATCAGGACAAGATCGACCGCGTCCGCGGTATGGACATCACGGTCGTGACCACCGCGAAGACCGACGACGAGGGACGCGCGCTGCTGAAGCTGCTCGGCTTCCCCTTCAAGGAGAACTGATATGGCCAAGACAGCCCTGATCAAGAAGTCGGAGCGCAAGCCGAAGTTCGCGGTGCGCGCCTACACCCGGTGCCAGAAGTGCGGTCGCCCGCACTCGGTGTACCGCAAGTTCGGTCTCTGCCGTGTCTGCCTGCGCGAGATGGCCCATCGCGGCGAGCTCCCCGGCGTCACCAAGAGCAGCTGGTAAGGACTATCGCCACAGGTCCCAGGGAGCCGCGAGGCCCTGAGGGAAACCAGGTGAGGAAGAAGCAACTGACATGACCATGACCGACCCGATCGCGGACATGCTGACGCGGATCCGGAACGCCTCCGGGGCGTACCACGAGACCGCGTCCATGCCGTACTCGAAGCTGAAGAGCCGTATCGCGGACATCCTGAAGGCCGAGGGTTACATCCTGGGCTGGCGCGAGGAGGAGGCCGAGGTGGGCAAGAACCTCGTCCTCGAGCTCAAGTACTCGGACAGCCGTGAGCGCGCCATCTCCGGGGTGCGCCGCATCTCGAAGCCGGGCCTGCGCGTGTACGCGAAGTCCACCAACCTGCCCAAGGTCCTCGGCGGCCTGGGCGTGGCGATCCTGTCCACGTCCTCCGGCCTCCTGACCGACAAGCAGGCTGCCAAGAAGGGTGTGGGTGGGGAAGTCCTCGCCTACATCTGGTGAGCGGGAGAGGAGACCACTAGCTATGTCCCGCATCGGACGCCTGCCGGTCGCAGTGCCGGCCTCTGTCCAGAACGTCACCATCGAGGGCTCCACCGTCACGGTGACCGGCCCCAAGGGCGAGCTCTCGCACGACGTGCCCGCGCCCATCACGGTCACCCGTGGTGAGGACGGCAGCATCGTCGTCGACCGCCCCGACGAGGAGCGCACCAGCCGTGCCCTGCACGGCCTGACCCGCACCCTCATCAACAACATGGTCCTCGGTGTCACCGAGGGCTACACGAAGAAGCTCGAGATCGTGGGCACCGGTTACCGCGTGGTCGCGAAGGGCTCGGACCTCGAGTTCGCCCTCGGCTTCTCCCACCCCGTCGTCGTGAAGGCCCCCGCGGGGATCACCTTCGCCGTCGAGTCGCCCACCAAGTTCTCGGTGAGCGGCATCAGCAAGCAGCAGGTGGGCGAGGTCGCCGCGAACATCCGCAAGATCCGCAAGCCCGAGCCCTACAAGGGCAAGGGCGTGCGCTACGCGGACGAGACCGTGGTCCGCAAGGCCGGAAAGGCTGGTAAGTGATCATGGGGTACGCACTCAAGCACACCAAGGGCAAGGCCGGCTCGCGCCTGCGTTCCCGCGGGCGTCGCCACCTGCGCGTGCGTCGCCGTGTCGTCGGCACGGCCCAGCGTCCGCGCCTGGTCGTCACCCGTTCGGCCCGTCACGTGTTCGTCCAGGTCGTCGACGATGCGCTGGGGAAGACCATCGCGTCGGCCTCGACCATGGAGAAGGACCTGCGCGGCACCGAGGCGTCGAAGTCCGACAAGGCCCGCACCGTCGGCACCCTCGTCGCCGAGCGCGCCAAGGCCGCCGGGATCGACTCCGTCGTGTTCGACCGCGGCGGCAACAAGTACCACGGCCGTGTGGCCGCCGTCGCTGACGGCGCCCGCGAGGCCGGCCTGGCGCTGTGATCGCCGCCCGGACCCAGGACGAGAAGAGGATCTGAACATGGCTGCACAGCAGCGAAGCAACGGTCCCGCGGCCTCCGGCCGACGGGGCGAGAACTCCACGAGCAACGACGATCGCGGCGGCCGCCAGGGCGGCGACCGCGGGGGTCGTCAGGGCCGCGGCCGCGGCGCGCAGCAGGAGGCCGAGAAGTCGGCGTTCCTCGAGCGCGTCGTGAGCATCAACCGCGTGTCCAAGGTCGTCAAGGGCGGCCGTCGTTTCTCCTTCACCGCCCTCGTGGTGGTGGGTGACGGCGACGGCACCGTCGGTGTCGGCTACGGCAAGGCCAAGGAGGTGCCGGCGGCGATCTCCAAGGGTGTCGAGGAGGCGAAGAAGAACTTCTTCCGCGTCCCCCGCATCCAGGGCACCGTCGTCCACCCCGTCCAGGGCGAGGATGCGGCGGGCGTCGTCCTGCTGCGCCCGGCCGCTCCGGGTACCGGCGTGATCGCCGGCGGTCCGGTGCGTGCGGTCCTCGAGTGCGCCGGCGTGCACGACGTGCTCTCCAAGTCGCTCGGCTCGACCAACGCGATCAACATCGTGCGGGCGACCGTCGACGCCCTCAAGCGGCTCGAGGAGCCGGAGGCCGTGGCCGCGCGCCGTGGTCTCGCGGTCGAGGACGTCGCCCCGGCGGCGCTCCTGCGCGCCCAGGCCGAGGGTCGCGCCGCGGCCCGCGCCGAGAAGGTGGGTGCCTGATGCAGATCAAGGTGACCCAGATCCGTTCCGAGATCGGCGGCACCCAGAGCCAGCGAGCCACCCTGCGAGGCCTCGGCCTCAAGCGCATCGGTGACTCGGTGGTGAAGGAGGACCGCCCTGAGATCCGCGGCATGATCCGCGCCGTCACCCACCTGGTGACGTTCGAAGAGGTGGAGTGATCTCTATGGCAGACCAGTCCGATAACCAGAACCCGCTGAAGCTGCACGACCTGCGCCCGGCGCCCGGCTCCAAGACCGCACGCACCCGCGTCGGCCGTGGTGAGGCGTCCAAGGGTAAGACCGCCGGTCGTGGCACCAAGGGCACCAAGGCCCGCTACCAGGTGCCCGTCGGCTTCGAGGGCGGCCAGATGCCGATGCATATGCGCCTCCCGAAGCTGCGCGGCTTCACCAACCCGTTCCGCGTCGAGTACCAGGTCGTGAACCTGTCGACCCTGCAGGAGCTGTTCCCCGAGGGCGGCACCGTCACGGTCGAGGACCTCGTCGCGAAGGGCGCCGTGCGCAAGAACCAGCCCGTCAAGGTGCTGGGCACCGGTGAGGTGAGCGTCAAGCTCGACATCACCGCGCAGAAGTTCTCCGCGTCGGCGGAGGAGAAGATCGCGGCGGCCGGCGGGTCCGTCACCACCGCGTGACTCGTTTTTGACGGGGCATCGCGGCGCAGAATATTCTGTGCCGCGGTGCCCCGTCGTCGTATGCGGGGCCGGTCCGAGAGCCGCGGCGCAGCCGCTGGCACCGGGACGGACCGGGACGCCTATGGTCCTGTCCCCGGACCTCCAGGAGGGAAAACTCGTGAACTCGTTCGTGCGCGTCCTGCGCACTCCCGAGCTGAGGGCGAAGATCCTCTTCACCCTGGGGATGATCGCGATCTATCGGATCGGCGTCTTCATCCCCACCCCGGGCTTCGATGCCACCAACGTCATGGTGTGCGCGGACCAGGCGCTCGGCGCCGGGGGCGGCGGCGCGCTGGGCATGGTCAACATGTTCTCCGGCGGCGCGCTGCTCCAGCTGTCCATCTTCTCGCTGGGCGTGATGCCGTACATCACCGCCTCGATCATCGTGCAGCTGCTGCGCGTGGTGATCCCGCGGTTCGAGGCGCTCCACAAGGAAGGCGCGGCCGGGACCCAGAAGCTCACGCAGTACACCCGCTACCTGACGATCGGTCTCGCGATCCTCCAGGCCACCACGATCATCACGCTGGTCCGCTCGGGCCAGTTCTTCGTGGGCTGCAGCCTGACGCTGGTCCCCGACCAGTCGATTCCGGCGCAGCTGCTGATGGTCCTCACCATGACCGTCGGCACCGTACTGATCATGTTCATGGGCGAGATGATCACCGAGCGCGGCATCGGCAACGGCATGTCGCTGCTGATCTTCACCTCGATCGCCGCGTCCTTCCCGGGCGCCATGGGCCAGGTCTGGCAGCTGCAGGGCTGGATGACCTTCTCCCTCGTGATCCTCGTGGCCCTGCTGGTCATGATCGGCATCGTCTTCGTCGAGCAGTCCCAGCGCCGCATCCCCGTGCAGTACGCCAAGCGGATGGTGGGCCGTCGCATGTACGGCGGGACCTCCACCTACATCCCGATCAAGGTCAACCAGGCCGGCGTCATCCCCGTCATCTTCGCCAGCTCGATCCTCGCGCTGCCGCAGATGGCCGCGAGCTTCGGCGACCCCTCCGCGGGCTGGGTCCAGTGGGTCAACGCCCACCTGGTCATGGGCATCTCGTTCTCGTGGATCTACGCCGCGGTCTATATCGCCCTGATCGTCTTCTTCGCCTTCTTCTACACGTCGATCACCTTCAACGCGGAGGAGATCGCCGACAACATGAAGAAGTACGGCGGCTTCGTGCCCAACGTGCGCGCGGGCCGACCGACCGAGCGCTACCTGCGCTACGTGATCAACCGGATCCAGACCCCCGGTGCGATCTACCTCGCGGTGATCTCCGTGATCCCGCTGCTCGCCCTCGTCTACCTGGGGGCCTCGCAGAACTTCCCGCTGGGCGGAGTGTCCGTGCTGATCATCATCGGTGTCGGCCTCGACACCGTGAAGCAGATCGACGCGAAGCTCCAGCAGCACCACTACGAAGGGATCCTCCGGTGACCACCCCCGACACCTCCGCCGAGACCACCGCCCGCCGCCTGCTTATCGTGGGCCCGCCCGGGGCCGGCAAGGGCACCCAGGCCGCGCGCCTCGCCGCCGAGGCGGGGATCCCCGCGATCTCCACCGGCGACATCTTCCGCGCGAACGTCGCGGGCGAGACGGAGCTGGGCGTCCTCGCGAAGTCCTACATGGACAAGGGCGAGTACGTGCCGGACTCGGTCACCAACGACATGGTCCGCTCCCGCCTCGCCGAGGCGGACGCCGCGGGCGGCTTCCTGCTGGACGGCTACCCGCGCACCCTCGACCAGGTCGACGCGCTCGACGGGATCCTCGCCGACCTCGGCGCCGCCCTCGACGCGGTGCTGCTGCTCGAGGCCGACGACGACACGGTCGTCGAGCGCCTCATCGAGCGCGGCCGGGAGTCCGGTCGGAGCGACGACACCGAGGAGACGATCCGCCACAGGCTCTCGGTGTACGCGGCGCAGACCACCCCGCTGATCGACGTGTATGAGGCGCGCGGGCTGGTCCGCCGCGTCGACGGCATGGCGTCCATCGACGAGGTCACCGCCGCTCTGCGCGAGGCGCTGCGCACCCGATGAGCATCCTCCCGGAGCGCGTGGAGCTGAAGACCCCCGAGCAGATCGCGGTCATGCGCCGCAGCGGTCATCTGCTGCACCGGGTCCACGACATGCTCGCCGAGCACGTGCGGCCGGGAGTGACCACGAAGCGCCTGGACGAGCTCGCCCACACGATGATCCGCGACGAGGGCGCCGTGCCGAACTTCCTCGGCTACCAGGGATACCCCGCGACGCTGTGCATCAGCGTCAACGAGGTCGTCGTGCACGGCATCCCCGACGACACCGTCCTCGCCGAGGGCGACGTCGTCTCCATCGACGGCGGACTGATCATCGACGGCTGGCACTCCGATGCCGCGCGCACGCACATCGTCGGGGAGCCGCGCTCCACGGCCGACGAGGACCTCGTGCGGATCTCCCGCGAGGCCCTGTGGGCCGGCATCGCCGCGCTCGCCACCGCGCAGCGGGTCGGCGACGTCGGCGCCGCGATCGAGGACCTCGTCGAGGCCGAGGCGGGGGAGACGCTCTCCCACCTCGAGGGCTTCGGCGGCCACGGCATCGGCACCGCCATGCACCAGGCCCCCGACGTCATGAACTACCGCACCCGCACCCGCGGCCCGAAGATCCGCCCCGGCCTCTGCGTCGCGATCGAGCCGATGCTCATCCAGGGCGACGGCGCCTGGGAGATGGACGAGGACGAGTGGACCGTCCGCGCCCTCTCCGGCGGCCGCGCCGCGCACTGGGAGCACTCCGTCGCGGTCACCGAACAGGGACTGCTGGTGCTCACCGAGGGCGACGGCGGCGCCGAGGAGCTCGGCCGGCGCGGGTTCCGGGTGGCCCCCGACCCGCTCACGGCCCCCGGAGCGTGACGGGCATCATCGCCCTGCGCTCTCGCCCCTGCGGCGAGCCGCGTGTACGCTGGTCGACTGGGTGTGCTCCGCGCGCGTTCCTCGCATGCGGTCGCGCAGACCCGTCGCCACGACCCCCGTTCCGGCCCGTCCGGTCCGGGGACCGACGTCGACGCTGCGCCTCGGCCCGCCCGTGACCTCGACCTGCGCCATCCGGCGGGGGAGGGTCAGGACCAGGAATGCGGAACTCGGTCCCCGGTGCGCCGGGGACGAGAGATTGGGGAGGCATGGCCAAGAAGGACGGCGTGATCGAGGTCGAGGGCACGGTCACGGAGGCGCTCGCGAATGCGCGTTTCCGCGTCGAGCTCGACAACGGGCACAAGGTGCTCGCGCACATCTCCGGGAAGATGCGCCAGCACTACATCCGCATCCTTCCCGAGGACCGCGTGGTCGTCGAGCTGAGCCCCTATGACCTCGACCGGGGCCGCATCGTCTACCGCTACAAGTGATCGTCCCGGGAGAAGGAAGCTATGAAGGTCAAGCCGAGCGTCAAGCCGATCTGTGACAACTGCAAGGTGATCCGTCGCCACTCGCGCGTCATGGTCATCTGCTCGAACCCCCGTCACAAGCAGCGCCAGGGCTGAGTCCAGCCGCGGCACCGCCGTGACCGCCCCTCACGAGGGGCACCGCCCGCCCAGCGGGCACCACACAACAGAAGAGACGACACCACCGGCACGGCCGGTCACCCGCAGTCGGAGGCTGCGGCGCCACGGGAGCAGCCCGCGGCGAGGTGTCGGATCAGGCCTCCGAGACAAGTAGGAGAGAACTGCTATGGCACGTCTGGTGGGAGTGGATCTTCCGCGCGAGAAGCGGGTCGAGATCGCCCTGACGTACATCTTCGGCGTGGGTCGTACCCGTGCCCTGGAGACCCTGGCCGCCACCGGGGTGTCCGGCGACAAGCGTGTGAAGGAGCTGACCGACGAGGAGCTCGTCCAGCTGCGTGATCACATCGAGGCGAACTACATGGTCGAGGGTGACCTCCGCCGCGAGGTGGCCGCCGACATCCGCCGCAAGGTGGAGATCGGCAGCTACCAGGGCCTGCGCCACCGCCGTGGTCTGCCCGTGCGCGGCCAGCGCACGAAGACCAACGCGCGTACCCGCAAGGGCCCCAAGCGCACCGTCGCCGGCAAGAAGAAGGCCCGCTGATCCACGGCTCCTGCCGTCGGAGCGCGTCTTCGCACCCCGTTAGCACCTCGCGCCGCTGAGGGATCCGGCGCCCCACACACCCACCAGAGGAGTTCTGCCGCATGGCAACCAAGACCCGTCAGGCCGCAGCGCGCAAGCCGCGTCGCAAGGACAAGAAGAACGTCGTCAACGGCCAGGCCTACATCAAGAGCACGTTCAACAACACGATCGTGTCGATCACCGACCCCACCGGCGCCGTCATCTCCTGGGCCTCCGCCGGCCAGGTCGGCTTCAAGGGCTCGCGCAAGTCGACCCCCTACGCCGCGCAGATGGCTGCCGAGGCCGCTGCCCGCCGCGCGCAGGAGCACGGCATGAAGAAGGTCGACGTCTTCGTGAAGGGACCGGGCTCGGGCCGCGAGACCGCGATCCGCTCGCTCACCGCGACCGGCCTCGAGGTCGGCTCCATCCAGGACGTCACCCCGCAGCCGCACAACGGCACCCGCCCGGCCAAGCGCCGCCGCGTCTGACCTCGCAGACGGCGGTGCCGGGCCCGGAGCCCGCACCGCCGTCGGCACCTGGAACCATCCACCTCTAGGCCCACCGCCCCCTTCTGAGCGTCATATGGCGGACGCTCGCGGAAAGGATCACCAGTGCTCATTGCACAGCGCCCCACGCTGACCGAAGAGGTCGTGTCGGACAACCGCTCCCGGTTCGTCATCGAGCCGCTCGAGCCGGGCTTCGGCTACACCCTCGGCAACTCCCTGCGCCGCACCCTCCTGTCCTCCATCCCCGGCGCCGCGGTCACCTCGATCCGCATTGACGGCGTGCTGCACGAGTTCAGCACCGTCCCCGGGGTCAAGGAAGACGCCACCGAGGTCATCCTCAACATCAAGAACCTCGTCGTCTCCTCCGAGAACGACGAGCCGGTCGTGATGTACCTGCGTCGCGAGGAGTCCGGCCGCGTCACCGCCGCCGACATCACCCCGCCCGCCGGTGTGGAGATCCACAACCCCGACCTGCACATCGCGACCCTCAACGAGAAGGGCCGCCTGGAGATCGAGCTGATCGTCGAGCGCGGTCGCGGCTACGTCTCCGCCGCGCAGAACAAGGGCATCGACGGCGAGATCGGCCGCGTCCCGGTCGACTCGATCTACTCGCCGGTCCTGAAGGTGACCTACAAGGTCGAGGCGACCCGTGTCGAGCAGCGCACCGACTTCGACAAGCTCATCGTCGACGTCGAGACGAAGCCCGCCATCTCCCCGCGCGATGCCATGGCCTCCGCGGGCAAGACCCTGGTCGAGCTGTTCGGCCTGGCCCACGAGCTGAACCAGGAGGCGGAGGGCATCGAGATCGGCCCCTCGCCGACCGATCAGGCCCTGGCCGCCGATCTGGCCCTGCCGATCAACGACCTGAACCTCACGGTCCGCTCGTACAACTGCCTCATGCGCGAGGGTGTGCACACCGTCGGCGAGCTGACCGCGCGTTCCGAGGCCGACCTGCTCGACATCCGCAACTTCGGGCAGAAGTCCATCGACGAGGTCAAGGCGAAGCTCGCGGAGCTCGGGCTGTCGCTGAAGGACTCCCCGGCCGGGTTCGACCCGTCCGCGCTCGAGTCCTACTCGGACGACTTCGGCGACCAGTACTGACCTTCACACTTATCCACTAGGAGAACGACCATGCCTGCACCCACCAAGGGCGCGCGCCTCGGCGGGTCCCCCGCGCACGAGCGGATGATCCTCTCGGGCCTCGCCACCGAGCTGTTCCGCCACAAGGCGATCACCACCACCGAGACCCGGGCCAAGCGCCTGCGTCCCGTCGCGGAGCGCCTGATCACCCAGGCCAAGAAGGGCGACCTCGCCTCCCGTCGCCGCGTGATGCGCAGCATCCGCGACAAGGGCGTCGTCTACTCGCTCTTCGAGGAGATCGCCCCCACCTTCGCCGAGCGTCCCGGTGGCTACACCCGGATCACCAAGGTCGCGCCGCGCAAGGGCGACAACGCCCCCATGGCCGTGATCGAGCTGGTCCAGGAGGCGTACTCGCCGAAGCAGGCCGTCGTCAAGGAGGCCGAGGGCGCCGCGAAGAACGCTGCGAAGCCCGGCGCCGAGGATGCCGACGTCACCGCCGAGGAGACCCCGGTCGTCGAGACCGCGGAGGAGACCACCGCCGCGGACGAGACCGCCGCCGCCGAGGAGACCGACAAGGCCTGAGGCCCGGTCGACAGCCGCTGCACCGCCGAGGGCGGGTCGAGGGAGTGATCCCCCGACCCGCCCTCGACGCATCTCGCGGGGCGTCGGTCCGGGGCATCAGACCGGGCGTCGACACGGGGGAGACGGGGACTTCCGACGGTCTGTCCCAAATGTTCAGGAACCGGTGGGGGCATCGTGACCATATGGTCATCGGGACCCGGTCCGGGGTGGTCTACGGTGGACGGCGGGTCCCGTCCCGATGGTGCCCGTCCGCAGCACCTCGACACCCGGAGCTCATCATGTCCCAGCGGTCGCTTCCCCCCGCCTCCGCCCCCCAGTCCCCGACCCGCGCGCTGAGCCGCCGTGGGCTGCTCGCCGCTGCGGCCGTCGCCGGGCCCGGCGCATCCCACGCTCTGAGCGCCGCGCCGGCGAACGCCGATCCCGCCGTCACCGGCGGGGAGACCCGCGTCGTGGACGTGCCCCTGTCCGAGGCGGAGCTGATCGAGGTGGACGGCGCCCCTGCCCGGGACCTGCCGGCACACCCCGCCACGATGGTCGGCGTGACCTGGCCCGCCGAGTCGGACGCCCCCGTGGTGCAGGCTCGCGGCGTCCTCGAGGACGGCTCGTGGACCGAGTGGGCGCTGCTCGAGACCGCCGAGGACCCGCAGACGGGCGAGGACGCGCCCGGCACCGAGGCGGCCTGGATCGGGGTGGTCCAGGCGCTCCAGATCCGGGTCGAGGTCGACGGCGCCGATGCCTCCGAGCACGCGGTCGCCCACCTCGTCACCACCTCGGCCGCCCCCGACGACGAGAGCGTCGCGGAGGAGGCGGTCGCCGCCGCGGAGGCGGAGGACAGCGGCGACCAGTCCGAGGCCAGCCCGAAGGCCGCCCGGATGACGACCTTCGCCGCTCCCGCGTCGACCTCCGCCGTCGGCCCGGGCGCCCCGACGATCACCTCGCGCGCCGCCTGGGGGGCCGACGAGTCCTTGGTGCGAGGTACGAGCGGTTCGGAACGCCTCAAGGGCGTGGTGCTGCACCACACCGCCGGCACCAACAACTACACCTCGAGCCAGTCCGCGCAGATCGTGCGCGGCATCCTCACGTACCACACCCAGGCCCTGGGGTGGGCGGACATCGGCTACAACGTGCTGGTCTCCAAATACGGGCAGATCTTCGAGGGCCGCCACGGTGGGCTGCACCGTAACATCATCGGCGCCCACGCGTACGGCTTCAACACCGGGAGCTTCGGCATCTCGGTGATGGGGAACTACTCCTCGGGCACGGTCCCGGCGGCGGCGACCTCCGCCGTCGCCCGGGTGGTGGGCTGGAAGCTGCTGAGCACCTTCCACACCTCCGCCACCTCGAGCGCCACCTGGACCCCGGGCTCCGGCACCAAGTTCCCCGCCGGGAAGACCGTGACCCTCCCCGTGCTCTTCGCCCATCGCGATGTGAACAGCACCGAGTGCCCCGGCGACTCGCTCTACGCGAAGCTCGCCTCCCTCCGCAGCGCCGCCCAGCAGCAGATCGACAGCGGCTGGAAGGAGCATCTGTGGGCCTTCCAGGGGGCGGGCGGCGAGGCGGTCCTCGGCACCGTCGTCGAGGGTGCCCACACCACCGGTGCGTACACCGCGACCCTGCTCACCAAGGGCCTGGTCCTCCAGGAGAGCGGGGGCAGCGCCGTCGGCCACGCGACCCCCTTCGCGGAGCAGTGGAGCGCCTCGTGGGGTCGCCCGGCGAAGGCCGACTCCCAGGACGGCGACCGCCGCATCCAGGCCTTCCAGAACGGCGTGGCCGCGAACGAGGGCGGGAAGGTCCGCTTCGTCGCCCCATACTTCCGCGACGTCTCGCCGTCGCGCGTGTTCTTCCTCGAGATCACCGACCTCGCGGCCCACGGGATCACGAAGGGCTGGGGAAACCCGCCGAACGCGACCTTCCAGCCGAACTCGGACAACCTGCGCGATGCGATGATTGCGTTCATCACCCGGGCGCTGAAGATGCCCAGTAGCTACAAGGGCCCGGCGACGTCGCCCTTCAAGGACGTCACCCGAGACATGGCGTTCTACGACGAGATCTGCTGGGCGTACTCGAAGGGCGTCGCGCTCGGCTGGGGCACGGGGGCGAACCGCACCTTTCGCCCCTTCGAACCGGTCAAGCGCGACGCCGTCGCGGCCTTCCTGTACCGCGCCGCCGGGGCGAAGGACACGAGCACGAGGACCGGCTTCAAGGACGTCCCCTCCAGCCACGTCTTCGCGAAGCAGATTACCTGGCTCGCCGAGACCGGCATCGCCCGCGGCTGGGAAGACGGGACCTTCCGCCCCAACGCCCACATCAAGCGCGACCAGATGGCCACCTTCATGATGCGCTGGCTGAAGCACACCGGACGTGCCTGAGATGCCGATCTTCCGCCGCCGATCCTCGGGTGCGGCCTTCCCGCCCGCAGCCTCCACGTCCCGTGGTGAGCGCTTCCTGGGACCCGTCGAGGCCCCGTTCTACCTCGTCTCTATGGCGGGCTACCCGAATTTTGGCGACGAGCTCATCGCCCGCCGCTGGCTCGAGCACCTCGCGAACCACCGCCCGGACGAGGAGGTGTGGCTCGACTGCCGCTTCCCCGGCACGGCCAGCGCCCTGTTCGGCGACCTGCACCCGCGTCTGCGCGTGACCGACGCGGTCTTCCGCGCCGTCGAGGACTCGCTCCACGGCTCGCACCGCCCGGTCGATGACATCGTCGCGACGCTCGGCAGCCCGCTCTACGACGCCTCGCTGCTGGCCCTGCGCGAGGCCCGCTCCCTGCACCTGCTGGGCGGCGGCTTCGTCAACGCGGTCTGGCCCGAGAACGCGCTGCTGGTGCGGGCGATGCGAGCGGCGGCGGAGGTCAGCGGTGCGCCGCTGCTCGCGACCGGGCAGGGCCTCGCCCCCTTCGGCGAGGAGCAGCTGGCGGGCTTCGACCACGTCGGCGTGCGGGATACGGCCAGCGCCGGGAAGCTCGGCATCTCCAGCGGCGTCGACGACGCCTATCTCGTCGAGCAGGCGCCCGAGCGGGTCGACGACCAGGAACCGGAGCTAGTGCTCTGCGTGCAGTCGGACGCTCTGGACGAGGGTTCTTTCGAGCGGCTCATCGCCCATGTGCGCGAGGCCGTCGGCTCCCTCCGCATCCCGCGGGAGCGTACCCGCTACGTCGAGGCGCTGCCCGGCGGCGACTACGCCGGCTTCGAGCGGCTGAAGGATCTCGTGGCTGGGGACGGCTTCGTCCCCTTCACGAGCTTCTGGCGCGGCGAGATCGTGCCTGCGGCGCACCAGATCTGGATCACCACCCGCTTCCACCACCACCTCGTGGCCTCGCTCCACGGGGCGCGAGGGATGGCCCTCAGCGCCCGCAGCGGCTACTACGACGTGAAGCACGGCTCCCTGGTCGAGCTCGGGAGCGGCTGGACGGTCTCCGACGGCACCGGCGAGGTCCCGAGACTCGCGGACCTCGAGCGCCCCGGCTCCTTCGAGGACGCGATCGCGTGCAAGCGACGCGAGGCCGAGCTGCTCTACGGCACCGCCTGAGCCGTCGAAGCCGGCGGCATCGCCGACCGACGTAGCGGACGTGCGAGCACAGGAGCGGGGGGGGGGGGGGGG
>NZ_JBVDDO010000003.1:17741-177137 GCF_055454375.1 Brachybacterium sp. B718/18 | reverse complement strand
GTCCCGGGGCGCTCCTGTCGTCCCCGGCCCTCAGCCGAAGTAGCGGGGGAGCGTGCCCTCGCGCAGCTCCTGCAGCTCGGCGACGCCGAGATCGGCGAGGCCGGCGATCGACAGCTCGCCGCCGCCCGTCGTGCCGAGGGCGAGCAGCGGCACGCCGTGCTCGGCGGCGAGGGCGGTGAACTCCTCGAGGCGCTCCGCGGGCACGGCCACCAGGGCGCGGGCCTGCGACTCGGAGAACAGCGCCGTGGCGAGGTCCACGCCGTCGCGCTCGAGCAGCGGGCCGAGGTCGATGGCGGCGCCGGTGCCGAAGCGGGTCGCGGACTCCACGAGGGCCTGGGCGAGCCCGCCGTCGGAGAGGTCGTGCGCGGCGGCGCCTAGTCCCTGCTCCGAGGAGGCGATGAGCACGCGCGCGAGCGACCGCTCCGCCTCGAGCTCCACCCGCGGGGGGAGCCCGCCGAGGTGCTGGTGGATCACGTCGGCCCAGGCGGAGCCCGAGAGCTCCTCGCGCGTGGTGCCGAGCAGGAGCACCGCGAGGCCCTCGCCCTGCCAGCCCGAGGGCACGCGAAGGGCGACGTCCTCGAAGACGCCGAGCACGCCGACGACGGGGGTGGGGTGGATGGCGGAGTCGATCCGCCCGGGCTCGCCGGTGGAGTTGTACAGGGAGACGTTGCCGCCGGTGACGGGCACCTCGAGGGTCTCGCACGCCTCGGCGAGACCGCCGATCGCCTCGACCAGCTGCCACATCGGGCCCGGATCCTCGGGGGAGCCGAAGTTCAGGCAGTCGGTGATCGCGAGCGGCACCGCACCGGCGGTGGCGACGTTGCGGTAGGCCTCGGCGAGGGCGAGCTGCGCCCCGGCGCGCGGGTCGAGCTTGGTGTAGCGGCCGTTGGCGTCGGTCGCGAGGGCGATGCCGCGCCCGGTCTCCTCGTCGATGCGCAGCACGCCTGCGTCGTCGGGCATGGCGAGGGCGGTGTTGCCGCCGACGTAGCGGTCGTACTGATCGGTGATCCAACCGGTCGAGGCGAGGTTCGGGGAGGCGATCAGGGTGCGCAGCTGCGCGATGACCTCCTCGGGGGTGCCCGGCCGAGGGAGCGCCTCGGCGGCGTCCGCCTGGAGGGCGTCCTGCCAGTCGGGCCGGGCGTAGGGGCGGTCGTAGACGGGGCTGTCGATCGCGACGGTCGCCGGGTCCACGTCCACGATGCGCTCGCCGTGGTGGTCGATCGTGAGCCGCCCGTCGCCGGTGACCTCGCCGATCACGGCGGCCTCGACGTCCCAGCGCGCGGTGATGGCCTGGAACTCGGCGAGCTTCTCGGGGCTCACCACCGCCATCATCCGCTCCTGGGACTCGCTCATCAGGATCTCGCCTGCGGTGAGGGTGGGATCGCGCAGCAGCACCTCCTCAAGATGGATGTGCATGCCGGAGCCGCCGTTGGCGGCGAGCTCGCTGGTCGCGCAGGAGATGCCGGCGGCGCCGAGGTCCTGGATGCCCTCGACGGTGCCCGCCGCGTACAGCTCGAGGCAGCACTCGATGAGGACCTTCTCCATGAAGGGGTCGCCCACCTGGACGCTGGGCCGCTTGACCGGGCCGTCCTCCTCGAAGGTCTCCGAGGCGAGGATCGAGGCGCCGCCGATGCCGTCGCCGCCGGTGCGGGCGCCGAAGAGCACGACCTTGTTGCCCGCGCCGGTGGCGGAGGCGAGGTGGATGTCCTCATGGCGCATCACGCCCAGGGCGAGCGCGTTGACCAGGGGGTTGGACTGGTACGAGGCGTCGAAGACGGTCTCTCCGCCGATGTTCGGCAGGCCCAGGGAGTTGCCGTAGCCGCCGACGCCGGAGACCACGCCGTGCACCACGCGCGCGGTGTCGGGATGGTCGATCGCGCCGAAGCGCAGCTGGTCCATGACGGCGACCGGCCGAGCGCCCATCGAGATGATGTCGCGCACGATGCCGCCCACGCCGGTGGCGGCGCCCTGGTACGGCTCGACGAAGGAGGGGTGGTTGTGGGACTCGACCTTGAAGGTCACGGCCCAGCCGTCGCCGATGTCGACGACGCCCGCGTTCTCGCCCATGCCCACCAGGAGCTTCTCGCGCATCTTCGCGGTGGTGTGCTTCCCGAAGGTGCGCAGGTGCTTCTTGGAGGACTTGTAGGAGCAGTGCTCGGACCACATCACCGAGTACATGGCCAGCTCGGCGTTGGTGGGGCGGCGGCCCAGCAGCTCGCGGATGCGGGCGTACTCGTCGTCCTTGAGCCCGAGCTCCGCGTACGGCTGGACCTGGTCCGGCGTCGCGGCCGCGTTCTCGACGGTGTCGGACTCGCCGACGGGGCCGGCGGGGTAGGTCGTGGTCTCAGCGGTCATCGCGGGGTGGGGTCCGTTCGTCACGAGGGCTGGGGGAGCACCGGGCGCCGCCGCCCGATGCCCGCCCAGTCTACGGTCGTCCCGCGATCCGGGTCGTGACGGTCCGCCTCTCCCTCAGCGGCGACCGGGCCGCTGCTTCGCGGCGTCCCGCAGCGCCTTCTCGCTGACCGGTGCGTCGTGGCTCGCCCGCTGGGCGCGGTAGTACGCCGCGGCCTCGTCCTGCCGCTCCTGCTCCCCGCCGAGCGCGATCGGCGCGCGGACGTGACCGGGGCGGATGTCGAAGGCGGCGACCAGGTCCAGCACGTGCGGGCGCAGACGCCACAGCAGTCGGCGGAGGTCCGCGCCGATCTGCCGACCGCGCTGCGGGGAGATCATCCCCGAGAGCAGGAACCAGGCGAGGTCGTCCTGGATGGCGGTGAGACCGCAGAGGTCGCGCACGTCGGTCAGCACCGCACGGCTGTCCTCGGCGCCGGGGCCGTCGAGGGCCTCGATCCCTGCCGTGAAGGCGCGCCAGCGGACCAGGTCGGCATGGGCGCGGGCGGCGTCCAGCATCTCCACCTGGTGCTTGTTGACCTCGGCGGCGGCGTCGGCCGGGCTCATCTTCGCGGTGCCGCGCAGGGCGAGGGCGACCTCCTCGACCTTGACCCGGGCGCGGTCGGCGAGCATCTCCTCCTGGAAATCGGCCTGGCGCATCGAGTCGAAGGCGCGGCGCGGGTTCCCGCGGTCGCTCATGGACTGGCCGAGGCGCGCCCAGGGGGTGTGGCGCTTGGCGAGCACCTCCGCGCGCTGGGCGATGAAGCGGCCGATCCCGGCCCGGTCCACGCTCCTCAGCTCGGAGGTGTAGTCCGAGAGCAGGCGCTTCGCGACGAGCTGCAGCAGGATCGTGTTGTCGCCCTCGAAGGTCGCGTACACGTCGAGGTCCTGGTGGAGCCCCACGAGCTGGTTCTCCGCCATGAAGCCCGAGCCGCCGCACGCCTCGCGGCACTCCTGGATCGTGTCCAGGGCGAGCCGGGTCGAGGTGGGCTTGAGGGTCGCGGCGAGCGTCTCGAGGTCCTCGCGCGCCTCGGGCGTGTCGCCGCGGCCGGAGAAGACGTCGTCGAACGCCTGCAGCAGCTGCTCGTGCGCGAAGGCGCCCGCATAGGTCGCGGCGACCTTCGGCAGGAGGCGGTGCAGGTGCGCCTGGTAGTCCATCAGCACCGTCTCGCGGGTCGGATCCGCGGCGGTGAACTGGCGGCGCTGGGTCGCATAGGTGATCGCGATGTGCAGCGCGAGCTGCGAGGCGCGGATCGCGGAGCCGTCGAGGGAGACGCGGCCCTGCACGAGCGTGCCGATCATCGTGAAGAAGCGGCGCCCGGGCGACTCGATGGGCGAGGTGTAGGTGCCGTCGGGGGCGACGTCGCCGTAGCGGTTCAGCAGGTTCCGGCGCGGCACCCGCACGTGGTCGAAGGCGAGACGCCCGTTGTCGATGCCGTTCAGGCCGCCCTTCTCGCCGTCGTCCTCGCTCGAGACGCCGGGCAAGAGGTTCCCGTCGGCATCCCGGACGGGCACGTAGAAGCAGTGCACGCCGTGGTCGACGCCGTTCGTGATGAGCCGCGCGAAGACCGTCGCGGCGCGGGCGTGGATCGCGGCGTTGCCCAGGTAGTCCTTCCACGCGGCGCGGAACGGGGTATGCAGGACCCACTCGCCGTCCTCGCCGCCGTCGGGGTCGAAGGTCGCGGTGGTCGCGAGCGACTGCACGTCGGAGCCATGCCCGATCTCGGTCATCGCGAAGGCGCCGGGGGTCTCGAGGCTCATCGCGCCCGGGACCCAGGCCTTCTGCTGCTCCTCGTCGCCGAGCTGCACGATCGCGGAGGTGAACAGGCCCCACTGCACGCCGGCCTTGATCTGCAGAGACGGGTCGGCGACGACGAGCTCCTCGAAGGCGGCGACGTTCGCGCCGTTGTCGTTCGGGCCGCCCAGGTGCTCGGGGAGCATCGGCAGGGACACCTGCTGGTCGGCGAGCTCCTGCAGCTGAGCGTAGACGCGCTCGCGGTGCTCGGCGACGCTCGCGTCGAGGGGGCGGTGGAACGCGGGCTGTGCGGCCCGGTCGCGGGAGGTGCGGCGGGCGTCGGCCCAGCGGCCCAGGAGCGCCTCGGAGACCAGCTCGACGTCGAGGCGTGCGCTCCCGTCGGCCGGGACGGGGATCGGACCGGTGGGGGTCGCGGTGCGAGTCGCGGGCTCGGCGGCCTGCGCGGTGCGATCGTGCTGCGCGGGCTGTGTGGTCTGGGGGGTCATCGGGTCAGTCCCTTCATGAGCCAGGTGACCAGGTGGGTCACGAGCTGATCGGCGGTGATCGGGTCGGCGGGCGGTGCGGTGGTCGGGGAGGAGCCGGGTGCAGCGGCGGCGGCAGCGGCGGACGGGTCGGACGGGTCGGCCGGAGCGGATGGGCCCGAGGCGTCGGCCGCGGCGGAGCGGTCCGCGCTCTCGACCACCGCCATCCAGCTGTCGACCGCGCGCTCGACGAAGCCCACGGCGCCGTGGGCCCAGACCTGGGGAGAGGGAGTCTCGGCGGGCAGGAAGGTCGCGACGAGCCGGGTGACCGCGGCGAGGAAGTGGCTCAGGCCGTCGCTGGGCCGGGTGACGAAGCGGTACACGCCGGGGGAGCGCTGGGCCGTCTCGACGTAGGCGGCGATCATGGCGCGGATCCGCTCCTCGGGGGAGGGCTCGCGGCCGCTGCGCCGCTCGAGCTCCCGCAGCTCCACGAGCAGCTTGCGGTGCATCGCCGCGAGGATCGCCCGGCCCAGTTCGCGCTGCAGGTGCGCCTTGTCCTCGAAGTACCGGTAGACGATGGACTTGGACGTCCCGGAAGCCGCGGCGATGTCCTCCATCGTCACGTCGGGGCCGCGCTCGTGGATCAGATGGCGGGCCACGTCCAGCAGTTCGGTGCGCCGCTGCTCGCGGTGCCGGGCCCAGCGGGCGGAGCGCCCGTCCACGGGGGCTTGCGTCGTCGCATTCACGGAACCTAGGGTATCAAGTACCGCTGGTTCTATGTAAAGTCCCTCCCGGGACCTGCACAGTCCGCGACCCCACGACCACGAAGAGGTGCACCCCGTGACCCACCCCGATGCTCCCCGCGACGCCCTCGTCCTCGGCGGCAACCGCATCCCGTTCGCCCGCTCGGGCGGTCCCTACGCCGGGATCTCCAACCAGGACCTGCTCACCGCCGCCCTCGACGGCCTCGTCGCCCGCTACTCCCTGCAGGGCGAGAAGCTCGGCGAGATCGCCGGCGGCGCCGTGCTGAAGCTCGCCGGCGACCTCAACCTCACCCGGGAGAGCGCGCTCGGCACCCCGCTGGACCCGCGCACCCCCGCCCTGGACATGTCCAAGGCCTGCGCCACGAGCCTCGAGACCGTGCTGCACGTCTCCAACCGGATCCGGCTCGGCCAGATCGACTCCGGCATCGCGTGCGGCGTCGATTCCGCCTCGGACGCGCCGATCGAGGTCTCCGCGCGCCTGCGCCGCATCCTGCACCGCGCCGCCGCGGCGAAGACGCCCCTCCAGCGCGTCAAGGCCCTCTCCGCGATCCGCCCCGCCGATCTCTCCCCGCTCCCGCCCCGCAACAGCGAACCCCGCACCGGGCTGTCCATGGGGGAGCACCAGGCGCTCACCACCGCGCAGTGGGGCATCACCCGCGAGGCCCAGGACGAGCTCGCCCTCGCCTCCCACCGGAACCTCGCCGCCGCCTACGACGCCGGCTTCCTCGATGACCTCGTCACCGGCTACCGCGGCCTCGCCCGCGACCAGAACCTGCGCCCGGACTCGAGCCTCGAGAAGCTCGCGTCCCTGAAGCCGGTCTTCGGCGTCACGTCCCCTCAGGTCGCGGAGCCGAGCATGACCGCCGGCAATTCCACCCCGCTCTCCGACGGTGCCTCGAGCGTGCTGCTGGGCAGCGACGACTGGGCCGCGGAGCGCGGCCTCACCCCGCTCGCCCGCGTGGTCGACGCGCGCAGCGCCGCCGTCGACTTCGCCCACGGCGACGAGGGGCTGCTCATGGCCCCGGCCTACGCGGTGCCCGAGCTGCTCGATGCGAACGGCCTCAGCCTGCAGGACCTCGACCTCTACGAGATCCACGAGGCCTTCGCCGGGACCGTGCTGAGCACGCTGAAGGCCTGGGAGTCGGAGGACTTCTGCCGGACCCGGCTCGGCCGTTCCGCCCCGCTCGGCGCGATCGACCGCGCGCGCCTGAACGTGTCCGGCTCCTCGCTCGCCGCGGGCCACCCCTTCGCCGCGACCGGCGGACGCATCGTCGCGACCCTCGCCAAGCTGCTGCACGCGCGCGCCGCTGAGACCGGCCGCACCCAGCGCGGGCTGATCTCCGTGTGCGCCGCCGCCGGACAGGGCACCGTCATGCTGCTCGAGTCCGTCACGGCCTGAACCCGGATCAGAGCAGCAGACCAGCCGACCAGGAGGAACCGATGACCGACACCTACACCCGACTCGTCCGCTCCGGGCCCGGAGGGATGCTCGCCAAGCAGCTGGGCCTGCCCCGCCCCGCCCGGCTGCTGCGCCGCGAGGACCGCCCCGAGCCCGTGCTCGGCCCCGTCGTGGTGCTCGGCGCCTCGGCGGGAGCCGACGCGATCGCCCACCGCCTCCTCGAGGACGGCGCCGACGTGCGCCGCCGTTTCGAGGACCTGCGCACCGTCGGCACCGTGCTGGTGGTGGCGGACGAGCTCGCCGCCCCCGCCGAGCTCGGGCCGCTCGTGCTGCCGTTCGCCGGGGCCGTCCGCTCCCTCGCGCCCGGGGCGCGGGTCGTCACCGTCTCCCGTCCCGCGACGGGAGAGGAGCCCGCGCGGGACGCCGCCCGCGGCGGCGTCGAGGGCTTCGTCCGCTCCCTCGCCCATGAGCTGCGGGCCGGCGGCACCGCCAACGGCGTGCTGGTGGCCGACGGCGTGGGCCTGGACGCCCCGGGGGTGCTCGGCGCGCTGCGGTTCCTGCTCTCGGCGCGCAGCGCCTTCGTCACGGGCCAGTTCCTGACCGTCTCGAGTCCGGCGGGGACGGAGACCGAGAACCGCTCCCTCCCGCTCGCCGGACGCACCGCCCTGGTCACCGGGGCCGCGCGCGGCATCGGCGCATCGATCGCCCGCACCCTCGCGGCCGACGGGGCCCGGCTCGTGGTCCTCGACGTGCCGGGCGCGGGCACCGAGCTCTCCCGCCTGGCCAACGAGCTGCGCGCCGTGCCGATCCAGCTGGACGTCACCTCGCCCACCGCCGGGGAGCGGTTGGTCGCCTTCCTGCGGGAGCGGCATCTGCCCCTGGACATCCTGGTGCTCAACGCCGGCATCACCCGCGACAAGCTGTTCGCGAACATGACCCCGGACCGCTGGGATCCGGTGCTCGCCGTGAACATCACCAGCCAGATCGCGCTGACCGAGGCGCTGCTCGAGGCCGGGGACGTGCTCGGGGAGCACCCGCGCGTCGTCTCCCTCGCGTCCACCAGCGGCATCGCCGGCAACCGCGGCCAGACCAACTACGCCGCCTCGAAAGCCGGGGTGATGGCTTTCGTCGACGCGCTCGCGGCACGGCTCGCCCCCGCGGGCGGGACCGCGAACGCCGTCGCCCCCGGGTTCATCGAGACCGAGATGACCGCGAAGATCCCGCCGGTGACCCGCGAGATCGCCCGTCGGCTGAACTCGCTCCAGCAGGGCGGGCTGCCCGTGGACGTCGCCGAGGCGATCGCCTTCCTCGCGAGCGACGAGGCGGGCGGCATCCAGGGCGAGACCCTGCGGGTGTGCGGACAGAACATGGTGGGTCGATGAGCGCGGGGCACGCCCAGCCCGGGCACGGCGCCTCCTGGCGTCCTCCGGCCGACGGGGAACAGATCCGCGACCTCGCCGATCTGCCCTCCTTCCCCGCGATCTACGCCGCCGCCCTCGATCCGCGCGGGGCGCGCCGCGACGGCAGGGAACCGCGCCTGCCGGAGATCGCCTACCGGGTCCGGGCCGTCCGGATCGACGGGGAGCGGGCTCGCGACTTCGACCATCTGATGGGCGGAGCCGCGACCGACCTGGTCCACCCCGGCGTGCTCCACGTGCTCGCCTTTCCCGTCTCGCTCGCGCTGATGGCCCGGCGCGACTTCCCCTTCCGGCTGCTCGGCCTGGTGCATCTGCGCAACCAGGTGCTGCAGCACCGTCCGGTGCGAGTGGGCGAACTGGTCGACGTCGAGTGCCGGGTGCGGGATCTGCGCCCGCACCGCAAGGGCCGCACCTTCGAAGCGGTCTCGACGATCCTCGGCCAGGACGGGCGGATCATCGCGACCGACGTGTCCACCTATCTCGTGCGCGGCCGCGGATCCGAGGCCGGGTCGGACGGTGCAGCCGCTGCGGCGGATACGCGATCTGGTGCCGACGGTGCCGCTGGTGCCGCTCCGGCGCGCGAGGAGTTCTCGCCCCCGCGTCCCACGGGCCGCTGGCGGCTCGGAGCGGACACCGGCCGTCGCTACGCCGCGGTCTCCGGGGACGTGAACCCGATCCACCTCTCCGCGCTCAGCGCCCGCGCCTTCGGCTTCCCGTCGGCGATCGCGCACGGCATGTACACCGCCTCCCGCGCCTTCACCGAGTCGCGGGTGGACCTGTCGCGGCCGCTGCGCTGGGACGTCTCCTTCGACGCCCCGGTCACCCTGCCCGGATCGCTGCTCGTCGCCTTCGAGGACGATCCGGCGACGGGAACGGTGCGCTGCGTCGGCTGGCGCCCGGGCCGCGGCGAGAAGGGTCCGCGCCGGTGCCTGGAGGTCGAGGTCACGACCCTCGAGCGGTGAGCGGAGGGGTCAGCTCAGCCCGGCTTCGAGGGTGCTCAGCAGATGCTCCACGAAGGCGTCGGCCTGCACGTCGGTGAGCAGGCCGACCGTCGGCTCCCGGCCCCAGCGGCCCAACTCGTCGCCGACGGTCTGGCCGCGGGTCAGGGTGCCTGTGAGCTCGACGTCCACCGCGAGTGGGCGGGTCGATGCGAAGTCGCCCGTGACGGCGTGCGCCGCGACCAGCGGGTCGTGGACGTGCGCGCTCCAGCCGAATCCGTCGGACTCGTGGAACTCGAAGTAGAACCGCAGCGCGTCGGCGAGGATCCGCGCGACCGGGTTCGCGGACGTCCCGGCGAGCTGCTCGACCCGCTCGAGCACCTCGCCGTGGACGTGCACCGACTCGGTCGCCTGCAGGGCGCCGAGCACGGGAAGACGCGGCGCGCTCGCGAAGGCCGCCAGAACCCGCTGCGCCGCCTCCGGATCCACAGCGATGTTCCACTCGCTCGTCGGGCCGGTGTTGCCCCGGTGATGGATCGCGCCGCCCATCACGTGCAGCCGTCGCAGCAGCCGCGGCAGCTCGGGCTCGATCTCGAGCGCGAGGGCGAGGTTCGTGTGCGGGCCGAGCACGAGGCCGACCAGCTCGCCCGGACGCTCCCGCGCGAGATCCACCCACAGCTGCGCCCCCGAGCGCGGATCCTCCGCGCGCGTCGGCTCGGGCAGCACGGCATGGCCGAGCCCGCCCG
Source organism: Brachybacterium sp. B718/18 (assembly GCF_055454375.1). Classification (NCBI taxonomy): domain Bacteria; kingdom Bacillati; phylum Actinomycetota; class Actinomycetes; order Micrococcales; family Dermabacteraceae; genus Brachybacterium; species Brachybacterium sp. B718/18. Next base: position 167,267 of record NZ_JBVDDO010000003.1, on the reverse strand, counting down.
GGCCGTGGGTGTCGTCGGCGAACATCGGCGGCTCGACGAGCGGCCGATCCGCGCCGAGGGCGACGGGAGCAGGGATCCCGAGCAGCTCCGCGAGCACGAGGTTGTTGCGGTGCACCACCGAGGCGGGGACGTTCCCGCCGGTCGAGACGATGCCTGTCACCTCGACGTCCTCCCGCAGCGCGAGATAGGTGAGGGCGAAGGCGTCGTCGATGCCGGTGTCGCAGTCGACGAGGACGGGGAGCGTCATGGGGTCAGCCTACGGAGCCCTGCGGAGCCGCGGCGGGCCTGGCCGCGGCGCCCGCGCCGGAAGATGATCGGCCCATGCCGCATCCGCAGATGTTCGACGACGACGACCCGGTTCTGGCGAGGGTCCGCGCGATCGCGCTGGCCCTGCCCGGTGCCCGGGAGAAGATCAGCCACGGCCGACCCGCCTTCCACACCGTGAAGGTCCACTGCTACTACGGCGGAGCTCTGACGGTGGATGGGGACTGGGAGCAGCATCCTCGGTCGGTGCTCGTGCACCTGCCCGAGAGGGAGCGAACCGCGCTCGTCGCGGACGAGCGCAGCTATGCGCCCGCCTATCTCGGGACCTCGGGCTGGCTGGGGATCGACCTCGACGTGCGCACCGACGACGCGGAACTCGCCGAGCTGATCGAGGAGTCGTACCGCACCGTCGCCCCGGCGCGCCTGCTCGCCGAGCTCGAGCAGGGTTCCCCGCGCCGGGCCTGATCCGCGCCGTCGCGGGGAGTCGGGCGGGAGGCCACCCCGGAGGGCGGGGATCAGCCGCGCGGCGCGGGCAGCTGCTGGAACTCGTCGATCAGCCCCATCAGCTCCGTTCCCATCTCGACCTGCACCAGCAGCAGGCCGATCGTCCCGTCGGCCGCGACGAAGAAGTCCGTGCCGAACCCGCCGGACCAGCCCCAGCTGCCCTGACGCTCCCCGCCCGTGACGACCGCGACGCCGCAGCCCCAGCCCGTGCCGTCCCAGAATCCGGGGAAGAACGAGTCCTCCTGTTTGGCCGCCGCGGGCACCAGGTCCGATGCCAGCAGCGCGAGGTGCTCCGCGGAGAGCAGATCCCCGTTCCGTAGCGCCCGCAGGAAGCGCAGGTAGTCCGCGGCGGTGGAGACCAGCTCGCCGTGCGACACGTCGTGCGGGGGAGGGCCGACGAGCGGGCCGCCGGCCGCCGGCTCGACCTCGACGAGGCCGCCGTCCTCGATCCGGAACGCCGGCGGCAGCCGATGCCGCTGCGCCGCGGGCACGAAGGAGCCGGTGTCCGCCATCCCCAGCGGATCCAGCAGGTCGGCGCGCAGGTGCTCCCCGAGGGGTCTGCCGGTCAGTCGCGAGAGCAGCACGCCCAGTACCCCGAAGGAATGGTGATAGCGCCACACCGTTCCGGGCTCGCCGACGAGCGGCAGACCGCCCAGCGCGGCGAGCCACTCGTCGGCGCCGAGGCTCCACGGCGCCGAGCCCGCCTCGAGGCCGGCGACGGCCATGGCCCGCTGCAGTGGCCCCTCCGCGGTCGCGATGCCGAGACCGGAGGTGCAGGTCAGCAGGTGCTCCACGGTGATCGGGGTGGCGGAGGGTCGGGCGGCCTCGAGCGGCGCGAGGGGGTGCGGGAGCACGCGCGGGGTGGCGAGCTCCGGCAGCCAGCGGGCGACCGGCGCGTCGAGCGCGAGCTCTCCCCGCTCGATCAGGCGCAGCGTCGCCACGGCCGTGATGACCTTGGTCATCGACTGGATGCGGAGGATCGCGTCGGTGGGGAAGGGCGGTCCTCCCGGCGCGACCCGGCCGCGCGCGACCGGCTCGGGGTCGGCCCCGTGCGCGATGATCCCGCCGGGCACCGTGCCGGCGCGGATCGCGGACTCGAGCAGGCGGACGGCGGGCGAGGTCGGCGTCGACATGGCCCCAGAGTAGGGCGACCGGCGCCGCCTACACTCGGCCCATGAGCACGTTCTCGGACTTCGTCCGCTTGGAGCCGCGCGAGGTGCCGCTCGGCGGGCCGCGTGGGATGACCGTGCACCGCACCCTCCCCGCCCGTCGTACCTCCCTCATCGGCGCCTGGTGCTTCGTGGACCACTTCGGTCCCGACGACGTCTCCGCGACCGACGGGATGCGCGTCGCCCGCCACCCCCACACCGGTCTCGCCACGGTGTCCTGGCTGTTCGACGGTGCCATCACGCACCGCGACTCGCTCGGCAGCCACGCCCTGGTGCGCCCCGGTGACGTCGACCTCATGGTCGCCGGTGCCGGCATCACCCACTCGGAGTTCTCCGCGCTCGACACCACCGTGCTCCACGGGGTGCAGCTGTGGTTCGCCCTGCCCGATCGCACCCGTTTCCGCGAGCGGGAGTTCACGGTGCACACCCCCGTGGAGCTCGCGACCGGCACCGCCCGCGCTCGGGTGGGTCTCGGCACCCTGCGCGCCGTCGACACTGACGGGGTGCCGCTCGAGGACCGCAGCCCCGTCGCGACCGACACCGCGCTCACCATGGCCCAGCTCGACCTCGACGCGGGCGGTACGCTGCGGCTCGCGCTCGACCCCGCGCACGAGCACGGCGTGCTCGTGGACCGCGGCGCCGCGCGGCTGCGGGTGGAGGAGCGGGAGAGCCATGTCGCCGAGCGCGAGCTGATGGTGCTGCCCGACGGCGCCAAGCATCTCGAGATCCGCGCCACCGGCGATTTGCCCCTGCGCCTGATGCTCCTGGGCGGTGAGCCGCTCGGCGAGGACATCGTCATGTGGTGGAACTTCGTGGGCCGCACCCATGAGGAGATCGAGGCGTTCCGCGCCCGCTACCAGGCGGAGATCGGCGTGGAGCTCGCCCTCGAGGACACGCCGATCGCGCCCGTGGTGCGGGAGCGAGGCGGCCTCGCCGCCGACGCCGAGCAGTTCGGCCCTTTCGCCGCGCACACCCCCGCCGCACTGCCCGCCCCGGAGCTGCCCCGCGGCCGGCTCCGCGCCCGCGGCCGCCACGGCCTGCCCGACTGATCGCCCTGACCGACCAGACTGTTCTGCCCGTCCTGACTGTTCTGGCCGCCTGCAGCCTGCTCCTGCGGCGGCCGGGAGCTCCCCCTGATCCCCGAGAGAAGACATGACCAGCACCGACGCCCTCCCCACCCTCGACCAAACCGAGCGGGTGATCCTGCGCGCCGCCGAGGAGGAGGGCGGCATCGGCTGCCCCTGCGACCTGCTCGTCGTCGGCGACACCACCGGCGCGCTCACCGCCGCCGCCCTCGAGCTCGTCACCGAGCATCCCGGCGCGAGAGTCCACTCCTGGAGCGCCTCGCGGGCGGAGACCGCCGCGCTCGCCGAGCGGCTCCCGGAGGCGCTCGCCGCGGGGCGTCTGGTGCTGCCGACGGGGACCGAGCCCGCCCCGCTCGAGGAGTTCGCAGCCGGGGCCGAGGCGCACCTGGTGCTCGCGCGGCTGCCGAAGTCCCTCGCCGGCCTCGAGGACCTCGCGCGGCGCGTCGCGGTGCTCGCGGCGCGCAGCGGGAGGGAGGACCTGACCCTGATCGCGGGTGGGCGGGTCAAGCACATGAGCCCCTCCCAGAATGACGTCCTGGCCACGGCGTTCGCACAGGTGCGCGGCTCGCGCGGCCTCGGTAAGTCCCGCGCCCTCGTCGCGTCCGCGCCGCGGCCGGAGACGACCCTGCCCGCGCCCGCGACCGGCACGGCGACCGTGGCGGTCCGGGGCGAGAGCCGGGAGCTCGGGCTGCGCGGGATCGGCGACGTGTTCGGCGGGGCGCGGGCCGACGCCGGCTCGCTGCTGCTGCTGGGGGCGCTCGATGCGGCGCTCGTCGCGGGGGAGCTCGCGGTGGGCGGTGTCCCGGGCGGCGCAGCGGAGGCGACGTCAGCTGCTGGGTCGAGTGCGGGCGGGACGTCGTCGGCCATCGCGCGCGCGGTCGATGTCGGCTGCGGCAACGGCCTGCTGACCGCTTATCTCGCGGCGGCGCTCCCGGACGCGGCAGTCCTCGGCAGCGACGACGACGCGGATGCGGTGGCCGCGACCCGCGCGACCCTCGCCGCGAGCGGACTGGCGCAGGACGGCGTGGAGGTCACCTGGGACGTCTCGCTCTCCCGGGTCGCCGACGGCAGCACGGACCTGGTGCTGCTGAACCCGCCCTTCCACGACGGCACCGCCGTCGACGCGACGCTCGTGCAGGACCTCCTCGACGCCGCCGCGCGGGTGCTGCGCCCCGGCGGGCAGCTGTGGTTCGTGCACAACTCGCACCTGCGCTACCGGCCGGAGGTGGAGCGGCGCGTCGGCCCGGTGCGGGAGCGCGCCCGCGATCGCCGCTTCACGGTGCTCAGCGCGACGCGGTAGTGAGTGGGATAGGGCGGCGGCCCGGCCGCAGGCGCCCGGGGCTCAGGCGACGAGGCCGGTGAGCACCGAGGTGAACATCGCCAGGCCGTCGGTGCCCGTGCGCGTGCCCTGGCCGGGCTCGTCGGGGCCGAAACCGGCCTCGACCGCGTGCTCGGGGTGCGGCATCAGCCCCACGACATTGCCCGCGGCATTGGTGATGCCGGCGATGTCGCGCTGCGAGCCGTTGGGGTTGTCCTCGAAGCCGGCCGGGCCGTGGGTGGCACCCGCGACGTAGCGGAACACCACGCGGCCCTCCGCCTCGAGCTCGTCGAGGGTGCGGGCGTCGGCCATGTACTGGCCGTCCTGGTTCTTCAGCGGCACGCGGATCACCTGGTCCTGGGCGTAGCCGGAGGTCCAGGCGGTGCGGGCGTTCTCCACCCGCAGCGGCTGATCGCGGCAGATGAAGGAGCGGTGGGCGTTCTTGATCATCGCGCCGGGCAGCAGGTGGGTCTCGCAGAGGATCTGGAAGCCGTTGCAGATGCCGAGCACCGGCATGCCGCCGTTCGCCGCATCGACCACCTTCTCCATCACGGGCGCGAACCGGCTGATCGCCCCGGCGCGCAGGTAGTCGCCGTACGAGAAGCCACCGGGCAGCACCACGGCGTCGACGTCCTGCAGCGAGTCCTCGCCGTGCCAGAGCGTGACCGGCTCGGCCCCGGCCAGCCGCACGGCGCGCAGGGCGTCCCGGTCGTCGAGCGTTCCCGGGAAGGTGACCACACCGATGCGCATCAGGCGTCCTCGACCTCGAGGGCGACGACGTCCTCGATCACGGGGTTCGACAGCAGGGTCTCGGCGGCCTCGCGCAGGGTCGCGAGGACCTCCTCGGTCACCTCGCCGGCGACCTCCAGCTCGAACCGCTTGCCCTGGCGCACGGAGGCGACGCCCTCGAAGCCCAGACGGGGCAGGGCCGCCGCGACCGCCTTCCCCTGGGGGTCCAGGATCTCGGGCTTCGGCATGACGTGGACCACGACGCGTGGCATGGGCGCTCCTCGGGGGCGGGCGGGGCAGGGACCTGCGGGTCATCCTACCGAGCGCGCCGGACCCGGAGGCGGGCGGTCCAGGGGCGTACGGTCGGAGGACCACCACGCCCCCCGGGAGTCGCCATGAGGATCCGCCATCTCGTCCATTCCTGCCTGCTCGTCGAGGTCGCCGCGCGGCGCGTCCTGATCGACCCGGGGATGTTCAGCGTCGACGCGGTGCGCGCCGTCGACGGACCGATCGACCTGGTCGCGATCACCCACCAGCACGCCGATCACGTGCAGCGCGCCCTCCTCCTCGAGGTGCTCGAGCGGCATCCGGGCGCGCAGGTCCTCGCCGAGCCGGAGACGGTCGCTCTGCTCGCCCAGGCCGCCGCCGGCCCCATGGGCGAGGGGCCCGCGATCCCGGCGGAGCGGATGCGGGCCCTGCCCGCGGGGGAGTCCCACGAGCTGCCCGCCGTCGACGGCCGATCGCCACTGCGGGTGACCGCGGCCGGCGGGGCGCACGCCGTCATCCACCCGGACATCCCGCGGGTCGGCAACACGGGCCTCGTGCTCTCGGCGGGGGACGGGCCGCGCCTCGGCGTCACCGGCGACAGCCTCGAGCCGCTCGCCGAGTTCCAGGGCATCGACGTGCTCGCGTTCGCAGTCGTCGCCCCCTGGTCGAAGATGTCCGAGACGATCGAGTTCCTGCGCGCGGTCCGTCCGCGGCTCGCCCTCCCGGTGCACGATGCGGTCGCGAGCGCCGGGGGCCGCGCGATCTACGTCCGCCAGGCGACGGCGCTCGCCGCCGAGGGCACCGAGGTACGCGACTGGGTGGACCCGGAGCGCTCGATCGAGCTGTGAGCGGGTAGGGTGCCGGGCGTGCACGGGAGTCCGGTGAGCCGGGCTGAGAGGGAGTTCTCCAACTCCGACCGTAGAACCTGATCCGGATCATGCCGGCGCAGGGAGCTCCGCCAGGCGATCGTCGCCGCGTGCCCGTGCCCACTCGAAAGGCATGGACCGTGACCACACCGCCAGCAGCCCCCGCCGCCCCCACCACCTCGCCCGATCCGACCGCGACACCGCTCGGCTTCGGCGTCGGCGCCCGCGTGACCGCCGCCGTGATGAGCGAGGACTACGCCCGGTTCCTGGTCGGCGCCCTCTCCGCCCTCGACCTGACCGGGCTCGTGCGCGAGACCGGGGACGTCTCCACCTATCTGGGCGGCCACGAGACGCACCTGCAGCGCGCGCTGATCGACCTCGGCGAGGCGCTCGCCCGCACCGAGCACCACGCGACGATGTCGGTGCTGCTCTCGCGGGGCTGCCCCGGGGAGGTGGCCTGCGAGCTGCCCGGTGGGGCGGGACCGCGCGTCACCGCCGTGCCGCCGCCACGGCGCACCGGGCGGTTCGCGAGCGCCGAGTGGGCGCTGTACCCGCTGGCCGACGCGGTCGCCGAGGACGGCACCCCGCCCGACCACATGCGCGACATCTACGCCGCGATCGACCACGCCCGCGAGCTCGGCACCTTCCGCGGCTCCGAGCACTTCGTCACCCGCCTCGAGGGCGACCTCGGCGACGTGATCGCGACGGCCATCGCCGGCTGGCTGCTCGTCGGCCGCGGCGTCCAGCACGTCACGAGCCACCTCACGATCTCCCTGAACAGCCCGTCCCACGATCTGCGCGAGCTGCCTGACGCGCCCGCTGAGATCTCTGCGGGCGTGACCGCGGGGACCGGGCCGGACGCGTCCGCGGAGGAGGCCCGATGAGCGCCGGGCCGCAGAGCCCCGACTCCCGTGAGGCCGCGGCGCCGCAGACCGCACAGACCTCTCCCGATACCGGCGCCGCGCGCCCCCGCCGAGCTCCGCTGGCCCTCCGGGAGCTCGTGCTGGTCGTCGTGCTCGGCGTCGTGTTCGGCTTCCTGTACTGGGCGTTCGTGCAGGCCTGGAACCTGCTCGCGATTGCGATGGGGCCCGCCGGCGACCTCGCCCAGCACGTGCTGTTCGGGTCCTGGCTGCTGGTCGGGCCCATCGCCATCGCGATCCTGCGCCGCCCCGGCGTAGGCATCCTCGCCGAGATCCTCGCGGCGGTGATCGAGGTGGTCTTCCTCGGCAGCCCCGTCGGCCCGCTGCTGCTGCTCTCCGCCGCGCTCCAGGGCCTCGGCTCCGAGCTGCCCTTCGCCCTGACCCGTTACCGCCGCTACGGCTGGGGCGTGTTCGCCGTCTCGGGAGCGCTCGGCGCGAGCCTCGTCTTCTTCTGGACCGCCTACCGCATGGGCTGGTACGGACAGGACCTGCTCACCCTCCGCCTCGGAGTGCAGATGCTCTCCGGGGTCCTGCTCGGCGGGCTGCTCGCCCGCGTGATCGTGCGGGCGCTCGAGCGCACCGGGGTGCTCGCCGACTTCGCGATCGGGGCCGCCGGTGCGGCGGCGATCCCCGAGCGCCGTGTCCGCTGAGTCGGTGACGGCGCGGCCGGTGAGCGCCGCGACCCCCGGAGGGGCGGCGGCGACCGACCCGAGCCCGCTGGTGCGCGCCGAGGCGCTCGAGGTGGTGCTGCCCTCCGGGGCGGGCGTGGGCCCCTGGACCGGGGAGATCCACGACGGGGAGCAGGTGCTGCTGCTCGGCCCCTCCGGCTCGGGGAAGTCGACGCTGCTGCGCACGCTCGCCGGGGCGATCCCCTCCCACCAGCGCGGGCGGGTCCGCGGCAGCGTGCGCCTCGCGGGCGGGGTCGACCCGGTCGCGGGCGGGGTCTCGGCCGCCGCCCCGCTCGTGGGCCATCTCGGTCAGGATCCGGCCGACGGGGTCTGCCTCCCGCGGATCGCCGAGGACGTGGCGCTCCCGCTCGAGAGCGCCTGCACCCCGCCCGAGAGGATCGGGCCCCGCGTCCATGCCGTGCTCACCGCGACGGGCACGGCGGACCTCGCGCACCGCCGCGCCGCCACGCTCTCCGGGGGACAGCTGCAGCGCGCCGCGCTCGCCGCCGCGGTCGTGGCCGGGCCGCGGCTGCTGCTGCTCGACGAGCCGACCGCGATGCTCGACGCCGAGGGGGTCGCCGCGGTGCGCCGCGCGGTCGATACGGCCGTCGAGTCGACGGACTGCGCGGTGCTGCTGGTCGAGCACCGGCTCGACGAGTGGGCGGGGGAGGCGGGCGTTGCCGGGCTCCCGGCCCGGACCATCGCCCTGGACCGTTCGGGGCGGGTACTCGCCGACGGGCCCACCGCCCGGGTGCTCGTGGAGCACGGGGAGCGGCTGCGCGCGGAGGGCTGCTGGCTGCCGCGGGAGATCGAGCGGCGGCTCGAGGACGGGGCCGGTGCGAGCGGGATCTCCCCAGCCCCGGACGGTACGGCGCACGTCGAGGCGACGGGCGCGGCCCCTCGTCAGACGGCCGGGACCCCCGCGCCCGCCCCGACCCCGCTGCTTCGCCTGCGCTCGGCGACCCTGGGACCGGAGGGACGCGACGTGCTGACTGGCGCCGATCTCACCGTCCGGGCCGGTCGGGTGCTCGCCGTCGTCGGCCGGAACGGCGCCGGGAAGTCGACGCTGCTGGGCGCCCTCTCCCGGCTGGACCCGCTGCGCGCGGGGACGCTCGAGGGCGGCGCCGCCGCGCTCGTGCTGCAGCGTCCCGAGTCCCAGTTCGTGGCGGACACCGTCGTCGGGGAGCTCGCCGCGAGCGGGGCCGGGGAGCAGGCCCGGGCGGAGCTGCTCGCCCGCCTCGACCTCGGCGACCACGCGGACCAGAGCCCCTATCGGCTCTCCGGCGGGCAGCAGCGACGGCTCTCCCTCGGCGCCATGCTGCTGACCGAGCGGCCGGTGCTGCTGGCCGATGAGCCGGGCTACGGCCTCGACCGCGCCGCGCAGGCCGAGGTGCTCTCGCTGCTGCGCGAGGCGGCGCAGGAGGGACGCGGGGTGGTCCTGACCACCCACGACCTCCGCGCGGTCGAGTCCGCCGACGAGGTCGTGGTGATCGCCGGGGGCCGGCTCGTCGGCCCCCTCGCCCCGGCCGCGCTGCTCGCCGACGGCGAGCTGCTCCGTCGCGCCGGGCTGCGCGCCGGGGAGGCGGCGGACCCGGCGGGCGGCACGACGGGGGAACGGGAGCCGGGGCGCGCCCCGCACCCCGGGTCCGCGCCCGCGTCAGTGTCCGTGTCCGCCGAGAACGGGACGGACCGGCCGCTCACCGCGCTCGAGGACCCGCCGCGGCCCCGCGCCCTGCTCGCCCGCCGGGATCCCGCGGTGCTGTTGGGACTGCTGACGGCGCTGAGCGTGGTCTGCATCGCCCTGACCGATCCGATCCCGCTGCTCCTGCTCCACCTGCTCCTCGCGAGCGGCGCGATGATCGGGCTGCGGATCGGGCCGCTCGCCCTCCTGCGCGCGCAGGCCCCGTTCCTCCCCTTCGCCGCCGGTGTGCTCGTGGTCAACGTGCTCAGCCGTCCCGGGCACGAGCCGTGGCCGGATCTGCCCGTGCGGGTCACCGCCGAGGGGATCGTCCTCGGCACCGCCCTCGCCCTGCGGGCGCTGGTCATCGGGCTCGGAGCCGCAGTGGTGCTGCGTTCCTCGGATCCCGGGCGCACCCTGACCAGCCTGCGCGTCCACGCCCGGCTGCCGGCCCGCATCGCCCTCTCCCTCCTCGCGGGGCTGCGACTGCTCGAGGATCTGCCCCGGCGCTGGTCGACGATCCTCCGCGCGCACCGCCTGCGTCGGCCCTCCGCCCCGGACGGGAATCCCGCGCGGCTCGGCCCGCGCGCGCTGATGACCTGCGCCTTCGCGCTGCTGGTCGAAGCGATCCGCTCCTCGGCCCGGATCGCCTTCGCCCTCGAGAGCCGGGGCGTCGCCGCGGGGGAGCGGACCTGGTGGCGCAGCGCCCCGCTCGGCGCGGGCGATGCCGCGCTGGTCCTCGCGATCGCGGGCATCGTCACCGCGGTGCTGCTGCTCAGCGTCTGAGCGAAGGACTGCGCCGCCGGTGCCGTCGGGCCGCGGGCCTGAGCGGCGGAGCGCGGCGGGGGCTCCGCACGGCGACGACCTCCTCCTCGACCTGCTGGATCCGCGCCTCCGTGTGTGTCCCGTCGCCCCCGCGCGCGCGGCTCAGAAGCTGGTGCCGGTCAGGCGCTCGTAGGCCTCGACGTAGCGGGCGCGGGTCTGGGCGACGACCTCGGCCGGCAGCTCGGGCGGCGGGGTGTTCGAGCCGCGGTGCCAGCCCGAGGCGGAAGAGGTGAGCCAGTCCCGCACGAACTGCTTGTCCAGGCTCGGCTGCACGCGGCCCTCGACGTAGGTGTCCGCGGACCAGAAGCGGGAGGAGTCGGGGGAGAGCACCTCATCACCCAGCAGCAGCCGCCCATCGGTGCGGGAGTGCCCGAACTCGAGCTTGGTGTCCGCGAGCAGGATGCCGCGCTCGGCGGCGACGGCGCGGGCCCGCTCGTAGACGGCGAGGGTCAGCTCGGCGAGCTCGTCCGCGAGCTCCTCGCCCAGCAGGTCGCGCGCCTGGGCGACGGTGATGTTCTCGTCGTGCGCCCCGGCCTCCGCCTTGGTCGAGGGGGTGAACAGTGCGGGATCCAGGCGCGAGGCTTCGACCAGCCCTGTCGGCAGCACGTGACCGCCCACCGAGCCGCCGGCCCGGTAGTCGGCGAGGCCCGAGCCGGTGAGATAGCCGCGGGCGATGCACTCCAGCGGCACCATGTCCAGGCCCCGGCAGCGCAGGGCTCGGCCCGCGACGGCGTCCGGGACGTCGGTCGCGGAGAGCACGTGATGGGGGACCAGGTCCTCGAGCTGGGCGAACCAGAAGACGCTGATGCCGGTGAGCAGCCGTCCCTTGTCGGGGATCCCGGGCTGCAGCGAATGGTCGTAGGCGCTGATCCGATCGGTCGCGACGACGAGCACCTCCTCGGCCGCATCGGGCGCGACGCCCGTGGGGACGTACAGCTCGCGCACCTTCCCGGAGACGACGTGGTCCCAGCCGGGCAGGTCGGGGGCGGTGATCAGCGGGGTGCTCATGCGCGGGCCTCCGCCTCGGACGCGGCGAGGGCGATGTCCCCGCGGTGGTGGGATCCCTCGAGCTCGATCGCGCGGGCTCCCGCGAGGGCGATCTCCCGGGCGGCGACGAGCGTCGGTCCGGTGCCGACGACGGTCAGCACGCGCCCGCCGGCGCTGCGCAGCACCCCGTCCTCGCCGCGGGAGGTCCCGGCGTGCAGGACGTGGGCACCGAGCGCCTCGGCGGCCTCGATCCCGCCGATCGGGTCCCCGGTGCGGGGCGCGGCGGGATAGCCGACGGAGGCGACGACGACGGTCACCGCGGCCTCGTCGCTCCAGGTCGGGGCGCCGACGGCGGCGAGCTCTCCGCGGGCGGCGGCGAGCAGCAGCGGCGCGAAGGGGGTCGCGAGGCGCTCGAGGACCACCTGGGTCTCCGGATCGCCGAAGCGGGCGTTGAACTCCACCACGCGCAGGCCCCGGGAGGTCAGGGCGAGGCCGCAGTACAGGATGCCGACGAACGGCGTGCCCCGGCGGGCCAGCTCGGCGATGGTGGGCCGGGCGACCTCGGCGACGATCTCGTCGACCAGGCCCTCGGGAGCCCAGGGCAACGGCGAGTAGGCGCCCATGCCACCCGTGTTCGGACCCTCGTCACCGTCGAGGGCGCGCTTGAAGTCCTGGGCCGGGGCGAGGGGCACCACGTCCGTCCCGTCGCTCACGCAGAACAGGGAGACCTCCGGGCCGTCGAGGTATTCCTCGAGCACCACCTGACCGCCCGCGGCGAGCACCGCGTCGCCGTGGGCGAGCGCGGCGGCGCGATCGGCGGTGACGACCACGCCCTTGCCAGCGGCGAGTCCGTCCGCCTTGACCACGAAGGGCACGTCGCCCAGCGGGTTCACCCGGTCCAGGCCCGCGGGGAGACCCTCCGGGGAGGTCACCGTCACGGAGGCGGCGGTGGGCACGCCCGCGGCGGCCATGATCTCCTTCGCCCAGGACTTGCTGCCTTCGAGGCGGGCGGCCTCGGCCGACGGGCCGAAGACGTCGATCCCCGCGTCCCGCAGGCGGTCCGCGGCCCCGGCGACCAGCGGCGCCTCCGGTCCGACCACCACCAGGTCGACGCCGAGCTCGCGGGCCAGGGCGACCTGGCCGTCGAGATCGTCGAGCGCGACGGGATGGCAGGTGGCGAGCTGCGCGATCCCGGGGTTGCCGGGGGCGGAGTGCAGCTCGGGGGCGGGGCGGTCGGCGGCGAGGCGACGGGCGATCGCGTGCTCGCGGCCTCCGGAGCCGATGACGAGGATCTTCACGCCGCACAGGGTACCGACGGCCCCGGCGGCCCCGCGGAGGTGCCCAGGGGGCGGTCTCCGGTCCGCCGCTACGATCGCTGGCATGCCCGAACCCGCGACCCCCACCACCCGGCTGCGACTGGATCTCTCCTATGACGGCACCGCCTTCCACGGCTGGGCCGATCAGCCCGGTCAGCGCACCGTCCAGGGCGAGCTCGAGCAGGCCCTCGCCCGGATCGCTCGGGTGCCCGTGCGGGTCACGGTCGCGGGTCGCACTGACGCCGGGGTCCATGCCCGCGGCCAGGTGTGCCATCTCGACCTGCCGGATGCCGTGCTCGCCACCCTCCCCGGGCGTTCGGACCGGGCGCCCGCCGAGGCGCTCGTCTCCCGGCTCGAGGGCGTGCTCCCGGACGACCTCGTGGTGCATCTGGCCCGCGAGGTGACAGGCGAGTTCGACGCCCGCTTCGGAGCGCTGTGGCGCCGATACCGTTACCGCATCTCCGACGGCCCGACCGCCCACGACCCGCTGCGACGGGACGTGCTGCGGCACCGTCGGCCGCTCGACGTCGCCGCGATGGCGCGCGCGAGCGAGCCGCTGCTCGGCGAGCACGACTTCCTCTCCTACTGCCGGCCGCGCGAGGGCGCGACGACGGTGCGCGAGCTGCGGGAGCTCACCTGGGAGCGGCCGGGGGAGGGGCGGGCCGACGAGGGCCTCGTCGTCGCGACCGTCGTCGCCGACGCCTTCTGTCACCACATGGTCCGCTCCCTCGTCGGGGCGCTTCTCGGCGTGGGGGAGGGGCGGCGTCCCGAGACCTGGCCCGCCGAGGTGCTCGCCGCGCGCACCCGCGAGTCAGCGACCCGCGACGGGGCGGGCTCCGCGCCGCTGTGCCCGCCGCAGGGGCTCACCCTCGAACACGTCGCGTATCCGCCGGACGAGGAGCTCGCCGCCCGCGCGCATCTCGCCCGCGCCCGACGGGGGCCGGTGCGCTGAGCGGCGCGGCACGGTGAGCCGGGCCGCCCTCCCGGGGTGGCCGGGTCCTTGGTCGCGGCGCGGCGTGCGAGGACGGGGCGAGGATCACACCCCGTCGGCCCCTCCCGCGCGTTGACCCTGCCTGCGCGCACTGGCTACTCTGGACCGTCGTCGTGCCTTGGTGCGTGCCCGACTCCGCTGCCGAGCGAGATCTCCGGCGCGAGGAGGGGTCTCACCCGCACCCAGGACCGTCGCCGCGTCGTAGGCGGAACGGGACGGGCACGACGTGTGAGGCCATGCTTTTTCCGAGGAAGCGTGTCCACGGTCCATCGAACTGTGCCCGCGAGCCCCTGCTCGCCGGGCACTCTGACGAGAGAAGAAGGCACGAGTGCGTACGTTCACCCCGAAGCCCGACGATGTCGAGCGTTCCTGGTACGTCATTGACGCAACCGATGTCGTCCTCGGCCGGCTCGCTTCCCAGGCTGCTCAGCTGCTCCGGGGCAAGCACAAGCCGGTCTTCGCACCCCACGTGGATGCAGGCGACTTCGTGATCATCATCAACGCCGACAAGGTGGCGCTGACCGGTAACAAGCGGGAGACCAAGCTGGCCTACCGCCACTCCGGCTACCCCGGCGGCCTCCGCGGCGTCCCCTACTCCGAGCTGCTCGAGAAGCGCCCGGAGCGTGCGGTGGAGAAGGCCGTCCGCGGCATGCTCCCCAAGAACAAGCTCGCTGATCAGCAGATCAAGAAGCTGAAGATCTACTCGGGCTCCGAGCACCCCCACGGTGCGCAGCAGCCCGTCCCCTTCACCATCGACCAGGTGGCGCAGTAAGCGGGGGCGTCCCGCCACTCCGCCCTGCCGCACGGAAAATTCTAGGAGAACCGTGACTGAGACCACCCCCGACACCCTCGAGGCCGTGACCGACGAGGATGCCCCGTCGAGCTACACCACCGAGTCCACCGGTGAGGCAGCCGTCGGCGCCGGCCAGTCGGCCACCGCGCCGGGCTACGGCACCGGCCGCCGCAAGCGCGCCATCGCCCGCGTCCGCCTGATCCCCGGCTCCGGCCAGTGGACCATCAACGGCCGCACCCTCGAGGACTACTTCCCGAACAAGGTGCACCAGCAGGAGGTCAACGACCCCTTCACGGTGCTCGACCTCCAGGGTCGCTTCGACGTCATCGTCCGCCTCACCGGCGGCGGCCCCTCGGGCCAGGCCGGTGCGGTGCGCCTGGGCGTGTCCCGCGCGCTGAACCAGATCGACGAGGAGCACAACCGCCCGACCCTCAAGAAGGCCGGGTTCCTGCGCCGCGACGCTCGCATCATCGAGCGCAAGAAGGCCGGCCTCAAGAAGGCCCGCAAGGCGCCGCAGTACTCCAAGCGCTGATCGACCGCGGAGCCCTTGCTCCGCCGCGATCCCGCTGTGCGCACGATGCCCTCGACCTCCGGGTCGGGGGCATCGTCGCGTTCGGGGGCTGGGGTGGCCGGGTCCTGTGCAGCTCAGGTGGGGCAGGACCGCGGCGGGATTTGGTCAGTGACCGGCGCGTAGCGTCCCAGTACGGATATATAGCCGTACTGAAACGCCACACGCCAGTACTCGACCATGGCCGCGACCAGTCCGGCACCCGTCGCGGGCCGGGCACCCCGTCACCAGACCGGACACCCCGCAACCGGACCGGGCACCGCGTGACCGGACCGTGACGGAGCGACTCGGAGCCCGGACCTCCGCCGTCCTGGCCGCTGCAACCGGCGAGCCTGTCCCCACCACCACGAGAGGACGGGCCATGGACCTGATCGAGAAGCGGACCGCCGGCGAGATCATCGACGCACAGCGCCGGGAGAAGGGGCTTACCTGGGCGCAGCTCGCCGAGACAACCGGGCGACCGGTGGTGTGGCTAACCTCGGCGGTGCTCGGCGCGCACCCGGTGCCCGAGGAGGTCGCCGCGACGCTCGCGGAGCAGCTGGAGCTCGAGGACGAGCTGGTCGAGGCCCTGCGGCGGCAGCCGTATCGGACGATCGACCCCGAGCTGCTCTCCGACCCCACCATCTACCGCTTCCAGGAACTGATCCAGGTCTACGGCCCGGCGCTCAAGGCCCTGATCCACGAGGAGTTCGGCGACGGGATCATGAGCGCGATCAACTGCTCGATCGACCTGCGCCGCGGCAACCACCCCGGCGGCGACCGCGTGGTCCTCACGATCGACGGGAAGTTCCTGTCCTACGACTGGGTGGCCAGCGAGGGGTAAGCCGCTCGGGGCGCTGACCCCACGGTGCAATACGATCGTCCGCATTGTGCCGTGACCCCCTCGGCCGCCCCGTCGAAGGAGACTCTGTGGCCGCCGGCAGCCCGCCGCGCGCCTCGGCACCCTCGCTCCTCGCGACGGTGCCCTTCTACCGGGGCGCGGCCGCGGCGTTGTTCCTCTCCGGGCTCGGCTTCTCCGCCACCGCCCCTGCTCGTCGACGGGCGGACGATCGCACGGGACGTCGAGGAGTACGGCGCCGCCGCGCCCGCCTTCGCGGTCCGAGCGGGCCCCGGCACGGGGCGCGACTGCAGTCCGGTCAGCTGAGCAGCTCGCGCAGGTCCTCCGCGGTGACCGCGGTGCGGAAGGCCTCGCCGCCGTCGGTCAGCGCGTCGAAGAGCTCGGCCTTCCGGCGCTGCAGGGCGAGGACCTTCTCCTCGATCGTGTCCTCCGCGATCATCCGGTACACCATCACCGTGCGGTCCTGGCCGATGCGGTGCGCGCGATCCACGGCCTGCGCCTCCGCCGCCGGGTTCCACCACGGATCCAGCAGGAACACGTAGTCCGCCTCGGTGAGGGTGAGGCCGAAGCCGCCCGCCTTCAGCGAGATGAGGAACACCGGAGCCGTCCCCTCGCGGAAGGCCGAGACCACCCCGTCGCGGTCACGGGTCGAGCCGTCCAGGTGCGCGTAGTCCACGTCCCGACGGTCCAGCTCCGCCGCGACCAGGTCGAGATACGAGGTGAACTGGCTGAACAGCAGCACCCGGTGCCCATCGCCGATCACCTCGGCGAGCCGGTCGAAGAGGGCCTCGAGCTTCGTCCCCGGGGCCTCGGCATGCTCCTCGGGATCCACCAGCCGCGGGTCGATCGCCATCATCCGCAGCAGCGTCAGGGAGCGGAACACGATGAATCGCGAGCGCTCGAGGTCGGTGTCGATCAGCCCCAGCACCTTCTTCCGCTCGCGCTGCAGCACGGCGTCGTAGGCGGCGCGGTGCTCGGGGCTCAGCGTGACCGTGAGGATCTGCTCCTGCTTGGGCGGGAGCTCCGCGGCGACCAGCTCCTTCGTCCGACGCAGCAGGAAGGGCCGCACGCGGCGACGCAGCTGCGCCATCCGCTGCGGGTGCTCCCCGGTCTGGATCGGCAGGGTGTACCGCTGGCGGAAACCGGTCGACCCGCCCAGCAGCCCCGGCGCGACGAGGTCGGAGATCGCCCACAGGTCGTCGAGCGAGTTCTCCATCGGGGTGCCCGTGATCGCGAGGCGGAACGGGGCGGGGACGCGCTTCGCCGCAAGATGGGTGCGGGAGCGGCGGTTCTTCACGAACTGCGCCTCGTCCAGCACGAGTCCCGCGACGGGATGGTCGGCGAAGGCCTCCTCGTCGCGACGCAGCACCGCATAGCTGGTGACCACGAGATCCGCGCCGAGCATCTCGGCGGACAGCTCCGTGCCGCGCGCAGCGGAGGTAGCCTCGAGCACCCGCACCCGCAGCGCCGGCGTGAACCGCTCCGCCTCGCGCCGCCACACCGGCAGCACCGACGACGGCGCGACCACGAGGAAGGGTGGGGCCGACGGGGTCAGCTCGCGGGCCCGCGCGATCAGCGCCAGGACCTGGAGGGTCTTGCCGAGGCCCATGTCGTCGGCGAGGATCCCGCCGAGTCCCTGCTCGTGCAGGAAGGACAACCAGGTGAAGCCCTCCCGCTGGTAGGGACGCAGGTCCGCCTGCAGGCCCGCGGGCAGCGGCGGCTCGTGGATCGTCTCGAGTTCGCGCAGGGCGCCGACGCCGCGGGACCAGCTCTGGGCGGTCTCCGCGTCGTCGGCCATCTCCTGCAGCTCGTCCCACAGGTCCACTTGGAAGCGCGAGATCCGCTGCACCTCGGGCTCCCACTCGGCGAGCGCCTCGCCCTCGCGGATCAGCTCCCGCAGCGTGTCGAAGGCCGGATGGTCGAGGGAGAAGTAGGTGCGGTCGGGCATGAGCAGCCGGTCCTTGCCGCGGGCGAGGGCGACGAACAGGCTCGGGAAGGGGATCTGGCGGCCGTCGATCGTGATCTCGAAGCCGAGGTCGAACCAGTCGTTGCGGCCCGGGGTCTGCCACTGGGTGACGCGGACCTGCGGGGCGCCGTCCAGCTCCCGGTAGGCGTGGCGGGTGCCGCCCAGCTCGACCTCCACGTGGTCCATCGCGTCGAGGCGGTCCAGCACGTGCTCGGAGAAGCTCGCGGTGTCCGCCCCGCTGAGCAGCTCGGGGGTGGTGGAGCCGGCCGTCGGCCACAGCGTCATCGCGGCGGCGATCACCTCCTCCTCGTGCGCGAGGTCGCGCCGGGCCCCCTGCCGCTGGTCGATGGGGAGGCTGCGCTCGGGGTCGTGGTAGCGCCAGGACCAGCGCAGGGCGAGCCGGTCACCGTCCGCATAGGAGGCGAGCAGGTGCAGGGTGGGACGGGGTGCGGCGGGCAGGTCCACGCTGCCGTCACCGCTGGTCACCGAGGTGAGGGTGCGCAGCTGCGGGTAGGCGACCTCGACGAACGCCGTCCGGTC
Source organism: Brachybacterium sp. B718/18 (assembly GCF_055454375.1). Taxonomy (NCBI): domain Bacteria; kingdom Bacillati; phylum Actinomycetota; class Actinomycetes; order Micrococcales; family Dermabacteraceae; genus Brachybacterium; species Brachybacterium sp. B718/18. The sequence goes on along the minus strand of NZ_JBVDDO010000003.1, from coordinate 148,975 downwards.
CGCGGCGGGCACGGCGAGCGGGCTGTGGCGCTGCAGCAGGCCACGCAGCTCGCGGGGGATCGCGGTGGGCAGCGGGGCGAGGCGCAGCGCGAGCGCGGCGTCGTGGGCGCGGACCTCGAGCACCCCGGCACCGCCGAGCAGCCGGGCCTCCGGGGCGGGCTCCCCGTCGAGGGTGATCCGGGGGAGCACGTAGAGGTCACCGCTCGACGCCGCCTCCTCGCCCTCCTCGCCGATCTCACCGCTCTCGCTCTCCTCGCCGTCCTCGACGTCCCCAACTTCTGTGCCGAGCCGCAGGTCCAGGCCCGCCTCCGCGGAGGTGAGCAGGGTGACGGCGGTCAGCCCCTCCCCGGGCAGCAGCTCCACGCCCGCGGCGACGGCGTGGGCGAGGGCCTGCCACAGCAGGGGGGAGCTGATCGAGTTCAGCCATAGGTGCTCGACGGCGCCGCTGGTGTAGGTGCGCTCGGTGCCCGCGGCGGCGAACACGCGGGCCAGGGCCTCGGCCTGCACCGAATCCAGATCGCGGGAGGCCGTGCGGGACTCGAAGGTGCGCCACGAGAGGTCGCCCTGGATCCAGGTGCCCTTCGACCCGCGGGTCACGGGGCGCAGCCCCACCCAGAACTCGTCCCCCGCGGCGACGTGCGCGGGCGTCGCGGGCTGCCGCTTGCCGCGGGAGGCGGCGGACCCGGCCGGCCCGGCCTCGAGGTCCACCCGCACCGCCACCGGGCGCACGGCCGACGTCGTCGCGGTGCCGCGCAGCAACGGCCGCAGCACGCTGCGCCACTCCGCGGGCGGGGCCTCCTGCTGCGCCCGGTCGGCGCGGTCGTTGAGGTGATAGAGCAGCGCCGCGACGTGCTCGCAGCCCTGTCCGGAGGTGCAGGTGCAGCGATCCGCGCTCGGCCGCCAGAGCCCGCCGGGGGAGGGCCGCTGGAAACGGCGGGAGACGGCGTCCTCCGCGTACTCGGCGAGCTCGACCCGCGGAGCCTGCACCGCGCCGTCGTCGTCGGTGACCGTCGCCGAGACCGTCACCGCCCCGGCGTCCCAGGCGAGTCCGCGGACCCGGCCCTCGCGGGCGCGCGCGAGCCCGCGACCCGCCGTCCGGTCACCGACGTGGTGGCTGATGGCGGAGGGCAGCACGCGGGGGAGGAGGGCGTCGTCGGGCATACCCTCCAAAGTATCCGCCACCGGGTACTCTCACAGCGGATCACCGACCCCCTGTGAGGAGAACCCTGTGGCACGACTCTTCGGCACCGACGGAGTGCGCGGACGCGCGAACGGCGACATCACCGCGGAGCTCGCGGTCGAGCTCTCGGTGGGAGCGGCTCATGTGTTGGGCACCCTCGGCGCGTTCGGCGGCACCCGGCCGCGGGCGATCGTGGCGCGGGACACGCGTCCCTCGGGCGACTTCCTCTCCGCCGCGGTGTGCGCCGGGCTCGCCTCGGCGGGCGTCGACGTCGAGGACGCGGGCGTGCTGCCCACCCCCGGACTCGCCCATCTCGTCCAGGCCACCGGGGCGGACCTCGGCGTGATGATCTCCGCTTCCCACAACCCCGCTCCCGACAACGGCATCAAGTTCTTCGCGCGCGGCGGCACCAAGCTGCCCGACGAGGTGGAGGACGCGATCGAGGCGCGGCTGCACGAGGAGTGGGACCGCCCGCAGGGAACCGACGTCGGCACGATCACCCGCTACGAGGGCGCGATCGAGCAGTACGTCGCCCATCTCGTCTCCACCCTGGATCGCTCCCTCGAGGGCCTCACCGTCGTCGCCGACTGCGCCAACGGTGCCGCCGCCGTGACTGGTCCGGAGGCGCTGCGCCGCGCCGGCGCCACCGTCCACGTGATCGGCGACTGCTCCGACGGCGGGCTGATCAACGACGGCGTCGGCTCCACCCACCTCGGCCCGCTGCAGGCCGCGGTGCGTGAGCACGGCGCCGACATCGGTGTCGCCTTCGACGGCGACGCGGACCGCTGCCTCGCGGTCGACGCCGCCGGCGAGGAGATCGACGGCGACCAGATCATGGCCATCCTCGCCCTCGACCTCAAGGAGCGCGGGAAGCTGCACGACGACACCCTGGTGGTGACCGTGATGAGCAACCTCGGCCTCAAGCTCGCCATGCGCGAGCACGGGATCGCGCTGGGCCAGACCGGCGTGGGCGACCGCTACGTGCTCGAGGAGATGAACCTCGGCGGCTACTCGATCGGCGGCGAGCAGTCCGGCCACGTGATCCTCGCCGAGCACGCGACCACCGGCGACGGCGAGCTCACGGCCCTCCACCTGCTGCAGCGCATGGTCGAGACCGGCCGCAGCGCCGCCGACCTCAAGGCCGTCATGACACGTCTGCCGCAGGCGCTGATCAACGTCAAGGACGTCGACAAGGCCAAGGCCACCATCGACCGCGGGGTCGCCGACGCGATCGCGGCCGCGGAGGCGGAGCTGGGCGAGTCCGGCCGGGTGCTGCTGCGCCCCTCGGGCACCGAGCCCGTGGTGCGGGTGATGGTCGAGGCGCCGAGCGACGAGCAGGCGACCGCGATCGCCGAGCGGCTCTCCGTGGTGGTGCGCGAGCGCGTCGGCCTCTGAGCCGGCGGGCGCCCGTCCCGGCGGGAGCCCTTTCCGGGCCCGCCCCGGTTCACACCTTGCGCATGAGCACCGAGTGCACCCGGTGCTCGGCGTCCTTCCTCAGCACCAGATCCGCGCGGCCCCGGGTGGGCAGCACGTTCTCGGTGAGGTTCGGGCCGTTGATGGTGCGCCAGATCCTCGACGCGGTCTGGCGCGCCTCCTCGTCGGTGAGCTCCGCGTAGCGGCGGAAGTACGAGCGTGGATCGGCGAAGGCCGTGGCTCGCAGCGCGAGGAAGCGGTCGACGTACCAGCGCTGGACGTCCTCCACCCGCGCGTCGACGTACACCGAGAAGTCGAAGAAGTCCGAGACCGCCATGCCCAGCCGCCCGTCGCGGCGCGGCCGCGCGGGCTGGAGGACGTTGAGCCCCTCGACGATCAGCACGTCGGGGCTCTCCACCACCACCCGCTCCTCCGGCTGGATGTCGTAGGTGAGGTGCGAGTACACGGGCGCCTCGACGCGCTCGTGCCCGGACTTGACGTCCGAGACGAAGCGCAGCAGCGCGCGCCGGTCGTAGCTCTCGGGGAAGCCCTTGCGGTGCATGATCCCGCGCCGCTCGAGCTCGGCGTTGGGGTGGAGGAAGCCGTCGGTCGTCACCAGCTGCACCCGAGGGGTGTCCGGCCAGCGCGCCATCAGCTCCCGCAGCAGACGCGCGGTGGTCGACTTGCCGACGGCGACCGAGCCGGCCACGCCGATCACGTACGGGGTCCGCTGCTGGTGCTGGTCGAGGAAGTGCTCGCGCGCCCGCCGCAGCCCCTGCGCGGAGGCGACGTGGATGTTCAGCAGGCGGGAGATCGGCCGGTACACGGCGTCGACCTCGTGCAGGTCCATCCCGTCGCCGAGACCGCGCAGCCGGTCGACGTCCTCCGCGGAGAGCGGCAGCGGGGTCTGCTGGGAGAGACGTGCCCACTCCTCACGGGGGATCTCCGCGAACGGGGTGACGGTGCTCGACGTCGGCGCAGCCTTCATGCGGACGATTCTCGCCCATCCCGGGAGCGTGCGCGAACGTGACCGGTGCCGATCACGATCGGCCAGGGTCCGCCAGCACCCCCGGCGGGCGTGATCCATGACTCGCCCGACGGGGGTCCCGAGCCGGGCGAATCCGCCCGTCGTCCCCTAGGTTGAGCCCCATGTGTGGAATCGTCGGATACGCAGGCCCGCAGGCCGCAGCCCCCTCCTCCCGTCCCGTGGACGTCGCCCTCCAGGGCCTCGCCCGCCTCGAGTACCGCGGGTACGACTCCGCGGGAGTCGCCGTGATCGATGACGGCGCCGTGCGCATCGAGAAGCGCGCCGGCAAGCTCGCGAACCTCCGCGAAGCCCTCGACGGCGCGACCGAGACCAGCGGCCGGGTCGCCATCGGCCACACCCGCTGGGCCACCCACGGCGCGCCCACGGACGGGAACGCCCACCCCCACCTCGGCGGCAAGGACGACGAGCTCGCCCTGGTCCACAACGGCATCATCGAGAACTTCGCCGCACTCCGCGCCGAGCTCGAGGCCGACGGCTACACCTTCCGCTCCGAGACCGACTCCGAGGCCGCCGCCCATCTGGTGGCCCGCGAGATGGCGACCGCCGGCGACCTGACCGTCGCCCTGCGCGCCGCCGCGAACCAGCTCGAGGGCGCCTTCACCCTCCTCGCCGTCCACCGCGACCAGCCCGACCGCGTGGTCGCCGCGCGCCGCAACTCCCCGCTCGTCGTGGGCCTCGGCGAGGGCGAGAACTTCCTCGGCTCCGACGTCGCCGCCTTCGTGGACAACACCCGCGAGGCGCTCGAGATCGGCCAGGACCAGGTCGTCACCGTCACGGCCGACGACGTGGTCGTCACCGACTTCGCCGGCACCGAGATCACCGAGCAGAAGCGCTACTCCATCGAGTGGGACGTCACCGCCGCGCAGAAGGGCGGCTTCGAGTCCTTCATGGCGAAGGAGATCCACGAGCAGGCCACCGCCGTCGCCGACACCCTCCGCGGCCGCATCGACTCCGGCGCCCTGCACCTCGACGAGATGAGCATCGACGAGTCGGTCCTGCGCAGCATCGACAAGATCATCGTCGTCGCCTGCGGCACCGCCGCGAACGCCGGCAACGTCGCCAAGTACGCGATCGAGCACTGGTGTCGGATCCCCACCGAGGTCGAGCTCGCCCACGAGTTCCGCTACCGCGACCCGATCGTCACCGAGAAAACCCTGGTCGTGGCGATCTCCCAGTCGGGCGAGACCATGGACACGCTGATGGCCATGCGTCACGCCCAGGAGCAGGGCGCGAAGGTCGTCGCGATCTGCAACACCTACGGCTCGACCATCCCCCGCGAGGCCGACGCCGCGCTGTACCTGCACGTCGGTCCCGAGATCGCGGTCGCCTCCACCAAGGCGTACCTCGGCCAGATCACCGCCTGCTACCTGCTGGGCCTCTACCTCGCCCAGGTGCGCGGCAACCTCTTCCCCGACGAGATCGCCGCCCTCATGGAGGACCTCGAGCAGCTGCCCGCGCACGTGCAGACCGTGCTCGACGGCGCCGAGTCCGTCGAGCAGCTCGCGCAGGAGATGAAGGACGCCACCAGCGTGCTCTTCCTCGGCCGCCACGTCGGCTACCCGACCGCGCTCGAGGGCGCGCTCAAGCTCAAGGAGATCGCCTACATCCACGCGGAGGGCTTCGCCGCGGGCGAGCTCAAGCACGGCCCGATCGCCCTGGTCGACGAGGGCCAGCCGGTGTTCGTGATCGTCCCGTCCCCGCGCGGCCGCGACTCGCTGCACTCCAAGGTCGTCTCCAACATCCAGGAGGTCCGCGCCCGCGGCGCCCGCACGCTGGTGATCGCGGAGGAGGGCGACGACGACGTCCTGCCGTACTCGGACGTGGTGCTGCGCGTGCCCGCCACCCGCACCCTCTTCGCCCCGCTGCTGACCGTGATCCCGCTGCAGATCTTCTCCTGCGCCCTCGCCACCGCGAAGGGTCTGGACGTGGATCAGCCGCGCAACCTCGCGAAGTCCGTCACGGTCGAGTGATACTGCCGGGATGAGCATCGTCCCGCCGCCCGCGCCCGACCCCTCCGAGTCCGCCGACTCGTTCGGGGGCCGGGCGTTCGGCGTCTCCGAGCGTTCGCTGATCGCGGGCACCGGCATCGACGTGGTCCACATCGAGCGCCTCGCCGGCATGATCGAACGCACCCCGGCCCTCCTGGACCGCCTGCTGACCCCGGCCGAGCGGGGGCTGTCCGACGCCTCGCGCGCGGCACGGGTCGCGGCCAAGGAGGCGGTCGGCAAGGCGCTCGGCTCGCCGGGGGAGTTCTCCTGGCAGGACGTCACGGTCGAGCGGGCCGCCTCGGGTCGACCCCACCTGCGTCTGCGCGGCGCGACCCTGCGCGCCGCCGAGCAGCAGGAGGTCGAGCACCTGCACCTGTCCCTCTCGCACGACGGGGACGTCGCGACCGCCATCGTGATCGCCGAGCGGGGCCGATCATGATCCGCGCGCACGGGGCGGCCGCGGTGCGCGCAGCCGAGGAGCCGCTGCTCGCGGCGGGCGAACCGCTCATGCTGCGCGCCGCCGAGGGGATCTGCGCCCGGGTCCGGCTGCGCGGCGCCCGCCGGGTGCTGGTCCTCGCCGGGCGGGGCAGCAACGGCGGCGACGGCCTGTGGGCGGCGGCGCTGCTGCGGGCCGACGGGGTCCGTGCCGAGGTGCTCGCCGTCGCCGGGACCGTCCACGAGGGCGGAGCCGAGGCGCTGCGCCGCGCGGGCGGCACGGTGCATGCGCCCGAGCCGGAGCAGCTCGAGGAGACGCTGACCGCACTGCTCCCCGGGACGGACCTGGTGCTCGACGCGATCGTCGGCCTCGGCGCCCGCCCTGAGGCGCCCTCGACCCTGCGCCCCCTGCTCGCGGCGGTGCGCGCCGCGCGGGTCCCGGTCCTCGCCGTGGACCTGCCGAGCTTCGTCGACGCCACCACCGGTGAGGCCGACCCGGACGCGCTCGTCGCCGCGGAGACCGTGACCTTCGGCGCCGTGAAGGCGGGGCTGCTGCTGCCCGGCGGGGCGGAGCGGGCCGGGTCCGTCCACCTGGTGCCGCTCGGGCTCGCCGCGCACCTGCCGTCCGCCGCCGCGGTCGAGCGGCTCGAGGACGCCGACGCCGCTGCGCTCTGGCCGCCCGCCCGCCCCGCGGACTCGAAGTACCGCCGCGGCGTCGTCACCCTGCTGGCCGGCAGTGCCGAGTACCCCGGCGCCGCGGTCCTCGCCTGCTCGGGCGCCGCCCGCGCCGGCGCGGGCATGGTGCGCCTGCTCGCCCCCGAGTCCGCGCGGGAGCTCGTCTGGCGCGCCCGCCCCGAGGTGGTCGGCCATCCGGTCGCCCCCGCGGAGCTGCCGCGCACCGACGTGCTCGTCGTCGGCCCCGGGCTCCCGCCCGACGACCCGCGGGCCGCGCGCGGTCTCTCCCTGCTCTCCGGGCACTCCGGGCCCGACGGTGACGGACCCGTCCTCCGCCGCGGGGTGCTGGACGCCGGGGCGCTCGACGCGATCGGCCCCGAGCACGCCCTCGGCCCCGACGTGGTCCTCACCCCGCACCGCGGCGAGGCGGAGCGGCTCGCCCGCCGGCTCGAGCTCGACCCGGATCTGCCCGGCCCGGAGCTGGCCCGTGCCCTCGCCGCCGCGACCGGCGCGACCGTGCTGCTCAAGGGCGCGATCACTGTGATCGCCCCGGGCGGCGGCGGACCGCTGCGCAGCCAGGCGGATGGCCCCGCCCAGCTCGCCACCGCCGGCACCGGGGATGTGCTCGCCGGGATCCTCGGCGCCCTCCTCGGCGGCGGGCTGACCGGCCCCGACGCCGCCGCCCTCGCCGCGCTGATCCACGGCCGCGCCGCGCATCGCGCCTCCCTCGGCGGGCGCGTGCCGCTCGTCGCTCTCGACGTCGCCGACGCCCTCCCGCACGCCCTCGGGACTATCCTGGCGAGCGCCCAGCCGTGATCCGAGGAGCCCGATGACCATCCCGATCCCCGCCGAGGACCCTCGGCACCTGCCCAATCGCGCCGTCATCGACCCTTCGGCCATCACGCAGAACACCCGCACCCTGACGGGCCTGCTCGAGGAGCACACCGCCCTCATGGCCGTGGTGAAGGCCGACGGCTACGGGCACGGGATGCTCTCCGCCGCCCGTGCCGCGGTCGAGGGCGGGGCGACCTGGCTCGGCGTCGCCCATCCCGCGAGCGCGCTGGCCCTGTCCCGCGCCGGCTTCGAGGTGCCGATCCTGACCTGGCTGTACGAGCCGGAGACGGCCGAGGCGATGATGCCCGAGGTGATCGCCGCGGGGATCGACGTCTCCGTCGGGTCGCGGGCGATGCTCGAGCTCGTCTCCCGCGCCGCGCGCACCGCCGACCGTCGCGCCCGCGTGCACCTCAAGATCGACACCGGCATGGGCCGCGGCGGCGTCATGCCGCACGAGCTGCGCCCCCTGGCCGCCGCCGCCCAGGAGGACGACGTCATCCAGATCGTCGCCGCCTGGACCCACCTGACCTCGGCCGACGATCCGGCGGACCCCGCGACCGATCAGCAGGTCGAGATCTTCGACTCCTCGGTCGAGGCGCTCGAGGACGAGGTCGGCCCGGTGCCGCTGCAGCATCTCGCGAACTCCGCGGCCCTCCTCACCCGACCCGATCTGCACCGCGACATCGTGCGGCCCGGCATCGCGCTGTACGGCTGCCCGCCGGTCACCACCGACGTCCAGCTCCGCCCGGCGATGACCCTCACCAGCCGTCTCGCGATGGTCAAGGAGGTGCCCGCCGGGCAGAGCGTCGGCTACGGCCGCACCTATCGCACCGAGACGCCGACCCGCCTGGGCCTGGTCCCGATCGGCTACGCCGACGGCCTGCACCGGTCCGCGAGCGGCGGCGTGGACGTCATCGTCCGCACCGCCTCCGGCGACCGCCGCGCGCGCCAGGTGGGCCGCATCAGCATGGACCAGATCGTGCTCGACCTCGGCCCGGACTCCTCCGCCCGCGCGGGCGACCGGGTGTTCCTCTTCGGCGACGCCAAGGGCGCCCCGAACGACCCCGCCGCCCCCACGGCCGAGGACTGGGCGCGCGCCGCGGGCACCATCCCCTACGAGGTGCTCACCTCCGTCTCCGGCCGGGTCTCGCGGGAGGTGCGCGCATGAGCGCCCTCGTCGTGCGGACGGCCGACGCCGACGGCACCCGCACCGTCGCTCGCGCGCTCGCCGGCGCCCTGCGCGCCGGGGACCTGCTGGTCCTCGACGGCCCGCTCGGCGCGGGGAAGACCACCTTCACCCAGGGTCTCGGCACGGGACTCGGGGTGCGCGGACCCGTCGCCTCCCCGACCTTCGTCATCGAGCGCGTGCACCCCTCGCTGAGCGACGGCCCGGATCTCGTGCACGTGGACGCCTACCGGCTCGGCGGCGAGAGCGAGATCGACGACCTCGATCTCGAGGCCGATCTCGAGACCGCCGTGACCGTCGTCGAATGGGGCCGGGACCGGGTCGAGCACCTCGCCCCCTCGGTGCTGCGCATCGAGCTGCAGCGCCCCGACCGGGTCGAGGACCCCGAGGACCCCGACGAGCCGCGCACCCTGCGGCTCGTCCCGAGCGGCCCGCGCTGGGACCTCGCCGCCCTGCGGCAGGTGCTCGCGGAGGCTGGACTGACCGTGCAGGAGGAGAGCTGATGCTGCTGGGGATCGACACCTCGGGGGCGGTGAGCGTCGCCGTCGCCCGCGAGGGGGAGGTGCTCGCCGTCCGCACCGACACCCGCGCCCGCCACCACGACGAGGTGCTGCTGGCGCTGGTCGACGAGACCCTGCAGGCCGCCGGTGCGAGCCGCGCCGAGCTCACCGGCGTGGTCGCCGGCCGCGGGCCCGGGCCCTTCACCGGACTGCGCGTGGGCCTGGTCAGCGCGCGCACCATCGCCTCCGTGCTCCAGGTGCCCCTGCACGGGCTGTGCTCCCTCGACGCGCTCGCGCACCAGGCGCTCGCGTCGCACCCCGGGGCCGAGCCGCTCACCGTCGGCGTCGCCCTCGACGCCCGCCGCCGCGAGGTCTACCACGCCCGCTATCGCCGCGCGGTGGACGGCCGTCTCGAGCGGACCGACGGGCCCGCCGTCGCGGCGCCCGCCGACGTCGCCGCCGAGCTCACCGGCTGCGACCTGCTCGTCGGCTCGGGGACGGCGCTCTACCCCGACCTGCTGGCGGCGACGGACCCGCTCGAGCACGTCGACGCCGGGCATCTCCTGCTCGCCGCCGTCGAGCGTCTCGCCGTCGGGGAGGACCTCTCCGACACCGCGCCGCTCTACCTGCGCGAGCCCGACGCCGCGAAGCCGACCGCTCGCAAGTCCGCCCTGGGGCGCTGAGATGGCGGTGGCGGGAGAGGACGACGAAGGCGGCGCCCTGCGGCGCGGCTGGGCGCTGCGCCCCGCGACCCTCGAGGACGTCGAGGAGATCGCCTTCGCCGAGCTCGAGCTGTTCCCCGAGGAGGCGTGGAACGTCTTCCAGGTCGCCGCGGAGATCGAGCATCCCGATCGCCGCTACGTGATCGCGGCCGCGGGGGAGGAGGCCGAGCGCGGGCTGATCGGTTATGCCGGGATCATGCTCGCCGGGGACACCGCGGACCTCCACACCATCGGCACCCGGCGCCCCGGAGAGGGGATCGGCCGGGCGCTGCTCGGATGGTGCGAGGAGCAGGCCCGCAGCGGCGGCGCGGCACGGCTCCTGCTCGAGGTGCGCGAGGACAACGATCGCGCCCGCGCCTTCTACACCACCGCCGGCTACGAGGAGATCGGCCGACGGCGCGCGTACTACCGGGTGCGCGACGGCTACGTCGACGCGATCGTCATGCAGCGCGAGCTCTGAGCGGCTGCTACCGACTCGCGTCCGTCGTGCGCGAGTCGGCAGCGGCCCCCGCACCTAGATGTGGTCCCTGACCTTCTGGAAGAGGTCCGGATAGCGGGCGTCCAGGCGCGCCGTCGCGAGGCGCATCCCGATCCAGAAGGCGAGGCCGCCGAGGACCAGCGACAGCCCGCCCGCGAGCAGCTGCAGCGGAAGGCTCCCGACGACGACGCCCCAGATGCCGATGCCGATCGTCGGCAGCTGCGGGATGAAGATCGCGACCATCGCGATGCCCATCGACAGCATGGCGTTGGCGCTCGAGGCGGACTTGTCCTTCATCGGGTTGGTGCCCGGCGCGGAGGACGGGTAGGGCATCAGCACCGAGATCAGCATCGACAGGCCCCAGGCGCCGAGCATCGTGCCGAACGAGGCCATCATCACCAGCGGGATCAGCGACGGCACCCCGTACAGCAGCGGCAGCACGATCATCACCACCATCAGCGGCGGGACCATGATCAGCGCCATCGCCGCGACGCGCCCCAGGAGGTTCGCCCGCGCAGGCATCCCCGCGACGATCTGCACCCAGCCGGCGGGACCGTCGAAGCCCAGCTCGTTCGAGAGGCTGATGCCGCTCAGCCCGGCCATGAACACGGCCATGCCCATCATCATCGGGCGGGACTCGGGGAGCATCAGCCCCATCGCCGCGAGGAACACCACGATCAGCGGGTAGATGCCGATCGCCGCGAGATAGCGGGTGTCGCGCCGCCAGTAGCGCAGGGCGCGGCCCATCGCGGCGCCGAAGGGGCCGGCGGGGACGAAGCGCGGCACGAGCGAGGTGACCTTCGTGCTCCCTGAGGAGGCATCGCCGGTCAGCGCCGAGGTGAGCGAGACGTCGATCGAGCGTCGCCACCACAGCCAGGTCAGCACGATCGCGGCCGCGCCGATCACCGCGCGCAGCAGTCCCGTCAGCCAGCGGCCCTCGGCGAGGTCCATCGGCACCGCGAACAGTGCGCCGAAGGGCGTCCACGCGAATCCCTCGATCACGCGGGGCAGCCAGCGCATGAGCAAGTCGCCGTCGATGTCGCCGATCCGCTGAGCCCCCAGGGAGAAGCCGTAGATCGCCGCGAACATGACCATCATCCCGATCACCCCGCCGATCTCCCGGCCGGAGCGGGAGCTGGAGCGGGCCGCGGAGTGCGCGAACCAGGCGCGGGGCAGCAGCAGGCAGAGGACGAAGCCCGCGAGGTTCGCGGGCAGCAGGGCGATCAGCCCGGCGGCGATGCCGACGGCCCCGGGGCCGTAGAGCACCAGCCACAGCGCCTCGAAGACCGTGGCGATGAGCAGGGCGGCGAGGGTGAACAGGCTGGGGATCGACAGCACGGCCGCCGCGAGCATGCCCGGCTGCAGCTCCTTCGCGGAGCGCGGGTAGACCGCGAAGGCGCGCGGGTCGAGGGTGTCGTCGAGCCCGAAGGCGAACACCGGGATCAGGAACCACAGCAGCACGGTGAGCACGCCCAGGCCGCGCACGATCATCGGGAAGAGGGAGCCCTCGCCGGAGAGCACCGTGGTGCTGAGGAAGAGGAACACGAGCAATCCGAGGCCGCCGAGGGCGTACAGCACGCCGATGGAGACGCCGATGATCTTGCCGACGTTCTTGCGGTACGACCGCTTCCACAGCGTCCACTTCAGCCGGAGGGACAGCCGGATCAGGTCGCGCGCGGGGACGGTGCCGTGCTCGACGGCGTCGGGGGTCAGGACTGCAGCCATGCCAGGCTCCCCTCCGCGACCTCGCCGCCGCCGACGAGGTCGATGAACGTCTGCACGAGGCTGCCGCCGCGACGGACCTCGTCGAGGGTGCCCGCGGCCCGCAGCTCGCCGCCGGCGATGATCGCGACGTGCGAGCAGAGACCCTCCACCAGCTCCATCACGTGGCTCGAGAGCACGACCGTGCCGCCGCCCGCGACGTAGGAGGTGAGCACCGTGCGGATCACCTGGGCGGAGACCGGGTCGACGGCCTCGAGCGGCTCGTCGAGGACCAGCAGCCGCGGGGCGTGCAGCAGGGCGCAGGCGAGCAGGATCTTCTTGGTCATGCCCGCGGAGTAGTCGACGACCAGCTTGCCGTCCTCCCCGGCGAGGTCGAAGGCCGCGAGCAGGGAGTCCGTGCGCTCCTCGACGACCGCGGGCTCCATGCCGCGGATCAGGCCCACGTAGGTCAGCAGCTCTCGGCCGGTCAGGCGGTCGAAGGTGCGCAGACCGTCGGCCAGCACCCCGAGATGAGCCTTCGCCCTCTCGGGCTCCGCCCACATGTCCACCCCGAGCACATCGGCGGTGCCGTCGTCCGGGCGCAGCAGTCCCGTCGCCATCGACAGAGTGGTGGTCTTGCCGGCACCGTTGGGTCCGACGATGCCGTAGAAGGAGCCGCGCGGGACGTCCAGGGAGATCCCGTGGACCACCTCCGTGCCGCCGAAGGACTTGCGCAGGCCGCGCAGGGAGAAGGCGGGGGCTGGATCGCTGTGCATGGGGTCACGCTATCGGCGGGGGAGGGGGCCCCGCACCGTCGCTCGGCCAGCGCGGGGGCGACCTTCGTCGGACCCTAGCGCCCCGTAGAGTGTGCGGGTGGCCGCACCGGCCCGGAGGAGGGAAGACGATGTCGAAGCTGCGCCCGAGCGAGAGGCGACCCGCGATCGCCCAGGAGGTCGCCGAGATCCCGATCGGCATCCGTCGGCTGTCGGCATGGTCCTGGCGGCTGCTGGTGATCGTCGCGGCCGGCGCGCTGCTGATGTGGGGCCTGATCCAGGTCTCGGGCCTGATGATCCCCGTGCTCATCGCGATCCTGCTCGCCGTGATGCTGACCCCCGTGGTCAAGGCGCTCACGCGCTACACCTTCCTCGGCCGCGGCGCCGCGAGCGGTGTGGCGCTGCTGGGCCTGCTGCTCGTCATCGCGGGCATGTTCACCCTCGCCGGACGGCAGCTGATCGCGCAGTGGGGCTCCATCCAGACCCAGGCGATCGCCGGCTTCCAGGCGGTCATGAACTGGGTGACCACGACCTTCAACATCGGCAACTCGACGATCGACTCCGCGATCGACGAGGGCCTCGCCCAGCTGCAGCAGAACGCCGACCAGCTGGTGAACTCGGCGCTGTCCACGGCCGCCGTGCTCGGCAACCTCGCCACCGGCATCATCGTCACCCTGTTCACCCTGTTCTTCCTGCTCTCGAGCGGGTCGACGGTGTGGCGCTGGGTGGTCGGCCTGCTGCCGCCCGAGGCGCGCGTGCCCACCCACGAGGCGGTGCGCCGCGGTTGGAAGGCCCTCTCGGCGTACGTCCGCACCCAGATCCTGGTCGCGGCGGTCGACGCGACCGGCATCGCGATCGGCATGCTCGGCCTGGGTCTCGGCTCCTACGCCGTCCCGATCTGGCTGCTGGTCTTCATGTTCTCCTTCATCCCGCTGGTCGGCGCGGTGATCTCCGGAGCGATCGCAGTGCTGCTCGTCCTCGTGCTGCACAGCTGGGTCGGCGCGCTGATCATGCTCGCCGTGGTGATCGCGGTGCAGCAGCTCGAAGGCAACGTCCTCCAGCCCTTCCTCATGGGCAAGGCCGTCGAGCTGCACCCGCTCGCCGTCTTCCTCGGGGTCGCGGGCGGTGCGATGGTGGCCGGCATCCCCGGCGCCCTCTTCGCCATCCCGCTGATCGCCTTCGTCAACGCCACCCTGCTGCACGTCGTCGGCCGCGATCCCAGCCCCGAGCTGGGAGTGGACAAAGCGGCCGCCGCCCACTTCGACGCGCTGCGCCGCGGCCGGGTCCCGGCCACCGGACAGGATCCGCGCCCCGAGAACCCGGTGCGCCGCGCGACCCAGGCCGTCGTGCAGGAGGCCACCGGCTCCGACGCCTGAGCTTCGGGAACCGGTGGCCTCCGGAAGCGGGGGATCCGACGGGAACCGCCTCACCGGACGGTCCTGTCGGATCGGGGGATCAGGGCGCGTAGGGCGTGGCGGCCGTGATCTCGATCGGCAGGGACTTGCCGTTCGGCGCCGTGTAGTCGACGGAGTCGCCGACCTTCGAGCCGTGGATCGCCGACCCCAGCGGCGAGTCGCTCGAGAAGACCTCGAGATCGGTGCCCTCGGCGATCTCGCGGTTGCCCAGCAGGAAGGTGCGCTCCCTGCCGGCCATGGTGATCGTGACGACCATGCCGGGCTCGACGACGCCGTCGTCCTTCGGGGCCTCTCCCACCACGGCGTCCTTGAGGAGGCGCTTGAGGTCCGTGATACGGGCCTCGTTCATGCCCTGCTCCTCGCGGGCCGCATGGTAGCCGCCGTTCTCCTTGAGATCGCCCTCGTCCCGAGCCGCGGCGATGCGCTCGGCGATCTCGGTGCGGCGAGGCCCCTCCAGATCGGCGAGCTCCTTGGCGAGGCGGTCATAGGCATCCTGGGTGAGCCAGGCGCCATTCGGCTGGCTGCTCATGGGTTCACTCCTTGTCAGTGGTCCCTCGGGCGCCGGGGCGGAACCGCCCCTGACGCGAAGAACGGGGCACATGTGCTCATGCGCCCCGTGGTCGGGTGATGATGACCGGTCCGGAAACCGGTATCGGAGCATCCTACACCGGATCGCATCCGACGACCTCGGCGGACACGGCGCTGCCCTGCGTCGAGATCTCGACGGTGTGCGAGGTGGTGCGCTCGGTCTGCGCCTCGATCCGCACCTCCACGAAGCCCACCTGGGCGCGTCCCTCGTTCAGGGCCTGCACTCGGCAGTCCGCCGCGGTGCCTGGAGGCATCGTCACCGCGAAGGTGGCCTCGAGGCGATCGTCGGCGAGGTGCTCGTAGGAGACCAGGTCGTAGCGCACCGGGGTGCGCGAGATCCACGTCCCCACGACGATCACGCCGAGGACGAAGAGCGCGGCCGCGACGGCACCCAGGATCCGGGCCGTGCGCCGGGAGACTAGCGGGGCGCCGTAGCGATCGGTCGGGCGGGAGGGGACGGAGGTCATGGTGTCAAGTCTCCCAGACCCCGCCCGGGAGCCCGCTCGGGACCGTGGCGTACGATCGGGCGCTGGCGAGTCCCGTGCCCGGGTCCCGCCCCGGACCCTGAGGAGAGACGTGAGCGTCCAGCTGCCCGCCCCCGACGAGACCCTGCGTCTGGTCGCCGTCCACGCCCATCCGGACGACGAGTCCTCTAAGGGCGCCGGCTCGACCGCGCGCTATGCCCGCGAAGGCGTCCAAGTCACCGTCATCACCTGCACCGGCGGCGAGCGCGGCGACATCCTCAACCCTCGGCTCCAGGGTGACGAGGAGATCGCCCGCGACCTCCCCGCGGTGCGTCGACGGGAGATGGCGCGTGCGCAGGAGATCCTGGGCGTGGACCACGAGTGGCTCGGCTTCGTCGACTCGGGCCTGCCCGAGGGGGATCCGCTGCCCCCGCTGCCCGAGGGCAGCTTCGCGTCGCTCCCCGTCGAGGAGGCCGCCCGACCTCTCGTCGAGGCGCTGCGCCGGCTCCGCCCGCACGTGATGACCACGTACGACGAGAACGGCGGCTACCCGCATCCGGACCACATCCAGGTCCACCGCATCAGCCTCGCCGCCTTCGACCTCGCCGCTGATCCGGCCTACGCCCCGGAGCTCGGCGAGCCGTGGGAGGTCGCGAAGCTCTACTACATCAACGGCTTCCACCGGCAGCGGTTCTCGGCGATCAACCGGCATCTGATCTCCCAGGGCATTCGCCAGGAGTCCCTCGAGCAGATGCTGGCGCGCTACGACGAGAGCCGGGACCGGCTGCTCACGACCAGGGTGGACGTGCGCGACTACCTCACCGTGCGGGACGAGGCGCTGCGCGCCCATGCCACGCAGGTCGACCCGGAGGGCCTGTTCTTCCAGGTGCCGCACGAGGTCGAGACGGTGGCCTGGGGCACCGACGACTACGAGCTGCACATCTCCCGCATCGGGGTGCGCCTGCCCGAGGACGACCTGTTCGCGGGACTCCGCCACGAGACACTGGAGGCCCGCCCGTGACCGGTGCAGAGGCGCTGCTCGTTCTCGGCGAGGTGTTCGCCGCCCCCTCCGACGGCGGGGAGTTGAACTCCGTGACCGTCTCGCCGGGGCTGCCCGGGTTCTTCGCGGCCTTCGTCCTCGCCGTCGTCGTGGTGCTCCTGGCCGTGGACCTCTCACGCCGCACGCGCCGCATCCAGGCGCGGGCGCGCGTCGAAGAGCGGATGCGGGAGGAGCAGGCCGCGGCGGAGCAAAGCCCGTCGGCGGAGCGGAGCTCGTCGGCGGAGGAACCGGAGCCGCGGGCCGAGGAGCCCTCGGCGGATCAGAGCCCGCCGGCGGAGGAGCCGGAGCCGCGGGCCGAGGAGCACCCGTCGGCCCCGGAGGATCCGCAGCGCTGAGGCGAGCCCTCAGATCACCGCGACCGCGACGGCCGCGAAGTGGCAGCCGAAACCCGCGATCGTGCCGGCGTGGAAGATCTCGTGGAATCCGAACCAGGCGAAGGACGGGTTCGGCCGCTTGAGCGCGTACACGACCGCCCCCGCGGTGTAGGCCAGGCCGCCCGCGGCCAGCAGGATCACCACGGGCCAGCCGCCCGTGGCGTGCAGCTGCGGCATGTAGAAGACCGCGACCCAGCCGAGCGCGACGTAGGCCGGGACGTACAGCCAGCGCGGCGCCCCGGTCCAGAAGATCCGGAAGCACACCCCCACGAGCGCCCCGCCCCAGGCGATGGCCAGCAGCACGAGGGCCTGGCGAGGCGCGAGCAGCGCCGCGGCGATCGGCGTGTAGGTGCCCGCGATGATCAGGAAGATGTTCGCGTGGTCGAAACGACGCAGCATGATCGCGCGGCGCGGGGACCAGGTGCCGCGGTGGTAGACGGCGCTGATGCCGAACAGCAGCGCCGCGGTCAGCACGAAGACAGCGCAGGCCAGACGGATCGTCAGCGTGTCCGCGAGGGCGACCAGCAGCAGACCGATCACGAGCGTGGTCGGGAAGGCGATCAGGTGGAGCATGCCGCGCAGCCGGGGCTTGGGCGGCTGCAGCCCGAGCTGGCGCGCGCGGGCGGCCATGGCGCGGGTGAAGGTGCGCGGGGCGAAGGGGTGGGACTCGGCCGTGGGCAGGTCCTCGTCGGCCTCGAGGGGCGAAATCTCGGAGGCCGAGGTGCGGGTGCCGGTGTACATGACGGAAGCGTAACCTACGGACCCGTAACCATGGCAGGGAGTGTGCTGTGCGCATCCCGTGAGGATTCGGAGTCCGCTCCCGCGAACGGGCCGCGCCGGTGCCGCCGTCGTCGATAATGGTCGGGTGGGACGTCGGGGAGCGGAGGTGGCGATGGCCGAGCAGGGACTGCTCCACAGGATCTACGAGCGGCGCCTCGCGCGGGAGCTCGGGGCGTTCTCGCTCCCGCAGCACCTGGGGATCATCGTCGACGGCAACCGGCGTTGGGCGAAGGCCGCCGGGGCGACCACCGAGCAGGGCCACCGCGTCGGCGCCGCGAAGATCGTCGAATTCCTCTCCTGGTGCGAGGCGCTCGAGATCCCGCTGGTCACCGTGTGGATGCTCTCCACCGACAACCTGCGCCGCCCGCCCGAGGAGCTCGAGGCCCTCTCCGGGATCATCGTCGACACGGTCCAGCAGATCACCGCGGCCGGTCACTGCGTGCGCCTGACCGGCAACGCCGAGGCGCTGCCTGCGCGGATCCGGGAGCACCTCGAGGAGCTGCGCGGCGCCGCGAGCGTCGACTCCCGCCTCACCGTCAATGTCGCGATCGGCTACGGCGGGCGCGAGGAGATCGTCGACGCCGTGCGGGAGCTGGTGCGCGACCTCGGCTCCGCCGGGCTCGGGGCCGACGAGATCGCGGACGCCATCAGCGTCGGCTCCATCGCCGAGCACCTCTACACCCGTGGCCAGCCCGACCCCGACCTCATCATCCGCACCTCCGGCGAGCAGCGGCTCTCCGGCTTCCTGCTCTGGCAGTCCGTGCACTCCGAGTTCTGGTTCTGCGAGACCTATTGGCCGGGATTCCGCCGCATCGACCTGCTACGCGCGCTGCGCGAGTTCTGCCGCCGCGAGCGGCGGTACGGAGCCTGAGCCCAGCAACTCCCGATGACGATTCGGTGAACGTCCCCGCGCCGCGCGGTGTGACGCGCCCGACATCGGGTGCGCGGGAGGCTAAGGTCCAGTCATCCGCGCGATTTGGGGAGGCTCCGATGGATCAGATCATCACCACCAGCACCGATCTGGACAGGGGGGTGATCGGCGCGGCCAACCGGGACGGCTCGCCGGTGGTGCCCTCACTGCGCCCCGGCAGCGCCCAGCAGATGCTCGACGGCGTCGAGACCGGCGTGATCACCTACGTGCTGGACACCTCCGTACTGCTCTCGGACCCGCTCTCGCTGCACCGCTTCGCCGAGCACGACATCGTGCTGCCGATCGTCGTCGTCACCGAGCTCGAGGCCAAGCGCCACCATCCCGACCTCGGCTACTTCGCCCGCCAGGCGCTGCGCATCCTCGACGACCTGCGCGAGCTTCACGGCAACCTCTCGGTGCCGCTGCCGATCGGCAAGGACGGAGGACACGTCCACGTCGAGCTGAACCACATGAACACCTCCTCGCTGCCGGACGGCTTCCGGCTCGGGGACAACGACACCCGCATCCTCGCGGTCGCCAAGAACCTGCAGCTCGAGGGGAAGCACGTGGTGCTGGTCTCGAAGGACCTGCCCATGCGGATCAAGGCCTCCGCCTCCGGCATCCACGCCGAGGAGTACCGCGCCGAGCTCGCCCGCGACCGCGGCTACATCGGCATGGTCACCGCCTCCGTCGACGAGCAGACCATGACCGACCTCTACGACGGACAGGTCGTCGACATCCCCGAGGTCGCGCACCAGCCCGTCCACACCGGGCTCACGATCACCAGCCCCCGGGGCTCGGCGCTCGGCCGCATCACCCGTGAGAAGCAGGTGCGCTTGGTCCAGGGAGATCAGACGGTGTTCGGCGTCGCCGGCCGCTCGGCCGAGCAGCGCGTGGCGATCGACCTGCTGCAGGACGAGTCGATCGGCATCGTCTCCCTCGGTGGTCGCGCCGGCACGGGCAAGAGCGCCCTGGCCCTCTGCGCCGGTCTCGAGGCCGTGCTCGAGCGGCGCACCCAGCGCAAGATCATGGTGTTCCGGCCGTTGTTCGCCGTGGGCGGGCAGGAGCTCGGCTATCTCCCCGGCGACCAGTCCGAGAAGATGGGCCCCTGGGGACAGGCCGTCTTCGACACGCTCGGCTCGATGGTCTCCCAGAACGTCATCGACGAGGTGCTCTCCCGCGGCATGCTCGAGGTGCTCCCGCTGACCCACATCCGCGGGCGGTCCCTCCACGACGCCTTCGTGATCGTCGACGAGGCGCAGTCCCTCGAGCGGAACGTCCTGCTGACGATGCTCTCCCGCATCGGCCAGAACTCCCGCGTGGTCCTCACCCACGACGTCGCCCAGCGCGACAACCTGCGCATCGGCCGGTACGACGGGATCGCGAGCGTCGTCGAAGCACTTAAGGAGCGGGAGCTCTTCGCCCACATCACCCTGCAGCGCTCCGAGCGGTCCAAAGTCGCCGAGCTGGTCACCCACGTGCTGGACGAGCCGATCCCCTGAGCAGGTGGCGGCGGGCGGGCCGAGACGGGTGGCCCGGCCTGACGTGACCTGGTACGGCCGGGCGGCTGGCTGGTTCCGGCCCGGCCTGACCTGACCTGGCCCGGCCCGGCCTGACCTAGCCCGGCCAGCTGGCTACCGCCCTCTCCGCCGTGTGACCCTCGTGGCGACGGGACGCCGGTGATGCGAGGTGCACATATACGCACCTCGCATCACCGGCGTCCCGTCGGCGCATCGCTCCCCGTACCGCAGCGCGCCTGCCCACCCTCGCTCCCCGTACCGCAGCGCGCCTCCCCACCCTCCCCGGTGCTTCCCCCGGCGCCGTCGAGCCGGGACCGTTCCTCCCCAGAGGTCGCCGGTCCACATTCCTGTCCCCGCCCGGACCTCGCAGCGCGAGGGATGATGCGATCAGCGCATGCAGGTCACTGGAGTCATCCACGCGTCGCGGCTGCCCGACAAGGTTCCGGATCCGGCAGAGCGGCGCCGATTGAAACGGTCGGGCGTGATCCGCTCGGTCGGGGAGTGGTACGTGACGGCGGAGGCGCCGCTCGACCTCGTCGCGCTCCTCGAGATGGGGCTTCGCCCCACGTGCCGCGACGCCGCCGTGCTGTACGGACTCTGGACCCCGATGGGCAGAGGAGTCCACGCCTATCGCCCGCGAGCCGCACGGATGCCGGAGCCGGCTCCCCAGGCGATGCCGATTCGTCGCCGCCGGGATTCGACATCCGCAGAGCTGGTGCCGCTCGTGGACCTCACCTCGACAGGGCCGCTGCCCTGGATGGAGGAGATCGTCCTGCACGGGCCGAGCCTGCGGGCCTGGCCGGACGACGATCCGGTTCCTGATCTCTCGCGCGTCCTGGACCATGCTGCGCGCTGCCTGACGACCGTCGACGCGGCGATCCTCCTCGAGTCCGCGCTCAACCTGCGTCTGCTCGACGCGAGCTCGCTGCAGATTCTCCTCGACGGACTCCCGCAGAGATTCAGCCGGCCGCTGCGACGGGTCCGTTCCGACGCGCAGTCCGGTACCGAGACCGCTGTTCGGTGGTGGCTCGAAGGGCGGTCCGTGAAGGTGCGGAGCCAGGTGCAACTGCTGCCCGATGTCCGCGTCGATCTCCTCGTGGAGGAGAACTGGGAGATCGAATGCGACAGCCGCAGGTTCCATGACGATCCGATGCAGTATGCCGAGGATCGGCGACGGGATCTCGCACTCACCGTTCGGGGCTACCGAGTCACGCGCCTGACCTGGGAGCAGGTGTTCTCCCAATGGGAGCAGACGTCGCGCATGCTCCAGGTTCTGCTGCGACAGCGGCGGCACTCCTCGGCCCTGTCCGCCTGAGGTCACGGCGGGAGGTGGATGAGGAAGGAGTGTGCACGAAAGGACTCGGGTGATGCGAGGTGCGTATATGTGCACCTCGCATCACCCGCGTCCAGCCCCTGCCTCAGACCCGACCGACCGACCGCCGCCAACGCCCGACCGACTGGCCGACCGACCGGGTAGCCGGGATCAGGCCTTCGGCGCGGTCATCGACAGCACGTCCAGCGCGCTGTCCAGCTGCTCCTCGGTGAGCTCGCCGCGCTCGACGAAGCCCAGGGCGATGACGGCCTCGCGCACGGAGATGCGCTCGGCGACGGCGTGCTTGGCGATCTTCGCCGCCGACTCGTAGCCGATCAGCTTGTTCAGCGGGGTGACGATCGAGGGGGAGGCCTCGGCGTAGAAGCGGGCCTTCTCCTCGTTCGCGGTGAGACCGTCGACGGTCTTGTCGGCCAGCACCGTGGAGGCGTTGGCCAGCAGGCGGATCGACTCGAGCAGGCTCGTGCCCATCAGCGGGATCTGCACGTTGAGCTCGAAGGCGCCCTGCGCGCCGCCCCAGGCGATCGCCGCGTCGTTCCCGACGATCTTCGCGCACACCATCAGCACGGCCTCGGGGATGACGGGGTTGACCTTGCCGGGCATGATCGAGGAGCCGGGCTGGAGGTCGGGGATCGCGATCTCGCCGAGGCCGGTGTTCGGGCCGGAGCCCATCCAGCGCAGGTCGTTGCAGATCTTGGTGACGGAGACGGCGATCGTGCGCAGCGCCCCGGACATCTCGACCAGCCCGTCGCGCGCGGACTGCGCCTCGAAGTGGTTGCGGGCCTCGGTGAGCGGCAGCGAGGTCTGCTCGGCGAGGTTCGCGATGACCTTCTGCGGGAAGCCGAGCGGGGTGTTGATGCCGGTGCCGACGGCAGTGCCGCCCTGGGGGACCTCCGCGGTGCGGGGCAGGGCCGCCTCGACCCGCTCGATGCCGTAGCGGACGGCGGCCGCGTAGCCGCCGAACTCCTGGCCGAGGGTGACCGGGGTGGCGTCCATGAGGTGGGTGCGGCCGGACTTGACGACGTCCTTCCACGCCTCGGCCTTGGCCTCGAGGGACTCGGCGAGGTGGGCGAGCGCGGGAAGCAGGTGCTCGACGACACCGGCGGTGACGGCCACGTGCACCGAGGTGGGGAAGACATCGTTGCTGGACTGCGAGCAGTTGACGTGATCGTTGGGGTGCACCTCCAGCTCGCCGCGGGAGGCGAGGGTCGCGAGCACCTCGTTCATGTTCATGTTCGAGCTGGTGCCGGAGCCGGTCTGGTACGTGTCTACCGGGAACTGGTCGTCGTGGGCGCCGGAGATGACCTCGTCGGCGGCGGCGACGATCGCGTCGGCGATGGCGCCGTCGAGGACGCCGAGCTCCTTGTTGGCGCGGGCCGCGGCCTTCTTGACTTGGGCGAGGGCGTGGATGTGGGCGGGCTCGAGGCCCTGCCCGGAGATCGGGAAGTTCTCGACGGCGCGCTGGGTCTGTGCGCGGTACAGGGCGGAGGCGGGTACGCGCACCTCGCCCATGGTGTCGTGCTCGATGCGGTACTCGTCCTGCGCGGCGGCGGGCGTGGTCTGGGACATGAAGTTCCTCCCTCGGGGTTCAGATGGTCGGTCGGTCGAGCGTCGGGTCAGCCGAGCTCGTGGCTCCACGGCGGGTTCGCCCCTGCGCGGGAGACGGTGATCGCGGCGAGTGCGGCGGCACGGCGCATGACGGCGGCGAGGTCGTCCGACGGCAGGGCGGAGAGCGCCTCGCGGCGCGCGGCGCCGAGGAGGTCCTTGGCGGCGAGGCCGTCGAGGAGGCCCGCCGAGAAGGTGTCTCCGGCACCGACGGTGTCGACGGCCTCCACGGTCACGGGGGCGACCTGCACGCGCCCGCTCGCGGCGAAGCCGACCGCGCCCTCGCCGCCGCGGGTCAGCACCGCGAGGGAGGCTCCGAGGTCGAGCCAGGAGGCGACGACGTCCTCGACGTCGTCCGTGCCGTACAGCCAGGCGACGTCCTCGTCCGACGCTTTGATCACGTCGGCGAGGCGCAGGTTCTCCTCGATCCGGGCCCTGACGGACTCGGGCGAGCCCATCAGGCTGGGCCGGGCGTTGGGGTCGTAACTGACGGTCGAGCGCTCACGGGCGGCGGTCAGCACCTGCCGGACCGTCGTCGCGCCGGGGTCGAGGACCGCGGCGATCGACGAGGTGTGCACCGCGTCGACCCCCGTCGGCGTCCCGGCCGGATCCGGGGCCCAGGTCAGGTCGAAGACGTAGGTCGCGGCGCCGGTCGCATCGAGGGTTGCCTCGGCGGTCGAGGTCGGCTCCGCGGTCGAGCTCGCCGGGGTGAGCTGCACGCGGGACTGCTCGAGGTGGGCGCGGATCGCGTCGCCGCGGGCGTCGGCACCGATGCGGGTCAGGAGATGCGAGGTGTGGCCGAGGCGCCCGAGGGCGACGGCGACGTTCAGGGGGGAGCCGCCGGGGTGCTCACGGCGCGTGCCGTCGGCAGAGACGACGATGTCCGTGAGGGCTTCTCCGACGGTGAGGAAGGTGGAAGTCACCCCCGGATCATGTCAGGTTTCGCCGGACGAGGCGACACGGCGACAATGGGTCCATGCAGGAACCGCCCGAAGCCCCCCAGAGGTCCCACTATGAGCTGCCGTCCCGGAAGAACATGGTGCTGCGCAACATGGTGTGGGCGCTGCTGCTCACCATAGGTGTCGTGGTGATCATCGGGATCGCCTTCTTCGGCGTGGGGGACAGCGGCGACCGTCAGGTGCTCGAGAACTCGGAGCTGGACGTCGCCGCGAGTGCCGAGCGTGCGCAGGACGCCGCGGACTTCCCCGTCGCCGCCCCGGAGATGGGGGAGGAGTGGGCGGAGCGCGATGCTCGCTTCACCGGGGGCGAGGTGCCGAGCTGGCGGGTGCAGTACACCGCTCCCTCCGGGCATCTGGTGACCCTCACCGAGGAGGCGGAGCTGAGCCCGACGCTGGTCTCCGCCGCCGTGCCGGGCGCCGTGGTGGAGGCGGAGCTGGAGATCGCCGGCGCCTCATGCCAGCAGCTCACGGGGGTGCAGGACGGCAGCGAAGTGCGGGCACTGGCCTGCGAGGGTGAGGGCTTCGGCCTCGTGGTGCACGGCGACGTAGTGGACACGGAACTGCGCGCGCTGATGGACGCCGCGCTCGCCGACGTCGCCTGAGCGCGGCGACCGGCTGTCGTCACTCCGCCGCGGAGGCTCCCTCCCCGCCGCGCCGTGCCGCCACGGCCTCGTCGAGCCGGTCGCGGGCGCCGTCGAGCCACTGCTGGCAACGGCGGGCGAGCATCTCGCCCCGCTCCCACAGCGCGATCGAGTCCTCGAGCCCGCCCTGCCCGGACTCGAGCCGCCGCACGACTTCGACGAGCTGGTCGCGGGCGACCTCATAGGACAGCGCCGCCACGTCCTCGGGCAGAGGAGTCGTCTCGGTGGGGGAGTTCTCGGGGGTCTGGCTCATGGCTGCTCCTTCGGGGCGGCGGGCGGGGTGTAGGGGTCTGTCTCGGTGCGCTCCACGCCGAAGCGGCCTCCCGCCACACGGACGGAGAGGGCGTCGCCGACGGTCGAGTCCTCGGGGCGGCGCAGGATCGTGCCATCGGGCGCCTGGACCACGGCGTAGCCGCGCTCGAGGGTCGCGAGCGGGCTGAGGGAGCGCACCCGCGCGCCCAGGTGGCCGACCTCGTCGCGGGCGCGGTCGAGGCGGGAGCCGATGAGGGTGCGGGCGAGGGCGACGCGGGAGCGGATCTCGTCCTGGCGGCCCGCGAGGATGCTCGAGGGGTTGTCCAGCACGGGCCGTGAGCGCATCGCGTCGAGCCCCGACTGCTCCCGCTCGATCCGGGCGCGGATTGCGGCGCGCAGCCGGGTGCGGCCGAGGTCGAGCTGCTCGACCTCGGCGACGATGTCCGGTACCACGCGCTTGGCGGCGTCGGTGGGGGTGGAGGCGCGGACGTCCGCCGCGAGGTCGATCAGCGGGGTGTCCACCTCGTGGCCGATCGCGGAGACGATCGGGGTGCGGGCCGCGGCGACCAGGCGCACCAGCTGCTCGTCGGAGAAGGGGAGCAGGTCCTCGAGGGAGCCGCCGCCGCGGGAGATGATGATGACGTCGACCGCCTCGTCGGCGTCGAGCTCCTTCAGTGCGGCGGAGACCTCCTTGACGGCCTTCGCGCCCTGCACGGCGACCTCGCGGATCTCGAAGCGCACCGCCGGCCAGCGGCGGCGGGCGTTGACGACGACGTCGCGCTCCGCGGCGGACTCGCGCCCGCAGATCAGGCCGATGGTCTGCGGCAGGAACGGCAGCGGCTGCTTGCGGCCGGCCTCGAACAGCCCCTCGGCGGAGAGGGTCCGCTTGAGCTGCTCGAGCCGGGCGAGAAGCTCGCCGAGACCGACGGGCCGGATCTCGTCGGCCTCGAGCTGGAGGGTGCCGCGCTTGGTCCAGAAGGTGGGCTTCGCGTGGATCACCACGCGGGCGCCGGCGACCGGCTCAACCGGAAGGGCGCGCAGGACGTACTCCCGCACCGGTACCGAGAAGGACATGTCTACGTCGATGTCCCGCAGGGTCATGAAGGCGAGGCCCGAGCCCGGCCGACGGTTCAGCTGCACGATTTCGCCCTCGACCCACAGCGGCGACATGCGGGCGACATACTCCCCGACCTTCACCGACAGCTGGCGCAGCGGCCACGGGTTCTCCGGGGTGGTCTGCGCGGCGGTCGCGGCGAGGGGCGGGGGCTGCTCGGTCATGGGCACCACTGTGCCACTCGGGACCCACACGCCCGCTCCGCGACCCGTGTCGCTGTGGAGGAAGGGCGTGCGGGGAGGAACGATCCGAAGCGTGCGGCGAGCTGGGCCGACGTGCACGGTCGACGGGGCGGCTGTGGAGGGTTGGTGAGTCTCGCCCCACCGCCTCCCTGCGCGATGCGCGGGTCTCCTACGATGGCGGGGTGAACAGCGGAACCGTCCTCCTTGCCGAGCCCCGCGGCTACTGCGCGGGCGTCGATCGAGCCGTCGTCGCCGTCGAGCGCGCGCTCGAGCACTACGACGAGACCGTGTACGTGCGCCACGAGATCGTGCACAACAAGTTCGTGGTCGACCGGCTGAAGGAGAAGGGCGCCGTGTTCGTCGAGGAGGTCGACGAGGTGCCCGAGGGCTCGCTCGTGATCTTCTCCGCGCACGGCATCTCCCCGAAGGTCCGCGAGATGGCGGAGCAGAGGAACCTCCGCACCATCGACGCGACCTGCCCGCTGGTCACCAAGGTCCACAAGGAGGCGGTGCGCTTCGCCCGCCAGGACTACGACATCCTGCTGGTCGGCCACGAGGGTCATGAGGAGGTCGAGGGCACCGCCGGCGAGGCGCCGGAGCACGTCCAGATCGTCAACGGGCCCGAGGACGTCCACAAGGTCACGGTCCGCGACCCGGAGAAGGTCGTCTGGCTCTCGCAGACCACCCTGAGCGTCGACGAGACGATGGAGACGGTGGACCGGCTCAAGGAGCGTTTCCCGACCCTGCAGGCCCCGCCGAGCGACGACATCTGCTACGCCACCCAGAACCGCCAGGTCGCGATCAAGAAGATCGCCCCCGATGCGGATCTCGTGCTCGTGGTCGGGTCCCCGAACTCCTCGAACTCGGTGCGGCTGATGGAGGTCGCGCTCGAGTCCGGGGCCAAGGCCTCCCACCGCATCGACAGCGTCTCCGAGCTGCGCGAGGAGTGGTTCGAGGGCGTCGGCACCGTGGGCGTCACCTCCGGCGCCTCCGTGCCCGATGTCCTGGTGCAGGAGCTGCTGGCCGAACTCGCCGAGCGCGGCTACGGCGACGTGAAGCCGGTGCGCACCGCGACCGAGGACCTGATGTTCTCCCTGCCTCGCGAGCTGCGCCAGGAGATGAAGGCCTCGGGCCAGACCGACCGTCGGACGAAGCCCTCGGGAGATCGCGCGACTGCCGAGTCCTGAGGTCGGCCGGCAGGAGTCAGCCGGCGTCCTGCTCCCGAGCGCGTTCGCGCCGCGCGGAAAGGTCGCGCCCGGCCTCCCGCGGGGCGGCGAGATCCGCGATCTCGCCCTCCTCGAGCGTGCGCGCGCGCCGGGTGAGCTGTTCGATCTCGTCGACGGCGGTGCCCGCGAGGCCGAGGTCCTCGAACTTCCGCGCGGTGACCAGCACCCGGGCTTGCAGCGACCCGACCGCCTCGTTGAAGGCCGCGACGGAGGAGTCCAGCGACCTCCCCACCTTCCCCAGGTGTCCCGAGAACACGCCGAGTCGATGGTGCAGCTCGCGGCCCGCCTCGAGCACCTCGCGGGCGTCCCGGTTGAGTGATTCGGTGCGCCAGGTGTGCGCGACCGTGCGCAACAGCGCCATGAGCGTCGCGGGGGAGGCGATCACCACGTCCCGGGCGAAGGCGTGCTCCAGCAGGTCCGGGGCGGACTCGAGGGCAGCGGCGAGCACCCCGTCGCTCGGCACGAACAGAATGGTGAACTCGGGGGTGTCCCCGAACGCCTTCCAGTAGGCCTTCGCCGAGATCTGATCCACGTGATGGCGCAGCGCCCGGGCGTGCGCGGTGCGGCGGGTGCGGGCGCGGGTCGGATCCTGCTCCTCGATCGCGTCGAGATAGGCGTCCATCGGCGCCTTGGCGTCGACCACCAGGGTGCGCTCACCGGCGAGGCGCACCACGAGGTCGGGGCGCTGTCCCTTCTCCCCGTCGGCCCGGGCACCGGCCGCCTGCTCGGAGAAGTCGACGTGCTCGAGCATCCCGGCGGCCTCGACGATCCGCCGCAGTTGGACCTCGCCCCAGCGGCCGCGTGCCGTCGGCGCCCGCAGGGCGGAGGTCAGCGCCGCCGTGCCGGTCTCGAGCGACTGCGCCCGTCGGCCCAGCTCGCCGAGATGCGCGCGCAGCGCCCCCTCGGCCTCGACCCGGGCCGCCTCGGACCGCGCCAGGGAGCGCTCGAGATGGGCGAGCGTCGCGGTGATCGGGGCGAGGGTCCGCTGCAGCTCGGCCTCCCGCTCCTCCTCGGCGGCATCGCGACGGGCCGCGTCGCGCTCGTGGCGCTCGTCGGCCAGACGCAGCAGCTGCGTGGAGGCGTCCCCCTGGTTGCGCGCGCGCTCCCGCTGCACCAGCCAGGTCGCAACAGCGCCGAGGAGTGCGCCCAGCACGATCCCCACCAGCAGCATCTGTGTTCCGCTCATGCCGACAGCACATCACGGGGGTCCGACGGACGAGGGGCACCACGCCCAGGGCGGGCCGTCAGCGCCGCTCGGCGAGCTCCCGGGAGGCGCGGACCTCACCCATGTGCTCGCTCGCCCAGGACACCAGCGCGCCGAGCGGCTCGAGCAGGGAGCGGCCGAGCTCGGTCAGCTCGTACTCGACCCGCGGAGGGATCTCGGGGTGCGCGGTGCGCAGCACCAGCCCGTCCGCCTCGAGCGCGCGGAGGGTCTGGGTGAGCATCTTCTGGCTCACGCCGTCGACCCGGCGGGCGAGCTGGGAGAAGCGCTGCGGGCCGTCCTCGAGGGCGCCGATGACCAGCACCGTCCAGCGGTCACCGATGCGGTCCAGCAGCTGCCGGGATGGGCAGTCGTGGACGTAGGGGTCATAGGCGAGAGAGGACATGAGGGGCTCCTGGGGTGGTTACCGGAAAGTGCGTACTTCCCTGCGGAGAGAAGGTTACCTACAGTGAGCGTCGAGGTCCATGGCAGTAGTCGTGGACGTTTCGTCGAATCGGCACCAGGAGTGCCGGGAAGGAGAGCCCCATGGCTCGCATTGTCGTCCTCGGAGGGACCGGCTACGCCGGCACCGGCATCGTCACGGAGGCCGCGCAGCGCGGCCACGACGTCCTCTCCGTCTCCCGCACCGCCCCGGCGGAGCTCCCCGCCGGCGCCGCGCACCGCGCGGGGGACCTGCGGGACGAGGCGCTGCTCGCCGAGGTTCTCGAGGGAGCCGACGTCGTCATCGCCGCCTCAGCCCCGCGCGGTAAGCTCGCCGAGCCCGGCGTCCTTCGCGGCATCTACGCCACCGTCGCCCGCCTCGCGGGCGAGAAGGGCGCGCGCTTCGGCGTCGTCGGCGGGGCCGGCTCGACGCTCGTCGCCGAGGGCGGCCCGCGGGTGCAGGACACCCCCGACTTCCCCGACGCCTTCAAGGCCGAGGCGAACGAGCTCACCGCCGTGCTCGAGGACCTCCGGGCCGACGAGACCGGGCTCGACTGGTTCTTCGTCAGCCCCGCGGGCGGCTTCGGCGCCTACGCCCCCGGCGAGCGCACTGGCGCATACCGGACCAGCGACGACGTGCTCCTCGTTGACGCCGACGGTAACTCGGCCCTCTCCGCCGAGGACCTCGGTGTCGCGATCGTCGACGAGATCCAGCAGCCGGCGCATCGCCGCGCCCGCTTCCACGTCGCCTACTGAGCCCTCCGGCTCCGCGCTCCGGGGCCGACGGTGTGAGGTGCGCCCGCTGGGCGCCCCGACCGTCGGCCCCGACCTGCGCCACGGGCCGTGCGCGCCGTAGGATCGGGCACCGTGGCTCTCACTATCGGAATCGTCGGACTGCCCAACGTCGGCAAGTCCACCCTGTTCAACGCCCTGACCCGCGCCGAGGTGCTCGCCGCGAACTACCCGTTCGCGACCATCGACCCCAATGTCGGCGTGGTGCCCCTGCCCGACCCGCGGCTGGCGCAGCTCGCGGGCGTGTTCGGCAGCGAGAAGCTGGTCCCCGCGACCGTGTCCTTCGTGGACATCGCCGGGATCGTCAAGGGAGCGAGCGAGGGCGAGGGCCTCGGCAACAAGTTCCTCGCCAACATCCGCGAGGCCGACGCCATCTGCCAGGTCACCCGCGCCTTCGCCGATCCCGACGTGACCCGCGTCGAGGGCTCGAAGGACGCCGCCGGCGACATGGAGACCATCACCACCGAGCTGATCCTCGCCGACCTCCAGACCATCGAGAACTCGATGCAGCGCCTCGAGAAGGAGACCAAGCGCGGCCTGCTGGATGCCGCCGTGCTCGAGAACGTCCTCAAGGCCAAGTCCCTGCTTGAGACCGGGAAGACCCTCTACCAGGGGGCGAAGGACGCCGGCATCGACGTCACCCAACTGCGCGAGCTGCAGCTCATGACCGCCAAGCCCTTCATCTACGTCTTCAACACCGACGAGGACGGCCTCGCCGACACCGCCATGCAGCAGCAGCTGCGCGAGCTCGTGGCGCCGGCCGAGGCGATCTTCCTCGACGCCAAGTTCGAGTCCGAGCTCATCGAGCTCGACGCCGACGAGGCCGCCGAGATGCTCGAGAGCACCGGCCAGGAGGAGTCGGGCCTGGACCAGCTCGCGCGCGTCGGCTTCGACACCCTGGGCCTGCAGACCTACCTCACCGCCGGCCCCAAGGAGTCCCGCGCCTGGACCATCCCCAAGGGCGCGACCGCCCCGCAGGCCGCCGGCGTCATCCACACCGACTTCGAGCGAGGCTTCATCAAGGCCGAGATCGTCTCCTTCGACCAGCTGATGGAGGCCGGCTCCATGGCCGAGGCGAAGGCCAAGGGGTGGGTCCGTATGGAGGGCAAGGAATACGTCATGCGCGATGGCGACGTGGTCGAGTTCCGCTTCAATGTTTAAAAAACCGCAGGTCAGACCGTACTTTTGAGAGGATCACGACTGCTGCTTCTCCCTGATTTCGACATGAGCAGAGGCCAGCGGTAGAACCAGCTCTCATCAGGTGTTTTGCTCGACTTGATGCGGCGCGCGGATGATCGGGTCAGTGCTCGTCTGCCGGAGAAGCTCACGGGATGAGCCGGCGAATCTGCGCACAGCAGTCGCTCAGGCAGTGCCGTGCCTGACTCAAAAAGTCGGCTTGTCTCAAAACGGAAGTCCTCACTGAAGTGGGTCTCTCTCCGCCAGCGTTCGGGTGATCTCGTCCCACTGTTTGCTTGCGACGAGCTCTCGGTAGCGGCGGGAGGCTGTCTGCCACGAGCCGAACTCTGCCGGCAGCTCGCGCCACGCAATGCGGGCATGGATCTTGTAGAGCACTGCATCCACGATGGTTCGCGCATAAGTGCGCGGTCGCCCGCGGCGAGGTTCGGACTCTGTTTCGACGATGTGCTGGATCCAGCTCCACTGCTCATCACTCAGCGGCTGATACTCAAGCGCACCGTCGGCGTTGAGCCCGCTTGCGTTGACGCTCTCGTCGGCCTGGCCGTCGGCACGTTCAGCTTTGACTACGCCTCGGATGATCTCGCACTCGGAGCACCGGACAGTTGATGGAACACGGTAGACAGTGCCTGAAGCGACGGGATCGACGTGACCGCAGGTCAGGTCCACGCGCCAGATTGCATCTTGGACAGTACGCACTCTTGGCTGAGATAAGAGCGCCCAGACTTCTTCGCGTTGTTCTGGGGAAAGCGGCGGGAACGGGCAGCACACGTGGCAGTGCTCCACGCGATGATCCTGGAGCTTCCAAACTCCCATGGGGCAGTCCTCATGCTCGGCGCGAAACGCGGCATTGTCGGCGTCGATCAGAGCGATGCTCTCTTCATCCGTGCCCCGGGCAGCTTCGCCGCGGATGGCTCGTCCACAAACGCGACATGGTTCGCCCGCCTTGTAGGCCTCATAGGACAGCTGGGGGTTGCGGCCCGCCCACTCCGCCCGCTTCGCATCGAATGCTTGTGCCCGGGCCTCCGAGAGCAATGCGTGGCTACGCGGTGTATGCACGACGCGGGGGAGTGCGCTCGAGTCGCCCTCAGGGAGCTGTTGTGAATCGGGCATGGCCATGCGCTCCTTCGAGGTCTGATGCGGCTCACTGCGAGTCGCGCGCGACCCTGCCTCGACCGTAACTGGAAGCGATAACTTCCTGGAAGTCATGACTACCAGACCTGAGGCTGGTTGTGTGACAGAACCGCTCAAGAAGGTGCTCGGAGCGCAGGTGCGCGCTCTGCGCCTTGCGCGCCGTCTGTCGCAGGAGGGTCTCGCCGAGGAGCTCGGCGTCTCGACTCGATACCTCGCGGGGATCGAGCGTGGAGAGCGCAACCTCACCCTGGATTCGGTCGATGCCTTGGCCGAGCAGCTCGGCGTCGGGGCGCACGCACTAATCGTTCGTCAATGATGCTCGCTGCGTGAGCTGGGGGCCGCTGCATCACACCGGAGTCCGACGCACTGCCCGGTCGCCGGGTCACGCTCCGGATGATGGGCTGCGTCGACTCGTTGAACGTGACGGCCGCAACGGCTGTGGCGTTCTAAGCGACGCGGTGATGATGCAGGAAGCCCGAGTGTCAGTGGCACCCGATATCGTGAGAGCTAATAACCCAACACCGTGATTGCGCAGTGGCGCGGAGGAGCACGACCGATGGCACCGACCACCAAAGAGGCGCAGCGAGCTGAGCTGCACAAGACGATCTGGCGCATCGCTAACGACCTGCGTGGCAGCGTCGACGGGTGGGACTTCAAGTCCTACGTGCTGGGCATGCTGTTCTATCGCTTCATCTCCGAGAACCTCACGGCGTACCTCAATAAGCACGAGCACGATGCGGGCGACGCGTCGTTTGACTACCGGCTGACGGCGGACTCCGACGCGGAGTTTGCGCGCGACGAGGTTGTCGCGGAGAAAGGGTTCTACATTCTGCCGTCCGACCTGTTCGCCAATGTTCGCAAGCGTGCGGCGCGGGACGAGAACCTCAACGAGACGCTCGAGCGGGTCTTCAAGAACATCGAGGCGTCGGCGCTGGGTACGGACAGCGAGGACGACATCAAGGGGCTGTTCGACGACCTGGATGTCAATAGCAACAAGCTGGGCTCGACGGTAGCCAAGCGGAACCAGAAGCTCGTGAAGTTGCTCGACGCGATCGGCGACCTCCCGCTGGGGCGGTGGGAGGACAACTCGATCGACCTGTTCGGTGATGCCTACGAGTACCTGATGCAGATGTACGCCGCCAACGCGGGCAAGTCCGGTGGTGAGTACTACACGCCGCAGGAGGTTTCCGAGTTGCTGGCGCGCATCACCGTGGTCGGCAAGACGCAGGTGAACAAGGTCTATGACCCGGCTGTCGGCTCGGGTTCGCTGCTGCTGAAGTTCGACAAGGTTCTCGGAAAGAACAACGTCCGCCAGGGGTTTTACGGTCAGGAGATCAATCTGACGACGTATAATCTCGCGCGGATTAATATGTTCCTGCACGACGTGAACTACGCGGACTTCAATCTGGCACACGGTGACACGCTCCTCGACCCCGCCCACTGGGACGACGAGCCGTTCGAGGCGATCGTTTCCAATCCGCCCTACTCGATCAAGTGGGAGGGCGATGCCAACCCGCTCCTGATCAACGACGACCGGTTCTCTCCGGCCGGTGTCCTCGCGCCGAAGTCGAAGGCCGACCTCGCATTCACGATGCACATGCTCAGCTGGCTCGCCGTCAACGGCACTGCGGCGATCGTCGAGTTCCCTGGCGTGCTGTACCGCGGGGGAGCGGAGAAGAAGATCCGCCAGTACCTCGTCGACAACAACTACGTCGATGCGGTCATCCAGTTGCCGCCGGACCTGTTCTTCGGCACGACGATCGCGACCTGCATCCTCGTCCTGAAGAAGTCGAAGAAGGCCAGTGACGTGCTGTTCATCGACGCGTCGGCCGAGTTCAAGCGCGTCGGCAATAAGAACAAGCTACTCGAGGAGCACCGGGCGAGAATCCTCGATACATTCACGACGCGCGAGCCCGAGGATTACTTCGCCACGGTTGTGAGCAACGAGGACATCGCGGCGAATGACTACAACATCGCGGTGTCGTCATACGTGGAGGCGGAGGACACTCGCGAGCTGGTCGATATCGTCGAGCTGAACGCCGAGATCGCGCGCATCGTGGCGCGCCAGGCAGAACTGCGGAAAGCGATCGACGAAATCGTGGCGGATCTGGAGGGCTCCAAGTGAGCCGCATCGATGAACTGACACAGGAGCTGTGCCCGCAAGGCGTGGAGCACAAGACTCTTGGCCAGGCGGGGGAATTTATTCGTGGGAACGGCCTTCAGAAGGCCGACTTGCGTGACAAGGGTGTCCCTGCTGTCCATTATGGGCAGATCCACACCCTCTACGGCGTTCATGCGACTGAGACGAGGTCCTTCACGGATCCGGAAATCGCCGCTAAGCTTCGTCATGCACAGCCCGGCGACCTGCTGATTGCCGCAACGAGTGAGGATGATGATGCGGTCGCGAAGGCGACGGCATGGCTCGGTGATACCGACGTCGTCCTCAGCGGCGACGCTTACATCTATCGTCACGAACTTGACCCGAAGTATGTGGCGTACTTCTTCCAGTCGACGTCATTCCAGGATCAGAAGCGGCGCTTCATCTCGGGAACAAAGGTACGTCGCGTGTCGGGGGCATCGCTGGAGAGGATTCGAATCCCCGTGCCGCCTCTCGAGGTGCAGCGCAAGATCGTGCGAGTTTTGGAAAAGTTCACCGAGCTTGAAGTGGAACTGGAGGCGGAGCTGGAAGCCAGGCGATCGCAACGCGTAGCTCTCGCCACGAACTTTGACGTCGCCGCACGGGATCGCGCGGTACAGAACGTGACTAAGTTGGGTTCGATTGCTCACGAGGTTATTGATCCCGTGCCAGTAGTTGCCGGTCAGCTCTATGCCGGTCTCGGTGTGAAGTGGCGTGGCGAAGGTGTGCTAGTTCGTGAGGCTCGTGATGGAGCTGAAATCAAGGCGACGACGCTGTATCGTGCACAGCCGGGGCACCTCATTTACAACAAAATGTTCGTTGTAGAGGGCTCTTTTGCGATAGTGCCAGCAGGCTGCGACCGCGCCGTAGTTTCGAACGAGTTCCCGGTTTTCAACATTGACCGATCGAAAGTCGAGCCGTTTTGGCTTCTGCAGCATCTGTGCAATCCACACACGCTACAGAGGATCGAGCGCGAGGTGACCGGTACCGAACGAGGAACGATGAAGAGTCGGAGACGTTGGAAATCGAGTCAATTCGTAGACTTTGAGATCGATCTTCCGCCGCTTGATGAGCAGCGGGAAATCGTGCGCGTACTACGGGCCAGTGATCGACTGATTTCTTCACTTGAATGTGAGCTTGCGGCCCGTCGCAAGCAGTACGAGCACTATCGTGACCGGCTCCTGACGTTCAAGGAGTTGGCGGCATGACCGATGCGCCGGCACGTACGTACGATCCGATCGCCGTCTCCCCCGAGAGCACGGTCGTCGCTGAGTATGTTCACGATCCGTTGCAGGCCGATGCGTATCAGTCGGAGTCTGCACTCGAGAAGGAGATGATCCGGCTCCTCAAGGGGCAGGCGTACGACTACCTGCCGATTACCTCCGAGGCGGAGCTGGTTGCGAACCTCCGGGTGCAGCTCGAGAAGGTCAACAAGATGACCTTCTCGGATACCGAGTGGGGGCAGTTCTTCACGACGAAGATCGCAGGTGCCAACGACGGCATCATCGAGAAGACTGTGCGCGTCCAAGAGGATCACGTCCAGATCCTCAAGCGCGACGACGGGACGACGAAGAACATCACGCTGATCGACAAGACGAACATCCACAACAATCAGCTACAGGTCATCAACCAGTACGAGATCGGGCGCGGCGAAGACGACGCCAGTGACGGCGGTGCGAAGTACGCCAACCGTTACGACGTGACCGTGCTCGTCAACGGGCTGCCGATGGTGCACATCGAGCTGAAACGTCGCGGCGTCGACATCCGCGAGGCCTTCAACCAGATCAACCGGTACCAGCGCGACAGCTTCTGGGCGGGATCGGGCCTGTTCGAGTACGTGCAGCTGTTCGTGATCAGTAACGGCACGCTGACGAAGTACTACTCCAACAGCACCCGTAACAGGCATCTGGCTGAGCAGAAGAAGTCTGGCGGTGCTGGCAAGGGCAGGAAGACGAGTAACTCGTTCGAGTTCACCAGCTGGTGGGCCGATGCGAACAACAAACCGATCACCGAGCTGACAGCGTTCGTGAAGACGTTCTTCGCGAAGCACTCGCTGTTGAACATCCTGACGAAGTACTGCGTGCTCACCGCGGACCGCGACCTGCTGGTGATGCGGCCGTACCAGATCGTCGCGACCGAGCGGATCCTGCAGAAGATCCAGATCTCGACGAACTACAAGACGCTCGGCACACTCGACGCCGGAGGATACGTCTGGCACACCACCGGCTCGGGCAAGACGCTCACCTCGTTCAAGGCAGCGCAGCTCGCATCGAAGATGCCGAGTGTGGACAAGGTGCTGTTCGTCGTGGACCGCAAGGACCTCGACTACCAAACGATGCGAGAGTACGACCGGTTCGAGAAGGGCGCGGCTAACTCGAACACGTCCACGGCGGTGCTGAAGGGGCAACTGGAGGATCCAGGTGCGCGGATCATCATCACGACGATCCAGAAGCTGTCGACGTTCATCAAGGCGAACAAGGGCCACGAGGTATTCTCGGGCCACGCGGTGATTATCTTCGATGAGTGCCACCGGTCGCAGTTCGGCGACATGCACATCGACATCACACGCGCGTTCAAGAAGTACAACCTGTTCGGGTTCACCGGCACGCCGATCTTCGCTGCAAACGCCGGAAGCGGTGGCAACCCTCAGCTGCGCACGACCGAGCAGGCGTTCGGCGACAAGTTGCACACATACACGATCGTCGACGCCATCACCGACAAGAACGTACTGCCGTTCCGGATCGATTACATCAACACCATCAAGGTCGGAAATCCTGACGACTCGCAGGTGTCAGCGATCGACCGGGAGCGAGCTCTCCTGGATGTGCGTCGGATCCGGGACGTCGTGGCGTACACCCTGGAGCACTTCGATCAGAAGACGAAGCGCTCATCGAGCTACGAACACGCAGTCGTGACGAACGTCGCCGACTCAGTGCGGGGCCGGCGTCAGGCGGAGGCACTCAAGGAGCGGAAACGAGTGCGCGGATTCAACGCGCTGTTCGCGACCGCGTCGATCGATGCCGCACGCCGGTACTACAACCAGTTCCAGCTGCAGATGGAAGAGCTGCCACCGGACAAGCGGCTGAAGGTCGGCTTGATCTTCAGCTACGGCGCGAACGAGGCCGAAGCCGACGGAATCCTCGATGATGAAGCGTTCGACACCGATGCGCTCGACGGTGACACGCGCTCGTTCCTGGAAGATGCGATCCAGGACTACAACGACATGTTCGGGACCAGCTACGACACGAGCGCCGACCGGTTCCAGAACTACTACAAGGACCTGTCGCAGCGGATGAAGAACCGCGAGATCGACCTGGTCATCGTGGTGAACATGTTCCTCACCGGTTTCGACGCGACGACGCTGAACACGCTGTTCGTCGACAAGAACCTGCGCGCGCACGGCCTGATCCAGGCGTACTCGCGCACGAACCGCATCCTCAACTCGGTGAAGACCTATGGCAAC
The DNA here is from genome assembly GCF_055454375.1 of Brachybacterium sp. B718/18. Lineage (NCBI taxonomy): Bacteria > Bacillati > Actinomycetota > Actinomycetes > Micrococcales > Dermabacteraceae > Brachybacterium > Brachybacterium sp. B718/18. The sequence goes on along the minus strand of NZ_JBVDDO010000003.1, from coordinate 111,260 downwards.
ATCGTCGCCTTCCGCGACCTCGAGGAGGAGACGAACGCTGCGCTGGAGCTGTTCGGCAACAAGGATGCCCGCGGCGTCGTCCTGCTGAAACCGTACGGCGACTACTACGGCGAGTACGTCGACAAGGTCACCGAACTGCTCACGCACTTCCCGATCGGGCAGCAGATCGTGGGGGAGCAGGCGCAGAAGGACTTCATCCAGCTGTTCGGCGCGATCCTGCGGCTGCAGAACATCCTCACGTCGTTCGACGACTTCGACGGCAACGACCCGTTGACCGAGCGACGCCGTCAGGACTACACCAGCATCTACCTGCGCCTCCGCGACGAATTCACGCGCGACCGTGACGGCGACAAGGAAGTCATCAATGACGACGTCGTGTTCGAGATCGAACTCGTCAAGCAGGTCGAGATCAACGTCGACTACATCCTCATGCTCGTCGAGAAGCTCCGCGCCGAGAAGGGCGACGGCGACGACAAGGAAGTCCGCGCCGAGATTACCCGCGCGGTCGACGCGAGCCCGAGCCTGCGCAGCAAGCGCGACCTCGTCGAGGACTTCGTCGAGTCGGTGTCGCTGCAGGGCGCGGTCGATGAGCAGTGGCAGGCGTACATCGCCGCGAAGCGCGAGGCCGAGCTTCAGGAGCTCATCGAAACGCACAAGCTCAAGCTGGAGGAGACGCAGTCGTTCGTGGATGAGGCGTTCCGGGACGGACAGCTGCGGACGGCGGGAACTGAGATCACCCGCATCCTGCCGCCCGTGTCACGGTTCAACCGCGAGTCCAACCACGGCGACAAGAAGAAGCGGGTCATCGAAGCGCTCACCGGATTCTTCGAGCGGTTCCGAGGGCTTGCCGCGGGAAACGAAGAGTCTAGGGACTGAGGCCAGCAACGCGTGGGATCATGGGCTCATGACCGAGGACAACCACGATCGCGTGCCGAGGGTCATCCGCTGCGAGCACTGGTCTGAGGAGCTGGGGCGCTTCGGCGGCTGGCACCACCATGAAGGTCCCCACGCTTGCGACTGGGGAAACCACGACGGAGAATGTCCGTATTGGGAAAGCGTCGGCGGGAAGCCAAACCCGTGATCCAGGTCTGAGGGTCGGGGCGTGGCGCGGGTGGACAAACCTGTCGCTGCTGCCCTTTGCCCGGCCCACTTTGATCCGGCAATAGCCTCCCGTCCGTGGTGCGCTGGGACCTTGAAAGAGGCGCTCCCCACACAGCGGCGCGTGACCAAGAGACTCAGGTCGCAAGCTGGTTACAATTCTCGCTGACAGTCCTAGTAGGCATGTGCGACGTAGTGGTTGGCCTGCGCCTGAATGGGTCGGATTTTAGATTTTTGCTTTAACGTCTGGCGGCAGTGAACTGAGGAGCTTTGAGTTGGACATGGGTACTTGGCTGGGGATTGCTGCACTTGTTGTAGCGATCGTTGCCATCCCTGCGACGGTCTTCGCGACCCGACATTGGGGCAATCGACGCGCACGCCTGGACGTGGCGATCGACGCGATTCCGCTCCTACCGGAAGGCATGCGGCCTGGTCTGCTGGAGGTGACGTATAGGGACATCCCCGTGAGCGCGCCGCACCTGGTTACGGTGACGTTTCGGAACTCAGGCCCGCGCGATCTTGCCTCGGATATGTTTGACAGTGGGAGATCTATCGCTGTCAGGTTCGACCAGACCTTCTACGGGCTCACCGCTGTCAACGGCGGTGTTCAGACCAACTCGCCGGCTGTAGGTGCCCGTGCCGACGAGGCCATCGTCTTTGTGAGGCCAGCGCTCCTCAAGCGTGGCTCGTCATGGTCGTTCAGCGCGGTGACAACTGGGCCAGTGGAAGTGAACGTTGATGCACCGCTCATAGACACCGATGTGCGGGCAACTGCACCAGCAAATGACGGTGGCACGGAGATCACGCTGCGCCTGAGCGCTCTCGGCATGACGGCTGAAGTTCCATTGCGGTGGGGCTCTGGCCGACGGTGACTGGCGGGCGAGAGACAACGTGAGTGCCGCCAGGTGTGCCACATTGCTGTGACTACCTCCGAATGTCGGTGCCTGCTGAGAAGATGGTTGTGACCGGGACGTCCGGACAGGCGACAACGGGAGGAACCCATGGCGCAGCGCGCATTCATCAGCTTCGACTACGACAACGACGCCAGGCTCAAGGATCTGCTCATTGGGCAGTCGAAGCACTCCGATTCGCCCTTCGTGATCCACGACTGGTCGCTCAAGGAGCCCTCCAGCGACTGGAAGGCCCGGGCACGCCGTCAGATTAGGGCGAGCGGCCTCGTTATCGTGCTCTGCGGTCGGCACATGGCCTCTGCGACCGGGGTCGCAGTTGAACTCAGCATCGCTCAGGAGGAGGGCGTCTCGTACTTCCTGCTCGCCGGCTACGACGACTCGACCAAGCCGACCACTGCGAAACCTGGCGACAAGCTCTACGAGTGGACCTGGGACAACCTCAAGTCGCTCGTCGGTGGGGCGCGGTGAGCGAGGAATCGCCCGACCCTCGGGTGATGGAGGCATACAAACTCGCCGTCGAGATGGCCGATCGGATGTCGGCCCGTCGCGGCGTCGCCAACGCATTCTTCCTCACAGTCAATACCACCCTGGTTGCGGTCGTCGGACTACGTGTCCAGGCTCCCGGTTCGGCGCTGCCGTCTGTTGCGGTCTGTCTCGCCGGCGTCGTCATGGCCGCGTGCTGGTGGTTCCTGCTGCAGAACTACCGCCGCCTCAGCGAGGCCAAGTTCGTCATTATCAGCCGGATCGAGGATGAGCACCTGCCCGTGAAGGTGTTCAAAGACGAGTGGGTCTACCTTGGCGAGGACGACGCTCAAGCTGGCCGCGCTGCCAAGGTAAAGGCCGGGCTCAAGCAGCTCGGTGGCGTTGAGCGCATCGTGCCGCTTGCCTTCGCCCTGTTGTATATCGTGCTGCTCATCGGCAGGCTGGTGGGATGACGACCTATTTGGAGCGCGACGCAAACCTGATCAGGCAGTGCCTCCCCGCTGGTGTCGATGCCCCCGACAACTCGGACGAGCTCTTCCTGATGTACGCAGTGCTCCTGCGGGCCAAGGGCGCGGCCACCCAGGCCACAGACGTCCATGACGCGTGGTCCGCGTGGATGATCGGCGTCGATCCCGGCCACGAGTCGATCCGTCCCTTCGATGACCTCGATCCTGAAACTCGCCGCGAGGATAGCCCGTTCCTGCTCGCGATCAGGGCGGCAGCCGCCCGCTCTTAGTAGCCGACCAAGTGTCGACGTGAGTAGAGATCGCCTTGGAGCCTGTTCTCATCAGGAGCGTCGCTCGACTGCGTGCGGCACACGGGTTGGAGCAGTGGTCCTCTGTCGGAGAAGTTGACGGGGCAAGCGCGCAAATCTGTGCCCTGCCGTCGCTCGGGCCACGACAGGGTCATCCGCTGCGAGCACTGGTCTATGGAGCTTCGGTGTTTCGGTGGCTGGCACAACCACGAGGGGCCTCGCGCTTGCGACTCGGGGAACCATGACTGTGAATGTCAGTACTGGTCGGCGCGGGCGGTCGCTGCCACGCACCGCCGCGTCTGCGCAAATCCTGCATATCGCGGCATGCGCCGACCTGTACAACGCCACCACCAGCGAACCCCTCAATCTGCCCCGGTGCTGCCCTGGTCAGCGGCGGCCGATCGGCCCCGATGGGCGGTCGCTACCGCCTCGGCATTCGACTAAAACCGCCGGTCAAAGGCATAATTCATCTCGATCTGACGCCTCGGGCAGACCTGTACAACCCAGATGTTTGCGCGTGCCGGAATGCGGTGGAGTTCCGCTTCAACGTCTGACCCTTCGATGAGCGGCGGTGCGTGAGTGGTCCTCGGGCGATCGAGGCGGATGCAGCTGCATCTCGCGAGGAAGCACTGGGCGATCGTCGCTGTCACGGCGGCGCTGGCGGTCGGCGGGTGCGCAATGGCATGGTCCTGGGGCATCTGGGGCGTGTTCGTCGGCTCAATCTCGGTCTTGGGCTCTTCTGCACGGTGCTGGTCATCGCCATCGAGATCATCCCTCGCGTCCGCCGTGCGCGACGGGAGTCGTGACCTCGAGAGCGCCGCGGTCTGGGGTGGGCTGTCCGTCGTGCCCGCGGACCCACCGTCCGAGGCAGTGGTTTCCATCCAGAGGTTGCTCTGTGCCCGAATGCGTGAAGTTCCGGTTTAACGTCTAGCGTTAATGACGCAACCCGTTATACGCTGGTCGAGTGATCAGATCGTTCGGCAGCAAGGACACCGAGCGGATCTGGCATGAGGAGTACGTCAAGCGCGTCGACCGGACGGTGCAACGGGCGACCCTGCGGAAGCTCGAGCTGATCCATGCGGCGAAGGATGTCGAGGACCTCAGGGTCCCGCCAGGTAACCGCCTGGAGCGTCTGGTCGGTGACCGACGCGGGCAGCACAGCATCCGCGTGAACGCGCAATGGCGTCTCTGCTTCGTCCGGAGAGAGGGAGGTGCGGACGATGTCGAACTCGGCGACTATCACTGAGGACGACCTGATCGAGCCGATCCACCCGGGGGAGATCCTGATGGAGGACTTCATCGAGGGCTTCGGGATCACGCAGAACAAGCTTGCCGTGTCCATCGGTGTGCCGCCGCGCCGGATCAACGAGATCGTGCACGGCAAGCGGGGGATCACCGCTGATACGGCGATCCGTCTCGCGCGCTACTTCGGAACGTCCGAGGAGCTCTGGATGAATCTGCAGTCGAACTACGAGCTCCGGCTCGAGCGCCGTGCACTGCGTGACAAGGTTGCCGCGATCACGCCGTTGCATGTCGCATGACCGGGCATCTCATCGTGATCTCCGGCCTTCCCGGCGTCGGAAAGACAAGCGTGGCCGAGATCATCGCGGCGAGGACGGGGTCGGTCCACCTGTCCATCGACGCCGTCGAGGAGTCGCTCCTTGCATGCGGTCTGCCGGCAGGGTGGGAAGTAGGTGTCGCGGCGTACGAGGCGACGCGTGCAATGGCGGAGCAGAATCTGCGGCTCGGTCACGATGTCGTCGTTGATGCGGTCAACGACAGTGACGAGGCTCGGCAGACATGGCGGACGGCGGCCTCGCGAACAGGTGCACGCATCGAGTTCGTGTACCTCATGATCTCCGATGCGCGGGAGCATGAGCGAAGGCTCCGCGGCAGGGATCGCGGACTCTCCCACGTCGGCGAGCCGACCTGGTCGGACGTGCAGCGCCGTCGCGCTGATTACGCCGCGTGGTCCGATGAGGTCGTGGAGTTCGATACGGCTGCGCGGACTGCGGACGAGGTCGCAGACGCGCTCGCTGCGCATCTCGGCGCGTAATGAGGGAACGTCATCGCTGATGGTTCTCCGTGTCGGAACGCAGTCGAGTTCCGGTATTCGAACTGAACCTTAGAGGGTGAAACGTCCGGTGGAGGCTCGCGCTGCCGCCGTCGAGAGACTATGCGATCGTCGGTTAGCTTGGGGCACCCGTCGACGGCGGTGCCGTATCGTCACAACGTGGTGCGCTACGAAAAATCGATGACCGGCTCGCAGAGCTCGCGACTGATAATCATTCGGGGAAACTCAGGAAGCGGAAAGTCGCTCCTTGCCCAATCGATCAGGGCAGCGCGGCCGCGTGGAGTCGCGTTGCTGGGGCAGGATACGGTGCGTCGGGAGATCCTTCACGTTCGGGATCGTCCCCGAGCCCTCAGCGTGGCTTACATTGACATGTCGGCTCGCTTTGCGCTCGACAACGGCCTGGATGTCGTCGTAGAGGGGATTCTCCACTCGGAGATATACGGTGACATGCTTACCCAACTCCAGAAGGATCATTGCGGTGTTACGCGCACGTTCGTTTACGAGCTCGGATTGACGGAGACTTTGCGGAGGCATCGCACGAAAACGCTCGCAGCTGAAGTGTCGGAGGAACAGGTCTCATCTTGGTATCGCGAGTCCGACAGGATTCCCGAACTGGGTGAGATTGTGTTTGACGCTGAAGCCAGCGCGAGCGATGCGCTTGCTCAGGTGCTTACTGAGGTCGGGTGGGGCGAAGCGGAATGACGATCGAGAACATGAGTAGTCGTTTGGTCGAGAAGGCAGTCGGGTACGTCGTCCACCAAGGGCAGCTGCTCGTGTTCACCCATGACGATTTCCCGATGGAGATCACCGGTGTGCAAGTGCCCGCTGGATCGATTGTCGAGGGTGAGTCGCCTACGGATGCCGTCGTGCGCAAGGTAGGGGAGGAGGCCGGCCTCATAGCCAGGATTGTCCCTCCGCTCGGCGTTGAAACGTACGACATGTGGCCTGCCAAGCCCGAGGTCCACGAACAACACTTCTTCCAACTCGAGCTAGTAGATCCGGAGGTGCCGGAGCGCAAGGGTGCGGTGAAAAGGACGCATCCGACGGAGGCCAACCTGTTAGCTGGACGTGCTGGTGGATGCCGCTGAGGGATGCTCACGTTCTCTGTGCTGGTTTTGGCGCATGCCTTGGAAGTGTCGGGATCGATGGCAAGTCCTAAGGTTGGTATGTGCCGGACCTTGGTGGAGTTCCGTTTCTCGAACTAAACCTTTGGTGCGCTCGCACTCACGGATGGGAGCCGACGCGCACAGCTTCGCTCGCTGTCAATAATCAGCACCGTGTCAAAGTCGGCGTAAGCCCTCTGTATCAGCCTTGAGTGAGATCCCCGGTGACCCTCTGTGGATCTGTACCCCGGAGTTGCACCCTTACTGCACAGCGACAGGTTGGTATGTACCGGAACTCGATTGAATTCAGATTCAATGTCTAATACAGGCTTCTGACCCACCTACCCGCGCATTAGTCCCTGACACCGGGCACTCCCGTAACATTGCGGGCATGAATGGGGCGCTTACGAAGGGTCGAGCGAAGGTGCCACCGGCACGGACTGGCCGACTTGACTCCACGGACCGCCGGTACGAGCCTTTCGTGCGCCTCGTCCCTGCACCAGTGCGGCGGGTGGCCTCGTCGTGGAGGTGGGATGCGCCGGACGGGGGTGGTTCGTGGGACCTGCACATCGAGCACGTGGGTGCCCCGACGGCTTCGGTCCGGATGCTGCTGGTCCATGGAGCGGGAGGGAACGCGGCGGCGATGTGGCCCTACGCTGCACACCTGAGTCGCCTGGGCGCTCGGGTTACGGTGGTCGATCTGCCCGGTTACGGGCGAACGATCCGGGTGCGGCGTGGACGCCGCAGCGTCAGTTATGGCGACTGGCAGCAGCTGCTCCTCGATCTCGTGGGTCGCGAGCATGACGAGCGGCCACTTGTCCTCGTCGGGGCGAGCATGGGTGGTGCCCTCGCGGTCGACACCGCTGCAGTGACCGGGCTGGCCAAGCGGGTCATCGCGACCTGCCTGCTCGACCCGACTCGGCCGGGCATCACTGCCGCCATCGTGCGAGCCCCGTGGATAGCGCGGCTGGGATTGCCACTGCTGCAGTTCGCCCGGGGGCCAGCGGCGAATCTACGGATCCCGGTCCGCGTGCTGACCCCTATGTCTGCGATCTCGAACGACCCTGTCCTCAGTCATGCAGTGCTCACCGACCCGTGCGGCGGTGGTGGCGCGATGCCGGTGGGCTGGTACCGCTCGTTCCTCGAGGCGGGTCCGGCTATTCCACCCGAGCAATACCAAGGACCACCGGTCGTGCTGTTGCATCCGGCCGAGGATCGTTGGACTATGCCGGAGCTCAGCCTCGACTACCTTGGTCGGCTTCGCGGCAAGACCCGGGTCGTGATGCTTCCGGGCTGCGGCCACTTCCCCCTCGAGGAGCCCGGCTTCCAGGTCCTCCTGGACGAGGTTTCGGATGAGATGGAACAGGTGCTGGATGACCAGCGGAGAGGCAGCTGAGTCGGCCATGCGCGGTGAGGGACCGTAGCCCTGAGACCGGTCTGGCCCGGTGAGGCGTGCATCCGTTCCCAGCCGTGGCGACGCCGTGGAGTTCGAGCGCCCGCACTATGGCGGATCGCAGGAGCTCGCGACGATCATCCCCGGGGCCGGGTCCGCGAGCAGTGCAGCGACCTGGTCATGCCCCGCCATGAGGCGATCGATCCGCGCGAGATCGCTCGGGTCCTGGCCCCCGGAGGTCATCTGCTCACCCAGCAGGCCGACGGCGCCGACGCCGAGGAGATCCACGAGTGGGTCGGCACCGATCCCCAGTATCCGGAGGTCTCCTCGGAGCGCATCGTGCGCGACCTCGAGGCCGAGCGCCTGCTCGCGCTCGACGCGGACCGTCCGATCCGTGTCACGCAGAGACGCTCCCGCATCCTCGCCTCCCGCGATGGGGTTCAATAATCCGATGAGCACCCCTGACCCGGTCTCGCATGTCGTCGTCTGCGGTCCCGCCTCCTGGAACCACCTGATCTCCCTGGACCGCCTTCCCGAACCGGTCCCGCACATGCAGTTCGCCGAGAGCGCCTGGCACACCGTCGGAGGCACATCGGCCGGCAAGGCGGCGCATCTCGCCGCTCTCGGCGTCCCCACGGTGCTCCATGCGCCGCTCGGCGCCGACGAGGACGGCGAGCGGATCGCCGCGCTGCTGATCGGTGCCGGTGTCGATCTGCGTGCGGTCCGGAGCGAGCGCACCGAGAGGCATGTGAACCTGATGGCGCGGGACGGGCGGGTCTCCCTGTACGTCGCGACCCCGTCGGCCCCGTCGGCCGACGACGTCTCCTCCGCCACCGCGTCGGCGCTCGCGGCCGGCGTCGCCGTGCTGGACCTCTCGGAGCTGGGGCTCGCCGTGCTCCGGGATCTCGAGCGCTCCCCGCGCCGCCCCAGCATCTGGACCGACCTGCACGACTACGACGGCACCGCGGCGTTCCACGAGCCCTTCCTACGGGCCGCCGAGGTCGTGCTGATGAACGCCGATGCGACCGACGACGCCTGGACGCTGCTCGCCTCCTGCGTCGCACGCGGTCCTCGACTCGCGGTCTGCACCCTCGGCGCGCAGGGCGCGATCGCCCTGGAGGCCGACGGGACGCGGCATGAGGTCGCAGCGGTGCCGGCCGAGGTCGTGGACACCAACGGCGCCGGCGATGCCTTCATGGCCGGTCTGCTGGCGGCGACGCTGCGCGGACAGAGCATCCCCTCCGCGCTCTCCGCCGCGGCCGCGCAGGCGCGGGTCGCGATCGAGGGCGAGCATCTGCATCCCGCGCTCCGAGCCGAGGGATGAGCTCTCGACCCTCAGAACGTGCTGGTCACAGACGTACTACGGCATATTCTGCCGTTCGTGACATATACCTCTGGGCCTGTGGGGCGCCCTCTCCGCGCACCTCGAGTGGTCTGCCGATGGTTGCAGACTCCCGGATATCGCCAGTCGCCGGGCTCGACTCCTCCCTCATGCAGGTCCGCCGTCGGACCCTGGCCCAGGGCTGGATCCAGCGTCTGACCTCGAGGGGCCTCGAGCACGTGGGCGAGCCGACCTGGGAGGACGTGCAGCGCCGACGCTCCGACTATGCCGCGTGGACCGATGCCGTCGTGCAGGTCGACACGGGCGGACGGACGGCCGACGAGATCGCGGATCTCCTCACGACGCGGTTCGGCAGCCGCTGATGCGGGATCGACCGCGACGCCCCGCCCCGGGGAGCGCGTCAGCTCGTGGGCTTGGTCGCGACCCCGTCGAGCCAGAGCGTCTCGGACTCGTCCCGATGCACGCCCTCCGTTCCGACGTGCTTGCTGCTGATCGTCGGTCCCTTCTGGATGACGTGGACGAGAGCCATGCCGTGGCCGCGTCCCAGGTCGTAGTCGTCCTTGAGCCACGCGAGGATCTCGCCGGCCTTCGTGCCCGGCTGGTCGAGGCCCTTCTCCTGCGCGATCTCGACCAGCTGCCGCGGCGTCAGGCCGGTCTTCTTCTCGATCGTCTCCAGATAGGCCTGGAATGACATGGGATCCCCCTCGCTCACCGAGCGCCGATCAGCACCCGCACCCCAGAGTGCTGTCCCGCACCGCGGGAGCGCAAGACCCCACCCCCGGCACGCGGATAGTCTCGCCGCGTGATCCCGGAGCCGACCTTCCGACCGAGCAGCATCGCCGATGCGCCCTGGATGGCCGAGCTCCGAGCGGTGGTCATGCGGCCCGATCTCGAGCGGCTCGGGCGCTACGATTCGCACCGCGTGCGGCGGCGCTTCCTCGACGCGTTCACCCCGGCGCACACCCGGGTCATCCAGGTCGCCGGGGAGGACGTCGGCCTGGTCGCGGTGCGACCGGAGGCGGACGGGGTGTGGATCGAGCACTTCTACCTCGACCCCGCGCAGCAGGGACGGGGCGTGGGCGGTCGGGTCCTCGCGCAGATCCTGCGCACGGACACCGCGGGAGAGCCCTTCCGGCTGAACGTCCTCCAGGGGAGTCCCGCCCGTCGCCTGTACGAGCGTTACGGCTTCACCCTCGTGAGCGAGGACCCGATCGACGTCTACCTCATGAGGCCGGCTGCCGAGCTGCGCGCCGTCGGCGGCGCCCCGCCCAGACGACGGGGCTGATCGAGGCGCACCGTCCTCCCCGAGCGCTCAGGCTCCTGCGCGATGGTGCTTGATCGCCGCCCGGCCGATCGAGGCGACCTTCGGGGAGTCCCTCCGGTCCTCGGGCAGCGCGTCGAGGATCGTGACGTCCGCCCGCGCGGCGAGCGTGAGCAGACCCCACATCCCGATCGTGTCGAGCTCGAGGTCGATGTCCTCCGGCGAGGCCGCGGCGAACACGGCATGCGCCGCCGCCTCGACCTCGGGGTCGCTCTCCCTCTTCGCCGCGCCCTTGATGGCGTTGGGCTGGTTCGAGTAGTTGTCGAGCGCTGTCAGCAGCTGCTCGGACCGTTCGGCCCCGAGCGCAGCGTCCAGCGCCGCCTGGATCGGCATATCGGTCATCACGTCTCCGGTGTCCTCTCTGCGTCCCTCACGGTCGTGGCCGCGGGAGCCGGACACGATGACAGCACCCTAGAGAAACGGGCCGCCGCGATCGAGCTCCTGCGCCCCCGGACCACGACGGGATATCGGAGCGTCGAGCGCATCGCCGGGCGCTGCGCTCGGCGAACTCCTCGGGGCGGAGCAGACTCGCGAGATCCAGGCCGCGCTCGCGGTCCGGCTCGTGGGTGATTCAGTAGACCCGTCGGATCTGCTGCGGCCATCCGCATGCTTCGGCGATCCGGCCGCCCCACATCCTCGCGTTCTCGTCATCAGCGACATTCACGATGGTCAGCCCGCCGATGTACTGCTCGTCCGGCGTGTGCAGTCCCTCGCGGAACTCCAGCGTGCCTCCGGTGTCATCGGCGGTGATCGCGGCATCGACGTCCTCGTCGACGCCCGCGGCGAACACCAGCACCCCGGCATCCTGCATGTCCTGCACGACAGCATTGGCGAGAGGGCCCCGCTCCGCGAACCACTCCGGGCTGTGGTCGCCCACCCACTGCTGGTTGAAGTAGATGATGTACTGCGCCATGGTCGGGCCTCCCGAGGTCGACAGGTGGATGTCGGGTGCGAATCGTCGCACGGCGAGAGCTCTCAGAACAGCGGCCATGGCACCGCGGGCATCACTCCACTCGGGGCCGGGAAGCATCCGTCGGCCCGCAGCCGGGTGCAGCGCGCGGCGAGCGCCTCGAGCTCCTCGGGGCGGAGCAGCTTCGCGAGGTCTCGGCCGAGCTCGCCGTCCAGAGCGTCGGCGATGCGGTCGATGCCGTCCAGCTCCTCGGCACGCAGCGCCTCGCCCATCCATCCCCATAGGACGGTGCGCAGCTTGTCCTCGTGATGGAAGGTGAGGCCGTGGTCGACGCCGTGCCGGTGCCCGCCCGACATGGCGAGGATGTGGTCGCCCTTGCGGTCCGCGTTGTTGACGATCGCGTCGAACACCGCCATGCGCCGCAGCGCGGGCGAGTCCTCGTGGACGAGGGCCACCGCCTGCCCGGCCTGGTCCTCGCCCTCGAGCACGGTCCGCCAGCCCGTCGCGGGCACCTGGTCCGACGGCACCAGGTCCACGGCGTCCTGGTCGGGATCCGGCTCCTGCCACAGCTGGACCATCCCCTCGCCGAACGGGCCGTCGCGCAGCCAGGTGCGCGGCACGACGTCCCAGCCGAGCGTCTCGGAGACCAGGTGGGCGGCTACCTCGCGGCGCGCCAGGGTGGCGCCCGGGAAGTCCCAGAGCGGGGCCTCGCCCGCCACGGGCTTGTAGACGACGACCGTCTCGCCGATGGCGGCGAGGAACGTCGCGTTCGACGCCGCCGTGAGGCGACCGGTGAGCACCAGCTCGTCGGCCACCAGGTCCGGCGCGGACATCAGGACTCGGGGATGATGCAGGTGTGGCCATCGGGGTCGATGGGATGGCCGCAGAGCGTGCACAGGGGACGTCCGGCGTCGACGACCTCACGGGTGCGCCGGGTGAACGCTCGAGCGGTGCCGACGGGCATCTTCACCCTCAACATCTCGGAGGTCGCCGCGGCGGCCTCGTCGAACTCCTCGCCCTCGGCGGGCAGCGGGTGCGCCTCGATGATCACCTGGGCCGTGGTGGGGTCCCAGCCGATGCCGAGGGTCCCGGCGCGGAACTCCTCCTCGACGGTCTCGAGCGGATCGTTGTCGACGAGCTCGACGGGGGTGCTGATGGGCACGCTGTAGCGATTGCCCTCGACCTCGCGGAGCCGGTCGAGGATCTCGTCGATCTTCTCCGCGAGCAGGGCGGACTGCTCCTTCTCGAGGGCGATGCTCACGATCCGCCGCCCGGTGCGCGCCTGGAGGTAGAACGTCCGGGACCCGGGGAGTCCGACCGTCCCGATGACGACCCGATCCGGCCAGTCGAACTCATGAATATGTGCGGGCACGTCGGTCATGTACAGATCCTAGGCGTCCGACCTGACGGTGGCGGAGCCGCCTGCGCCGCCGCCCACCGGGGCATCGCCGGAGGGGACGCTCCTGGCGAGCCAGGACAGGTCGCCGGCGTCGGTGTTGGTCGCGAGGACCCGCGGCCTGCCCGCTCCGTAGGTCACGATCGACACCGAGGCGGGCCCGACCTCGATCCGCTGGAACATGTCCAGGTGCATGCCGAGCGCATCGGCCAGGACCGACTTGATGACGTCTCCGTGGCTCACCGCCGCCCACACCGCGCCGGGACCGTGCTCGGCCTCGACCGCGGCGTCGTGGCGCCGGATCGCTGCGACCGCCCGGGCCTGCATCCCCGCCATGGATTCGCCGCCGGGGAAGGTGACGGCGGAGGGCTGCGACTGCACCGTCGACCACAGCGCCTCGGCGGCGAGGTCCTGGAGCCTGCGTCCCTGCCACTGCCCGTAGTCGCACTCCGTGAGCTCGTCCTCGATCGACTCGGGCGGGGCGCCGGCCTGTCGCCCGACGATGGCCCGTGCGGTCTCGAGGCAGCGGTCCAGAGGACTCGAGACCACGCCGGCCACGGGGACCGCCGCGATCCGGTCCCCGGTCCGCACCGCCTGCTCCAGTCCCACCTCGTCCAGGTTCACGCCAGGAGTCCGGCCCGCCAGGAGGCCCGTCGCATTGGCCGTGGTGCGCCCGTGCCGCACGAGGAGAACTGTCGCCATCGCCCCAGCCTAGCCGCGCGGTGGAGTCCGTGCTCCGCCACCGCTCGGGGGACGTGCGCGCCCCGTAGGGTGGAGCTATGAGCGCCGAGGTGATCGTCCTGGCCGGTCCGCCAGGGGCCGGGAAGTCGACCACCGCGCCCGAGATCGCCCGACGGTACGACCGGGCCGTGCACCTGCACACCGACGACTTCTGGGACTGCATTGCCTCCGGAGCGATTCCTCCGTACCTGCCCGAGTCCGAGGAGCAGAACCGGACGGTGATGACCGTGATCCGCAGTGCGGCGCTGGCCTACGCCGAGGGCGGGTACACGACGGTCGTCGACGGCGTCGTCGGCCCGTGGATGCTCGACGTCCTCACTCCGCCGACGGGACGGCAGGACGCGCCGGCGATCCACTACGTCGTGCTGCGCCCCGGACGCGCCGAGACGATCCGGCGGGCGTTGTCCCGCACGGCTCCGGGTGCCCTGGTCGACGAGGGCCCGGTCGACATGATGTGGTCGCAGTTCGAGGGCCTGGCGGCGTACGAGCACCACGTCCTCGACACGACGGCCCAGACGCCCGAGGAGACCACCAGAGCGGTGAGGGAAGCGATCTCGAGCAGAGAGTTCCTCCTCGCGCCGAACGGCTGACCATGACGAGGAGGGGCATGTGACGGATGACAGACCGACGGGCGGCACGGAGGACGGGATCCGCGCCGGCGTCGTCGAGCTCACCGGGCGGCTCCTCTGCGCCGACCTCGACGAGGCCGCCACGGCTCGGGAGCACCTTCCCGAGCATGTCGCCCGCACCCTCGCCGAGCCCGGATGTCTCCGCTTCGCGGTCGAGCCGACGGAGGACCCGCTGGTCTGGAGCGTCTCCGAGGAGTTCGTGGACCGCGCGGCGTTCGATGCGCACCAGGCCCGTGTCCGCGCGAGCCCCTGGTTCGAGGCCACCTCGGAGATCGTTCGGGACTACGCCGTCACGTCCCGGGAAACATGCAGGGGTGAGGACGCCGCGACCCCGTCGACCGTTCTGCGGCGGCTCCGCCCGTCCGACGCCCCGGCGGTGCACGCCGCGTTCGCCTCGGCTGACGACATGGCGCGCCAGGGGGACGTGAGCACCCTCGAGGAAGCCGAGCGCTATGTCGCGCACCTGCTCGCCGAGGACTCGCCGCACGAGCCCTGGGCCATCGCCGAGGGGGAGGAGCTGATCGGCCTCGTCGCCGTCACCGTCGACGAGGAGAACCGCAGCGGCTGGTTCTGGTACTGGATGACGCACCGCGCGCGAGGACGCGGCCTCACCCGCCGTGCGGCCGCGACCGTCGCGGAATGGGCGCTCACCGAGCGCGGCCTCGAGCGGCTCGAGCTCGGGCATCGCGCCAACAACCCGGCCTCCGGCGCCGTCGCGAGGGGGGCCGGGTTCGTCCGGGAGGGGACCGAGCGCGGCAAGTTCCTCATCGACGGGCAGCGCATCGACGTCGAGACCTATGGCCGGCTGCGGGCGGATCCGGCACCCGAGTTCGACACCCTGCCCCTGCTCATCGGTCTGTGAGCGCACCAGGCGGAGAGGGGCGACCGTGCGATGTCGGCGGCGAGCACGGCCGGCCACCGTCGCACCTCGTCGGGTGTCGAGGCGACCTGCAGCGCGGCGTTCGGCATGAGCGAGACCAGCGCCTCGGCGGTCGAGATCGGGTGACCCGGGTCGTCGATCCAGGCGAGCACCGTGGTCGGCTGCGTGAGGCGCGCGATCTGCTCCGGCGTCGGGAGGTCGCTGAGCGCCGCACCGCGATAGACGGCGGGCAGGAGGTCCGCCGCGACGTGAGGCACCGTGTCGGGGCGGCCTGCTGCCGCCGGCGGGCCCGGGGCCGCGGCGTCGGCCGCGAGCATGCGCTCGATGCCGTGCGCCTCGAGGAGCGTCGCAGCCCTGCGGTACTCCTCGGCCCGCGCCGCTCTCGTCGCCCAGGCTGTCGGTGGGAGCAGCAGGGTGAACCCGCTGAAGCGGTCGGGCTCCAGCACTGCAGCGTGCAGCAGCGTGCCCGCGCCCATCGAGGGGCCCACGCCGTGCACCTGTTCGCCGGGGAACCACACCTCGAGCAGGTGCAGCAGATCCTCGGCGAGGGTGGGCCACAGATAGTCCTCCGGGACCGGACGGCCGGTGGAGTGCCCGTGCCCGCGCGCGTCGTACCGCAGCAGCCGCGTGTCGGAGAGCCCGCGCCCGAGATCGAGATCCAGCAGTCGATCGCGGGAGCGGCTCGAGGTGAGCCCGTGAAGCTGGACCACGGGCGGGCCGGACTCGTCGCTGAACGCCCAGGCGATCTGCGCTCCGGGGACCTCGATCCTGTGCATGTGATCGCCGCCTCTGCATCTGCGCTGGTCACGCCTATAGTAGCGCCATGCGGCTCACGCACGTCTCCCACCTGCGGCTGCCGTTCGGGCCACTGCTCGGGATCGAGCTCGAGGCGTCAGCGCCCGGACGGTCGTTGCCGATCTCCTTCGACCAGGCACGGCACGTTCAGCTCGGGGACCGGCCCGGGTCCTGGATGGCTCTCGCCTTCCGGCTGCCCGGCCCTCTCGATCGTGACGAGCTCGCCGCCGCGTGGACGGTGGTGGTCCGGGCCCACGGCACCTTGCGCACCGTCTTCGTCGATCGGGGCGATGCGCCCGCGTCGCTGCACGAGGTCACGTACGGCCCCGGGACCTGGGTCGAGCACGAGGTCGCGCCCGGGCAGTCGATGAGCTCCGCGCTGCAGGACGTCCTGGACGCGCACTGCCGACCGCTTTCGCGACCCTCGCACCGGCTGTGCATGATCGAGACGTCCGACGGGCCCACGCTCGTGGTCGCCGCCGACCACTCCCACGTGGACATGTGGTCGATGCTGGTCATCGTCCGGGACCTCCTGACCGCCCTCGACAGGATCCAGCG
Organism: Brachybacterium sp. B718/18; assembly: GCF_055454375.1. NCBI lineage: Bacteria > Bacillati > Actinomycetota > Actinomycetes > Micrococcales > Dermabacteraceae > Brachybacterium > Brachybacterium sp. B718/18. The sequence continues at coordinate 94,872 of NZ_JBVDDO010000003.1, read as the reverse complement.
CGGCGAGTGCCCCGCACCGGCGCCCGTGCCCTCCTTCGTCGAGCACACGGAGGCTCTCCGGGACCGTCCCGCGGCGCCGGAGGAGGTGCATCGACGCTGGCGCGAGGTCATCGACGCGGGCGGCGGTGCGATGCCCCGCTTCCCGCTGCCGCTGGGAGATCCGTCGGTCCATCCCGAGAGGGTGGTCGTCCGGGACGTGCTCGACGGCGACGCGCTGGCGGCCTACTCCGAGCGGGCGCGGCAGGAGGGGGTCTCGACCCTCGCTCTGACGATCTCCGCGATGACGAGCACCACCCAGGAGCTCGCGGGCACGGCGCTGAGAGCCGTGTTCCCGGTGCACAGCCGCTACGAGCAGCGTTGGCACGGCAGCGTCGGCTGGTTCATCACGAACTCGGTGCTGGAATCCGCCGACCCCGACCCGTCGGCCTGCGCCGCCGCGATCAAGGAGTCGCTGCGGCTCGGCTCCCATCCGCTCTCCGAGCTCATGACGCCGTGGGGCGGCATGCCCGAGGCGGCGGGGATGCTGGCCGTGTCGTGGCTGGACATGCGTCGCCTGCCGGTGACGATCGACACCCGGAGCCTGGACGCCCACTACATCAGCGCCGGCATCCGCACTGACGGAGTGATGCTGTGGTTCGTCACCGACACCTCCGGCATCCACCTGCGCTGCCGGTACCCGGACACCCCGGAGGCGCGGCAGAGCGTGGGTGCCTGGCTGGACGACCTCGTCGCCCGCATTCGTGGAGCGGGCGTCCGGGGAGGCTGATCCTCCTCGCGTCCTCCTCGCGTTCGACTCCCCTCCGGAGCGCCTGGCCGAGCCGGTCGATGTGTCGGACTCCGTCACGTCGCGGCGGTGCACTGCGAGGCTGGGGAGATGAGCGCGCGACCCGCCTTCCCGAACCACGTCTTCGACGCCTCGGCGCCGAGCCGATTGTCCACGAGGAGAGGATCGGCGGGATGGTGATGGCGGTCGAGCTCGCGGTCGAGGTGCCGGACGGCCAGCAGGGAGCGGGGGTGATCGCCCTGCGGATCGCGTGCGACGACATCGCGCAGAACCGGCGCGTCCCACCCGTCGGCGTCCCATGGCGCAATTCCGAGCCCTTTCTGCGCGGCACCGCGATCTCCGCGATCCTCGCTACCGGATCGCGCTGGGGCGCCCGTTTCGACGAGGTGCGCGACGAGGACGGCGCGATCGTCGCCACACCCTCGGCGAACCCGGAAGCGGTCGCGACCTGTCGTGCGGCAGGATTCGAGGCGCTGGAGGAGGCGAGCGACCTCCGCCGACCCTGAGGAGGTGCGGCATGCGCGCGATCGTCGAGCGGATGGAGCGTCACCAGATCCCGCTCTACCTCGCTGGACTGGCGCTCGGCGCCGTCGTCGGCCTCGCCGTCCCCGCGATCGCGCCCGGGGCGGAGCGCGCCGTCACCCCGGTGCTGGCGCTCCTGCTCTACACCACCTTCCTCGGACTGCCGCTCGAGCGGATCGGCGGGGCGCTGCGCGACCGCCGCTTCCTCGGGACCCTGCTGCTGACGAACTTCGTGCTCGTGCCCCTGGTCGTCTGGCCGCTCTCGCTCCTGGTCGCCGACGACCGGGCGCTGCTGATCGGCGTGCTGCTGGTGCTGCTGACCCCGTGCATCGACTACGTCATCGTCTTCACCGGGCTCGCGGGCGGCGACGCGGAACGGCTCGTCGCCGCCTCGCCGCTGCTGATGCTCGGCCAGATGCTGCTCCTTCCTGCCGTCCTGTGGCTGCTCGCGGGGGAGGAGCTCGCTCGCGCGATCGACCTCGCGCCCTTCCTCGAGGCCTTCGCGCTCCTGATCGTGCTGCCTCTCCTCGCGGCGGCGCTCACCCGGCGGGCCTCGGACCGGAGCCCGCTCGCCCGTCGGGTGGGCGGCGGCATGCAGGATGCGATGGTGCCGCTCATGGCGGCGACGCTCGCCGTGGTCGTCGCCTCCCAGATCGCCGGCGTCGGCGACCGCCTCGGCGACCTGCTGCGCACGGTGCCGGTGCACGTCCTCTTCGCGGCGGTGATGGTGGTCCTCGGCCTCCTCGCGGGCCGGCTCGCCCGCCTCGACGTGCCCGGCCGACGGGCGCTCGTGCTCAGCGGCGTCACCCGGAACTCGCTCGTGGTCCTCCCGCTCGCCCTCGCGCTGCCCGCAGCGTACGACCTTGCCCCGCTCGCCGTGGTCACGCAGACGCTCGTCGAGCTGATGGTCCTGGTCGTGCTGGTCCGCCTGGTGCCCCGGGTCGTGCCGGATGCGGGAGAGTGCGCATCGATCGGCGCCCGGTCCTCGAACGAGGGGCGCTCCGGCCCCGGCGCCGCGGGGGAGGGCTGACCGGGGAGGTGCTCCGTGGGACACTCCGTCCGTGGAGAACGCCGACGAGACCTCGACCCCCCAGTACTTCCACGGCACCCGGGCCGCGCTCCGGCCCGGGGACCTCCTCGCCGCGGGGCACCGCTCGAACTACCGCGCGGAGGTGGTGATGAACCACGTCTACTTCACCGCGAAGCGGGACGGCGGAGGCCTGGCCGCGGAGATCGCGGTGCTGCTCGGCCCCGACGGTCCCTTCGAGGACGATCCGAACGTCACCGACAAGAAGTTCCCCGGCAACCCGACCCTCTCCTACCGCTCGAGCGCGCCGCTGCGCATCCTCGAGGAGGTCGCTGACTGGACCCGCCTGACCCCGGAGGAGCTCGACCTCTGGCGCGGGCGGCTCGCCGCCCTGCACGCGAGCGATGCGGAGATCATCAAGTGAGCGGCCCGGAGGTGTGGGTCCGGGAGCTGTGCACCCCGGGAGGCCGCCGGTGACCACGGTCCGCTTCACCCGCGACACCTGGATGCCCCGGGTGGTCGAGGTCGACGGCGCGCTCCGGCTCGACGTCGTCGGCGGGGCCGACGGGAACCACGACCCCCGCGAGTTCACCGTCCCGCTCCGCGAGGACCATCTCGAGGTGCTGCGCACGAGCCTGCCGCGTCATCTCCTGCTGTATGCGGCGATGCGGCCCCTGTGCGATGCGGCGGGCATCGGCGGCGACTGGGACGAGCAGGCGGCCGCCGCGCTCCTGGACCCCGTCCTGCACGGCACGCCGGCGCAGGTCGACGCGGCACTCCGTGCCGTGCGCGTGGACCTTCGGACCCTCGTGGCGCACCGGGCGAGCATCTCGCACCTGGACCGCGGGGAGTACGTCGAGGCCGCCGAGTCGGCCACCCCGACGACGGACTGGGCACGGGCGCTCGAGTGGGAGCGCGCCCGGACGTCGCCGCCGCGAGCGGCTCATCCGCGGCGCAGATCGAACTCGTGACCGTCGGGGTCGGCCAGCTCCAAGCCGTCATGGCGCTCGCCGATCCGCGTCGCGCCGAACCCCACCAGCCGGTCGGCCTCCGCGACCGGATCATCAGCCAGCAGATCGAGGCGCTGGCGGCACCGAGCGGAGCGGGGCGGCGCCGGATCGTGCTCCCAGGAGGCCCAGGAGATCTTCGTGCCGCCGAGCGGTGACTGGACCGCGGTCTGGCCGTCCTGATCGAGCACCATCGGCCAGTCGAGGGCCGCGCTCCAGAACCGCCCCACCTCCGGGGAGCCGTCGCAGGTGACCTCCCCGAGGAGACCCGTCCCCTCCAGGTATCGATTGCCCGCCTCGATTACGCATCGCTCGTTCCCGCCCGGGTCGGCGAGCACCACGAAGGGCACCTCCGCACCCTGCCCCACGTCGAGATGAGATGCAGATGGAGCTGCCGCGGCGCTTCCTGCTCGGTGTACGCGTCGCGGAAGCGCAGCCCGACCTGTGTCGGCGTCCCGGGCACCAGCACGGCGCCGTGCTCGGGGCGGACCTCCCGGCCCAGCAGCGCTGCCCAGAACGCCGCGACCGGCGCGGCGCCTGGCCCATCGAACGTCACGGCCTCGAGACGGATCGTCATCACGTCAGCGCAGGCGCGCGCCGGGCGCCGGGCCAGGGCTCGGAGCGTCGGGGTCGTCGGCGGGGTTCGCGGCGGGCGCCGCCCCGGAGCGGGCGTCGGTCCCGCTCGAGCAGGATGCCCGGCATCCCGGTGGGGCCCTCGAGCGCGTGGTCCCAAACGCCCCGCTCCACCTCGAGAACGCGCACGCCGAGCCGTGAGCAGCGCTTCCGCAGTCGGCCGACCACGTGGTCCACGGCGTCCGGGGAATGGGTCCACAGGTCACACAGCAGGTACCCCGTCTCGAGCGGACGGTCCACGCGCAGCGCCCGGCAGGACGGCGCCCCGGCGACCAGCGCCCGCTGCGCGACCTCGGGCAGGTTCCACGGGATCAGCGCGATCCGGGTGCGGGAGTGGCCCGGGATGAACGTCGGGTTCACTCCGCGCCGCGACTGCCCGACCACCCGGACCTCCTTCCGGCCGACGACAGAACCCATCCGGCGGTCCCGCACGACGAGGATCTCGTCGAGCTCCTCCCAGCGCAGCAGGAACCCGCCGCGCACCATGAGACCCTCACGGGTCAGGGCGAGGTCCAGCGCGTCCTCCCCGCGACGCTGCAGCAGCGGGAGCATCAGCTGGGCCAGGACGATCCCTGCGCCGAGGGACAGGGTCGAGGCGGACACCGCGGCCACCTTCGTGACCAGCAGGTCGTCGGTGAAGAACCACTCGCCGACGGCGCCGAGGCGGCTCGGTGCCGACCACGACCACAGGTCCTCGAACGGGTCCGTGAGCCCGCGGCGCAGCTGGACGACGTGAGCGCGGAGCACGTACAGGCCCAGCGCCGCCGCGGGCAGGCCGAGCGCGAGCAGGAGCGCGGTGCGTCGGAGCGCCGGACCCTGCCCGGCGGGCGTCGTGCGCAGGGTGACCTCGGGTGACGACGGGGTCGAGGCCGCCGCGGGGGCGATCGCGACGGGAGGGGTCGACGTGGACCGCCGGGCCGCCCGTCGGCGGGCACGGGAGGGCCGACGGAATCGCCCGGCCCCACGCAGCCGCCCGGCGATCAGGCGGTTGGAGAGCACCAGCGAGATCCAGACGAGGCCGAGCAGCGGCAGGGCGAGTACGGCGAGGAAGCCGAGATAGCCGCCGAGCCCGTCGGGGTAGTACTCGACCGTCACCGCCCACACGATCATCACGGGCAGGGCGAGCACGGCCACCTTCACCAGCAGGAGCGCGACGGCCTCGGCGAGCGGCGCCCCCGACTGCTGGCACAGGTGCTTCTCGAGGGTGGGATGGCGGCTGGTCACCGTCGCATCATCGCCGACTCATGCGCCCTCGGGCAGCGGATGCTCGCCCGTGATCACGAAGTACGAGCCGCGGATCTCCCCGGCGAGCTTCGATCGCTGTCGCGCGAACCTGAAGGCCGCCAGCTCCGGCGGGACCTCCATGCCCTCGGAGAGCTTGAAGCCGACCGCCCGCTTGCCGCCCTCCTCGCGCGTCCACAGCACGTTCACGGCGAGTCCGGACGCGTAGAACACGTGCACCCAGAAGATCCCCTCGACGTCGTTGACGCTCACCTCGAGCGCGGGGGAGGACTCGAGACCCGAGGTGGGCACCTCGGTGAAGGACACGGGCTGTGCGTGCATGGGCAGAGCGTCGTCCGCCAGGAAGGGACCCCTCCGGGACCGGTGCTCTACATCTCCGGCCGACGGCGCAGCTGCTTCATCGCCCCGCGCTGCGTCTTCGCCTCGAGCCGACGCCGCTGCGAGCCGCGCGTGCGCGTCGTCGGCCGACGCGGCACCGGCGGCGCGAGCGCCTCGCGCAGCCGCGCGGCGAGGCGCTCGCGGGCGGCGGCCCGGTTGCGGTGCTGGGAGCGCTGCTCGGACGCCTCGATCCGCAGGACCTCGCCGAGCGCGCTCACGGCGCGCTCCCGCTGCGCCGAAGTGAGCGCGGTGCTCGCGGCGAGGTCCCAGCTGAGCTGCACGCGGGAGTCGGTCGTGTTCACCCCCTGGCCGCCCGGGCCCGAGGCATGGGTGAAGCGCTCGATCAGTTCCGCCTCCGGGATCAGGATCCCCTGGGGAGCGCCCGGGCCGGGGGCGACGTGGAGGTCGGCCATCACCTCACCCTCCTTCGCGCCGGGGTCGACAGTGTCGTCTGACGAGCCGTCTCGGGTCCCATTCTGGCTCGTGCGCCGACAGTGTCGACCTCAGTGCGCCGCCAGCGCGCCGCTCACCCCTGCGCGGCGGCCTCGAGACGAGCGATGTCGAGCTTGACCTGAGTCATCATCTCGCGTGTGACCGCCTCGGCGTGCGGGCCCCGCAGCAGCTCGTTGAGCCGCTCGGGCACGACCTGCCAGGACAGGCCGAAGCGGTCGCGGCACCAGCCGCACTGCGACTCGGCACCGCCGTCGGCGATCAGCGCCTCCCACAGTCGGTCGACCTCCTCCTGGGTCTGCACGGTGAGGATGATCGAGACCGCCTCGGAGAGCGGGAAAGCGGGGCCGCCGTTCAGCAGCGTGTACGGGACGCCGCCGAGGACCAGGTCGACGGTGAGGGCCTGCCCGGTCATGTCCGGCCCGTCGGGCGGGCCGCCGCCGGCCTCGTAGGCGGTGCGGGCGAGGATCCGCGAGTCCGGGATGAGGGAGACGTAGAAGTCGGCGGCCTCGTCGATGCGGCCGTCGAACCAGAGGCAGGTCTGCACGTCGATGCGCGGGGTGCTCATGACGGCATCCTCCTCCTCGTCCCGTCCGGGGGCTAGCCTCCGGAGCATGGGAATCCATCTGGAGAACGTCGGCATCGCCGTGCGCGACCTCGACGAAGCGATCGCCTTCTTCACCGATCTGGGCCTGACAGTGCTCGGGACCGACACGGTGCAGGGCGAGTGGGCGGACACCGCCGTCGGCCTCGACGGCAATCATGCCCGGATCGCGCTGCTCACCACCCCCGACGGCGCCGGGCGGCTCGAGCTGTTCGAGTACCTGCACCCCGAGGCGCTCGAGACCACCCCGACCCTCCCGCACGAGATCGGCATGCACCGCGTCGCCTTCCGCGTCGACGACCTCGACGCGGCGCTCGAGATAGCGGCCCGGCACGGCTGCCATCCGCTGCGGGGCGTGGCCACCTACGGCGACGTCTACCGCCTGACCTATCTGCGCGGGCCCAGCGGGATCCTGGTCATGCTCGCCGAGGAGCTGGGCGGGGCCGGAGCCGGACAGTCCTGACCGCGGCGCCCCGGCCCCGGGGCGGTTCAGTCCTGTGCGGGCGTCCAGCCGAGCGCCGGTCCGAGTCGGGTGGCGATGTCGGTGAGGATCCCCGCGTAGTCCTCGGGCGCGAAGCTGAAGGGGAGCGCGAAGGCGACCTCGTCGACCTCGCGGAAGCCCGCGTGGGCCCACAGCTGCTCGGCGATCTCCTCGCTCGTGCCGACCAGGTCCGGGGCGAACAGCATCCCGCGCGGTCCCTGCGGGGTACGGGTGCGGGGGAGGCGCTCGGCGACGTAGGCGCGGTAGCGCTCCTCCTGCGCCGCGCTCGCCGAGTCGGTCGGGATCACGACGAGGCCTTGGGAGGCGCGGGTCCCGCCCGCGGCGCGGAAGGCGCGGAGCTGCGCGGCCTGGACCGCGGCGAAGTCCGGCTCCTCGTCGGGGCCGGGGAAGATCACGCTCGAGGAGAGCAGGTGCAGCCCGTGCTCCCCGGCCCACACCGCGGATTCGAGGGAGCCGGCGCCGTACCAGAGCCGCTCGCGCAGCCCGGGGGAGTGGGGCTCGACCCGCGCCGAGTACTCCTCGACCACGCCCTGCTTCCCCTCGAGCTCGCGCACCCGCTCGCCGGCGAGGAGCCGTGCGAGGCGCTCCACGCGCGCCTTCGAGAAGTCCTCGACCTCGGCGGTGTCCGGGTAGAGGGCGTCGCGGACGGTGTCGTACTGCATCGGGGTGCCCACGCTGACTCCGGGGTTGATCCGTCCGCCCGCGAGGACGTCGACGGTCGCGAGGTCCTCGGCCAGGCGCAGCGGGTTCTCCCAGCCCAGCGGGGTCACCGCGGTGCCGAGCTCGATGCGGGAGGTGCGCTGGCTCGCCGCGGCCATCACCGCGATCGGGGAGGAGATCCCGAACTGCAGGTGGCGGTGGCGCAGCCAGGCGCTGTCGAGGCCGAGCTCCTCGCCGAGCTCGATCAGCGACAGCGTCGCCTCGTGCCCCGGGCCGGGATCGGCGGGATCGAACAGGCCGATGGTGAGGAACCCGAGACGGCGCAGCGGGCGGGAGCGATCAGGCATTCGACTCGTCCTCCTCCCGCAGTCGGGGCTCGACGCGCAGCTCGGGGTGGTAGCCGGATTTGTCGGCGAAGAAGGCGCGGATGCGGTCCATGTCCGCGCGGACGTCGCCGGTGACCTCGAAGGTCGGGCCAAGGCCGCTGGTCATCGTGGTGCGGTCCATGTACCCGAGCGTCAGCGGGAGCCCCGTCGCCCGGGCGATGCGGTGGAAGCCGGACTTCCAGTGGGTGTGGGCGCCCCGTGTACCGTCCGGGGTGATGACCAGCCCGAACACCTTCCCGCTGTGCACCAGGGCGATGACCTCGTCGACCACCCGGGCGGGGTCGCGGCGGTCCACCGGGATCCCGCCGAGGGCGCGCATGACCGGACCCTTCCAACCGGTGAACAGGGTGTGCTTGCCGAGCCAGCGCAGCCGGAGCCGCAGCCGCCAGCCGATAGCCAGCATGTACACGAAGTCCCAGTTGGAGGTGTGCGGGGCGCCGACGAAGATCGTGGGCCGGTCCGGGACGCGTTCGACGGCGAGCCGCCACGGCGACACCGTCCAGAACAGGCGCGCGATGAGCTGTCGGATCATGGCCCGAGAGTAGGGCAGGGACAGGTCCTGTCCATGCGGCTTCCCGGATACCGGTAGCGGGATCAGTTCAGCGTCGGGGTGTCCTCCGGGATCACGCCGCTCCCGTAGAGGTCCGTCGCCAGGTCGCGCAGAGCCCGCAGTGCGACGCGCTGGGTCATCGGCCCGTAGGAGATCCGGGCGACGCCCAGCTCCTGGTACTCCGCGGCGCTGAGCGCCCCGGGCAGACCGATCACCGACATCTTCCGCTCGCCGATCCCCTCGACCAGCTGCTGCGTCACCTCCCGGTCGAGGATCCCGGGCACGAAGACCAGGCTCGCGCCCGCCTCGAGGAAGGCCCGACCCCGCTCGATCGCGTCGGCCACCGACTCCTGGAGCGGCCGGTCCCCGCCGCGCACGATTGCGTCGGTGCGGGCGTTGAGCTGGAAGTCCACGCCCTCCGCCGAGCCGGCGGCGACGATCGCCTCGACGGCGCGGACCGCCTGCGGCAGCGGCACGAGTCGGTCCTCGACGTTCGCGCCGACGACGCCCGCGCCGATCGCGCGGCGCACCGTCTCGCCCGGATCGCCGAAGCCGGCGTCGAGATCCGCGGTGACCGGCAGATCGGTCGCGGCGACGATCTCGGCGATGGCCGAGAGGGCCACGTCGCGGGGGATCTCGCCGTCGGCGAAGCCGTGGCTCGCCGCGATCGAGTGCCCGGCGGTCGCGAGCGCGCGGGTGCCGGGGAGGTCGGCGACGGTGCGGGCGCTGATCGCGTCCCAGACGTTCACGACGCGGAGGATCTCGGAGGCCTCGTGGAGCGCCTTCAGCGCCTGGGCCTTCTCGGGGGTGGTCATCGCAGAGCTGCTCATGGCTCGACGCTACTCGCGTCCGGTCCGCGCCGGAAGCCCCTCTGGGCGGTGCGGGCCGGGCGGCGCGGGGCGGACGGTGGGAGGATGGGCCCATGGACCTCACCGTGGATCTCATCCTCTTCCTCGACGCCCCGCCGGGCACGGTCTGGGTCCGGTGAGCGCGACCCTCGTCGCCTCCGGTCTCGCCGGAGGGTACGGCCACCGCATCCTGTTCGAGGGGGTCGACCTCACCGTCGCCCCCGGGGACGTGATCGGCGTCGTCGGCGCGAACGGCGCCGGGAAGTCGACCCTGCTCCGCCTCCTGGCCGGACTCGACAGCCCGCAGGCGGGCTCGATCGCGCTGTCCCCGCCGAGCGCCGTCGTCGGCCACCTCCCGCAGGAGCACGAGCGCCGGCCGGGCGAGACCATCGCCGGGCATCTCGCGCGGCGCACCGGCTGCGCCGCGGCGACCGCGCGGATGGACGCCGCCGCCGAGCGGCTTACCGACGAGACCGCCGCGAGCGCCGACGCCTACGCGGCCGCCCTCGAGCACTGGCTCGCCGTCGGCGCCGCGGACCTCGAGGACCGGATCCCCGCGACCCTCGCGGAGCTCGGTCTCGACCTCGCCCCGAGCACCCCCATGACCGCGCTCTCCGGCGGGCAGGCGGCCCGCGTCGGACTCGCGGCGCTGCTGCTGAGCCGCTTCGACCTGGTGCTGCTCGACGAGCCCACGAACGATCTCGACCTCGACGGCCTCGCCCGCCTGGAGTCCTTCGTACGCGGCCTGCGCGGCGGGGCGGTGCTGGTCAGCCACGACCGCGAGTTCCTCTCCCGCTGCGTCACCGAGGTGCTCGAGCTCGATCTCGCGCAGTCCTCCCACCGGCTCTACGGCGGCGGCTACGACGCCTACCTCGAGGAGCGCGACACGGTGCGCCGGCACGCCCGCGAGGCCTACGAGGAGTTCGCCGCGACCAAGGCGGATCTCGTCTCCCGCGCCCGCATTCAGCGCGAGTGGTCCAGCCAGGGCGTGCGCAACGCGATGCGCAAGTCACCGGACAACGACAAGGTCCGACGTCGGGCGCAGTCCGAGTCCAGCGAGAAGCAGGCCCAGAAGGTGCGGCAGATGGAGAGCCGGATCGCCCGCCTCGAGGAGGTCGAGGAGCCCCGCAAGGAGTGGCAGCTCCAGTTCACGATCGGGCAGGCGCCCCGCTCCTCGACCGTCGTCTCCACGCTCGGCGCCGCCGTGGTGCGCCAGGGCGACTTCACCCTCGGACCCGTGTCCCTCCAGGTGAACGCCGGTGAGCGGGTGGGGGTCACCGGACCCAACGGCGCCGGCAAGACGACTCTGCTGCGCCTCCTGCTGGGGCACCGCGCCCCGGACGAGGGCTCGGCGAGCCTCGGCTCCTCGGTGCTGATCGGGGAGATCGACCAGGCCCGCACCGTGCTCGAGGCGAGTGGGCCGGGTGGCGCCCCGCTCCCGCTCTCCGCCGCGGTCGAGGCCCAGCTGCCCGCGCTCAGCCCCGCCGAGGTGCGGACCCTGCTCGCGAAGTTCGCGCTGCGCGCGGATCACGTCGGCCGCGCCGCGGCGGAGCTGTCCCCGGGGGAGCGGACCCGCGCCGCTCTCGCCCTGCTGCAGGGCCGCGGGGTGAACCTGCTCGTCCTCGACGAGCCCACCAACCACCTCGACCTGCCCGCCATCGAGCAGCTCGAGGAGGCCCTCGAGTCCTACACCGGCACCCTGCTTCTGGTCACCCACGACCGGCGCATGCTGGAGGCCGTCTCCACCGATCGCCGCTGGCACGTCGAATCGGGGTCCGTGCGGGAGCTCTGAGGACCCCGCTCAGGCGGCGACCGTCGGCCAGGGGTTCGGCGTGCAGCCGCCCAGGTCGATGCTCTGCTGCAGCATCACCGGCGCCGGCTGCCCCTCGCCGGGGCACGAGGGGTGGCCGTGGCCGAGGAAGTGGCCCACCTCGTGGTTGACCATGTACGCCCGGTACTCCCGCAGATCGGTGAACGTGGGGGTCATGTACAACCAGCGGTCCGAGTTCAGCACCACGTCGCCGTCGTTGCGGCAGGACCAGGTGCTCTCCGTGCGCGCCGGGAGGCACAGCTCGTCGGTCGTGGTCGGGGAGGCGAGGGAGATGGTGAACTCCGCGGTCGCCGGATCAGCGACCCGGGTGAAGGCGACGTCCTCGACGGGGCCCCAGCCGCGCTCGTCGGCGAGGATCCGCTCGACCTCGTCGGCCGCCTCCTGCACGTCGACGCCGATCCCGTCCTCGACGCGCAGCGCATAGGTGTGCACCGTCGTCGCCTGCCCCGCGGCGCCCGCCCCGGCGGCGGCCCAGGTGCCGGGACCGACTGTCCCGGAGCGATGCAGCTTCTCGCTCGGGGCGATCATCTCGACATCAGCCGCGGCGGTGGTGGCGGTGATCTCCGGATCCGCCGGGGCGGAGGGGAGCGCCGTGCCCGTCGGCCCGACGAGCGCGGGATCCGGTTCCGAGGAGGTCAGCGCGACGACGAGCGGCACCGCCAGCAGCAGCACCGCGGCGGTGACGAGGAGGGTGCGCAGCAGACGTCCGCGTCGGCTCAGCACCAGTCGAGTGGCCATGAGGCGATCGTGCCATCCCGCGCCGCCCGGCGCGGGCAGCGCTCAGCAGGCGATGTCGCCCTCGACGAGCCTCTTGAAGCGACTGCGGTGGAAGACCATCGCGGCCGCCGCGGGGGAGCTGTCGATCGCGAGCACCTCGAGCAGCGCGAGGTCGTGGTCGCCGGCGCGCATCTCGTCGTGGAGCGTCACGGTCATCCAGGCGGGGGCGTCCCGCAGCACGAGCGCCCCGCCCTCGTCGACCTCCACGTCGAGACCGTCAAAGCGGCGCTCGCGGTCCGGACCCGCGAGCTGGCGGGTCACCCCGCGCTGGTTCGCTCCGAGCACCGTGATGCCGAGTCGGCTGTGCTCACGCAGCAGCGGCCAGGTGCGAGAGCTGTGCTGTACCGCGACGGACACCAGCGGCGGGTCCAGGGACACCCCGACCGTGAAGGTCGACGCGACGAGCCCGTGCCGGACCCAGTCGATCTCCGCGGCGACCAGGACCACTCCCTGGGGGACGTGGGAGAAGGCCTCGCGGAGCGCGGTGTCGGTCAGCATGCCCCGACTCTAGGCCGCCTGCCGGAGAGACGGACGGCCGGGTCCCGATGCTGGGACCCGGCCGTCGTCTGGCGTCGTACGCGCTGGTGGAGACGCTCTGCGGGGTGTGCGGGAGATCGCCCCCGGGGCATCCCGCGGGGCGCGGCCCGGGCTCAGTACCCGATGGACTTCAGGTACTCGCGGGACTCGCGGATGCAGTCGACCGGATCCCGGCCGTAGGTGTCGTCCTGCTCGATGAGGAAGTATTCCGCCCCGGCCTTCTCGGCGGCGGGCAGGAGGGCGGGCCAGTTCATGTTGCCCTGGCCGACCTCGGCGAACTGACCGAGGGAGAGGAACGTCCCGTAGAACTCCTTCATGTCCATCTTCCCGGCCTCGAAGCGCTGCACGGCCTCCGCCGGCATCGGGGCCACGCGGAAGTCCTTGACGTGGATGAGCTTGCAGGCGCCGGCGTAGGCCTCGAGCATGTCCAGCGGGGCCATACCGCCGCGCTGGACCCAGTGGAGGTCCACCTCGAACAGCAGCGAGGGGGCGACCCGGCGGACGATGTCGAAGATGCGCTCGCCGTCGAACTGGATCAGGTCCACGTGGTGGTTGTGGTAGCAGAGGGTGATGCCCTGCTCCGCCAGGCGGGCGGCGTACGGCTCGACGCTCGCGGCCCAGGCCTCCGTCGCCTCCTTCGACACCATCGCCGAGAAGGGCATCATGCCGATGCGCAGGAAGCGGGCGCCGGTGCGGCGGCAGGCGTCGACGGCGCGGTCGAACTCGGTCTCCAGAGCGAAGCCGTTGCCGCCGGGGGCTATCGAGGCGCTCATCGCTGCGGTCTCCACAGTGAAGTCGGCCTTGCCGCGCACGAGGTCGTCGATGAGCTCGTCGGTCATCTCCACCTGGGAGACCTCGACGGCGTCGATGTCGAGCTCGCGCACCTGGCGCAGCACCTCGTACATCCCCTTCTCGTTGATCTTGTCCTTGAGCATCATGAGCTGCAGTCCGAGGACGGCCATGGGCGTGTTCTCCTTCGAGGTCGTGGCTGGTGGTGGGGTGCGGGTGCGGCTTGTCCCGGCGCCGACGGGGCCGACGCCGGGACGTGCCGCGAGGTCGCGGGGGCGCTCAGGAGCGGGTGGGGAACTTGCCCTCCGCCTCGATGCGCTGGTTCAGCTCGGCGAGGTACTCGTCCGCCGGGTAGTCCACCAGGTCGATCTCGCGGCCGGTCCACGCCGACAGCTGCATGCCCGAGGCCAGGCGCACGCCGTTGATGCCCTCGGCGCCGTCGGCGATCAGCGGGGTGCCGTCGTTGATGTGGGCCGCGAAGTTGGTGAGGACGGCGATGTGCTGCTGACCCCACTGCGACTCGTAGGTCTTCTCCTCGACGGTGTAGACGGAGCTCGGATCCATCTCGCCGCGGAACAGCTTCGCGACGTCCTGCATCGTCATCTTGTCGCTGAGGGCGCGCTCGTTCTCGGAGAGGCGGTAGACGGTGACCTTGGTCGAGGCGTCGACGACGACCTTGCCCTGGTCGAAGAGCATCTCCAGGCGGTCGGTGCCGATGATGTCGTTGGTGGAGGTCATGAAGTGGCCGGTGGCGCCGTCGCCGAAGTCCACGACCGCGTTGACCTCGTCCTCGGTGGCGATGTCGCGCTGGAAGCCGAAGGCCAGCTTGGCGAAGACCTTCTTCGGGGTGCCCGCGAGCCACTGCCACAGGTCCAGCTGGTGGGGAGCCTGGTTCACGAGGACGCCGCCGCCCTCGCCGCCCCAGGTGGCGCGCCACTCCGACTGGTCGTAGTAGCCCTGCGGACGCCACCAGGTGGTGATGATCCACGAGGTGTGGCGCAGCTTGCCCAGCTCGCCGGAGTCGATGAGCGCCTTGAGGTCCGTGTAGACCGGGTTGGTGCGCTGGTTGAACATGATCGCGAAGGTGGTCTCGGGGTGCTCCGCCGCGAAGGCGTTCATCTCCTCGACCTGCTTCGTGTACACGCCCGCGGGCTTCTCGGTGAGGGCGTGGATGCCCTTGCCGATCGCGGCGATGGTCATCTCGGCGTGCAGGAAGTGGGGGACGGTGGTGACCACGGCGTCCACGTCACCCGAGTCGAGCAGGGTCACGTAGTCGTCGTAGAAGGGGACGCCCGGGTGCTTCTCCGCGGCGAGCTCCCTCTTCGCGGGGTCGATGTCGGCGATCGCGCCGAGCGTCATCCCGTCGATCTTCCCGTCCTGGAGGAGGCCGGCGTACATGCCTCCCTGGGCGCCGAGGCCGATGATCCCGAGGCGGACGTTCTTCTCCGACATGCTGTCTCCGTTCTGTCGTGAAGGGGAGCGCTCCGGACCGGGGGCCGGACGGATCGGCAGGACGCGGTGGTGAACCGGGCCCGACGGATGCCGTCGGCGGTGGGCGGGGCGATCCTCCTTCGATCTCGTCGTCGAGTCGCCGCGCCCTCGTGGGGCGCGCGCGGTGCGTCCCCTGATCGTCGCCGTCCCGGTGGCGGAAGCGGGGAAGTTGCAGGGCGTTGCAGTCCCCGGAACGTCCGTCCCGCACCTTGGCGCCCCCTGTCGGCGCACCGGCGAGGGCCTCTACGCTCGCGGCATGAGCGGAACCTCAAAACTGACCGTGGTCGGAGCCGGAGCTGTCGGATCGAGCGTCGCCTATGCGGCGCTGATCCGGGGGAGCGCCCGGCACATCGCCCTTTACGATGTCGCGCCCGAGAAGACCGCGGCGGAGGTGCTCGACCTCGCGCACGGCTCCTTCTTCGCGGGCAGCAGCGAGATCTCCGGCGGCAGCGACATCACCGTCGCCGCCGGCAGCGACGTCGTCGTGATCACCGCCGGTGCGAAGCAGCGGCCGGGACAGACCCGGATCGAGCTCGCCGAGACCAACGCCGGCATCCTCCGTACCCTCATGCCCCAGCTGCTCGAGGTCGCCCCGGACGCCGTGCACGTCATCGTGACCAACCCCTGTGACGTGCTCACCCTGCTCGCCGACGAGGCCGCAGGCCTCCCGGCGGGGCGGGTGTTCGCCTCGGGTACGGCGCTGGACACCTCCCGGCTGCGCTGGGAGATCGCCCGCCGCGCGAAGGTCTCGACCTCGAGCGTCCACGCCCAGATCGTGGGGGAGCACGGTGACACCGAGTTCCCCGTCTGGTCCACGGCGACCATCGGCACCGTCCCGATCCTCGACTGGCGCGGAGAGGACGGCACCGGCTTCGACCGGGCGGAGCTCGACCGGATCGCGGTCGACGTCCGGGACGCCGCCTACACGGTGATTCGCGGCAAGGGCGCCACCAACTACGCGATCGGGCTCTCGAGCGCCCGGATCATCGAGGCGGTTCTGCGGGACGAGCAGGCGATCCTCCCCGTCGCCCCGGTGCTCCACGGGGAGCACGGGATCGACGGGGTGGCCCTGTCGGTGCCCTGCGTCGTCGGCCGCCACGGCGCGCGTCCGATCGCGGCGACCCCCTTCTCGGACGCGGAGCTCGCGGCCCTGCACCGCTCTGCGGAGTCGCTGCGGGCGGTCGCCGCGGACCTGCGCGGCTGAGGAGCCGACGGCGGGCGGCCGACGACGGCGCGGCGGGCCGGCATCACCCGGGGCCGACGGCGCGGCCGGCTCCCGGGTGCCGGGGCGGTCAGTCGACGGTGACCTCCCCCATGGGGCCCCAGTCCTCGACGTCCACCTGCTGGGAGACGATCTGCGGGGTTGCGGCGAGATACTGCGGGAACTCCTGCTGCATGATGCGGAAGTGCTCGGAGTTCACATGGGGCTCCGCGCCCTCGTCGGTGAACGCCTCGATCAGGACGTAGGTGGTGGGGTCCTCGACGCTGCGGGACCACTCGAACCACTTGTTGCCGGGCTCGGCGCGGGTCGCCTCGGTGAAGGGCCGGGAGATCTCCGGCCAGCGGTCGGCGAACTCGGGCTTCACGGGGAACTTGACGTTGATCAGGATCATCAGGGGTCCTCTCGGGTCGGGTCGGGTCGGGTCGGGTCGGGTCGGGTCGGGTCGGGTCGGGACGGGCGTCTCGTCCGGCACCCTAGCGGGAAGCGCGACTCACAGCAGGATCGTCACGTCCCCCTGCTCGCGCAGCTCGGCGGCGAGGGTCGTCGCGGCCTCGTTCTGCTGCTGGGTGAGGGCCTGCTGGGCCAGCTGCTCGCGGACCTCCTCGAAGGGCGGGACCTGCGAGGTGTCGGCTCCGGACTGCTCCTGCTGGGCGACGAGGTCGTCGTACTGGGCGCGCAGCTCCTCCTCCGTCGGCTCGGTGATGCCGCCCTCCTGGGTGACATAGGTGGTCAGCACGAACTGGGTCGCGGCATCCTCGCGGACCTGCTCCTCGGCCACCCCCTGCTGGGCGAGGGTCTGGACCACCTCGTCCCCGGAACCGAGGCCGTTCTGCTGGGCGATCTGGTCGAGGGTCGCGTCGATGTCGGCCTCCGTCGCCTCGATGCCGGAGTCGGCCGCGGCCTGCTGCAGCAGGCGGTTGTCGACCAGCTGATCGGCGACCTGCTGCTGCAGGGTGGCCTCGTCGACCGCTTGCCCGGTGGTCTGCTGCTGCATCGCGGCCTGCTGGAACTGCGCCTCGTAGACGGGCACGAACTCCTCGCGGATGATCCGCTCGCCGTTCACCTTGGCGACGATCTCGGGGATCGAGGAGGTGTCGGGCTGGGGGAGGGCCTGCTCCCCGCCGCCGTCGCTCGCGGCGGGCGGGGCGGCGCCTCCGGCATCGCTCGCGCCGGACGGGGCCGGGTCCTCGGGCCCGCACGCGGCGAGGCCCAGGGCGGCGCCGACGGCGAGGGCAGCGGCGGCCGTGCGCACCGCGACGGCGGTGCGGAAAGTACGGGTGGTGGGGGTGCCGGTCATGCGGACCTCCTGAGGGTCGGGTGCTCCAGGTGGACGGCGTCGGCGACCGTACCGGTCCGACCCGGGGGTCGCGAGGCGGCTGCGGGGGCCGTGTGCGATGACTCTCGCCCCGCGGTGCGATCGGGCCGGAACGTTCCGACCCGGTCGCACCACGCGGCACGCGGGGTCCTCGCGGGTCAGCGCAGCACGGTCCGGGCGTACTCGCGCATCGCGTCGCGCACGAAGGGGGCGAGCTCGACGCCGTCCCGCGAGAAGGTCCGCCCGAAGCGGGGATCGGCGACGTAGAGCTCGCCGAGGCCCGTGAAGGCCTCCGCCTCCGGGGCCCGCCCGCCCCAGCCGTGTGACACCCAGGTGTGCAGCCGCCCGGTGAGCTCCCGCGTCGCGGGGTCCGCGGCGTCGGCCCCGCGGGCGACGAGCTCCGCGAAGCCGTCCACGACGTCGGTCAGCTCCTGCTGGAACCGGCGGCGGTCGGCCTCGGTCACCGAGCGCCACCAGCGATCGGCGCGGGCGTAGGCCTCCGGCCCCCAGCGCTGCTCCACCTCCTCCCGGTGCTGCGTGTGGTCGAATCCGTCGAACATCGTCTCGGTCACGAGCTCTCCTCCTGTCACGATCATGGTGAGGGTGGCGCGCACCGAGGCGGCGACCCGGGCGAGGCGCTCCTGCTCGAGGTCGAGCTGCGCCGCATGCTCCCGCAGGGCCGTCGCCAGGTCGACGCTCTCGGCGAGCACCCGGCCGATCTCCGGCAGGCCCAGGCCGAGCTCGCGCAGCACGAGGATCCGCTGCAGGCGCAGCAGACCGGTGCGGTCGTAGAACCGCTGGCCGCCGTGCCCGATGCGGGACGGCTCGAGCAGGCCCACCTGCTGGTAGTGCCGCAGGGTGCGGCTCGTGGTGCCGGTGAGCCGCACGATCTCCTGCATCGGCCAGTCCCGGGTGCTCATCGCCTCTCCTCTCGTCGGCCGTCGCGTTCGGTGCATGACCCACTGTGTCGGGTGACGTCGCGTCAAGCACAAGGGGTCGGCGGCACGAGTTTCGAGAGGCGCAGGCCTCGCGCCCTGCAGGCCCGCCCTCCGGAACGCGGGACGGCCGGGCCGCCTCGAGGGCGGCCCGGCCGTCCGGGATCGCAGTGCCGCGCGGGCTGCGCGGCAGGGCATGCGGGATCAGTACAGGTTGAGGAAGGCCTGCAGCACCTCGACGGTGTCCTCGTCGATCTCGTCGGAGCCGTTCTGGGTGGCACCGACCTCGTGCTGCAGCCCGGCGACGGTGTCCTCACCGATCACGCCGTCCTGGTCGGTCTTCGACCATGCCTGCAGGGCGAGGGTGGTCTCCTCGTCCATCTCGCCGGTCTGCTCGACACCCAGCCAGTCCTGGAGGGCGGTGATGGTTTCGGTGCCCATCTTCCCGTCCACCTCGAGGGTGCCGGCCACCGAGAGGTCGCCGGTCGCGCGCGAGCCGGGCTCGTCCGCGGAATCCTGCTCGGCCGGAGCGGACTCCTCGGCCGGGGCCTCCTCCTGCTCGGGCTGCTCCTGCTCGGTCTCCTTCGTGAAGCCGTTGTCGTCGCAGTTGTCGGCGATGCCGTCGCCGTTGCAGCTCCAGTCACCCTGGGGCTCGGAGCTCTCGCGCTCGGTGGAGCGGTTCGCCTGCTCGTCCGACTCGCGGCTCTCGGTGGACTGCTGCTCCTGCTGCGAGGAGTCGTCCTGCTCCGACTCGGAGGAGTCGTCCGCGTCGGACTCGTCGGCGGCGGGCGCGCCGCCGGTGTCGGCGCCGCCGGAGAGGGCGACGCCGCAGGTGGGCCACGCGCCGGGGCCCTGCTCGGCGAGCACGCGCTCGGCCACGGCGATCTGCTCGCTCTTGGAGGCCTGGTCGGCGCTCGAGGCGTACTCAGTGCCGCTGAAGCCCTCCCAGGTCTGCTGGGAGAACTGCAGGCCGCCGTAGTAGCCGTTGCCGGTGTTGATCGACCAGTCTCCGCCGGACTCGCAGGCGGCGACCTCGTCCCAGCCGCTCGCGGCGCTCGCGGAGGTCGTGGTCAGGGCGAGCATGCCCGAGGCGACGACGGCGCCTCCGGCCAGGGCGACGGCCGAACGGGTGAGGCCGCGGCGGACGACGCCGACGGACGGGGTGGAACGGTGGGTGTTGTGCCGGGACATGGGTGTCCTTTCACAGGTCTCGCGGTTCCCGCGGCGGCCACCGCTCATCGACGGTGCTCCCGCGGAGCTGGACGGCGGACACCGTAGGGGAGCGGCCCCCGGGCGGATCAAGTCCGCGACGCCCCTCCCGGGCCCGGCGTGACCCTCCGAGTAGCGGCGCATGGTCCACCCTTTACGTGACGCGGAGCGCTGACCTGCACCGACGCCGGGTTCGTGAGGAGTCGTGAGGATCCTGTGCGGGTCCTCTCGGGGCTGCCGGACAGATCACGATCCTGGACGCCCGCTGACCGGCGGCTCCAGAGCGGGTCCACACGGGGCGACGGATGATGCCGGCGAGACGATCCGACCTGCGCCCCGGGAGGCGTAACATCCGGGCCATGCGGCGCAGCATCTGCGAGGCGGCGGGCGGCCCGGACGCCCTCCCCCGCCTCTCCCGTCACTGGCACGACCTCGCCCTCGAGGACCCGCTCGTCTCCCATGCCTTCTCCCACGGATATGCCGAGGACCATGTGGAGCGGCTCGCCGCCTATCTCGGCGAGGCCCTCGGCGGCCCGCCGCGATACACCGGGTCCTACGGCCCCGCCGCCCATATCGACCGGATCCATGCCGGCAACGGCGTCCACGAGGACTTCGACGCGGCAGGCATCGCGGTGTTCGACCGAGCGATCGCCGCAGCGGATATCCCCGAGCCCGCCGCGTCGGCCATCTCCGCCTCCTGGGCGTGGGCGACCCGCACCGTGATGAACGAGTTCGCGACCTCCGCGGCGGAGGTCTCCGCGGACCGGCCCGTCCACCGCTGGGACTGGGACGGCCCCGTCGGCCGCTGAGCCCCGGTAGTCTCCGCCCCATGCGAGGGGCACTGGGGGTGTATCTGGTCGTCGGGGCGTTGCACCTCCTCGCCCAGCTGCTCGGTCATCGGTCGACGGCGGACCTGACGCAGCTCCTGGTGATGCCGCTCCTCGCCGTCGCGCTCCTCGCGGGCACCTCGACGCCGCGACCGCGCCTGGTGCGGTGGGTCCTCCTCGGGCTGCTCTTCTCCTGGCTCGGGGACTCGGTGCCCCGACTGCTCGCGGGGGATGCGGCCTTCCTCGCGATGGTGGGCTGCTTCCTGCTCGCGCAGCTCGTCTACGCGGGCGCCTTCTGGCCGCTGCGGGAGCGCAGCGTGCTGCGTCGGCCCGTCCTGCTGCTGCCCTATCTCGCGGCGGCGATCGTGATCATCCTCCTGTGCGCTCCCCGGGCCGGCATCCTGCTCCCGGCGATCGTGGTCTACGCCGGGGCGATCGTGGCGATGGCCGGCCTCGCGACGGGGCTCGGCAGGCTCGGCGGGATCGGGGCGGCGGTGTTCGTGCTCTCCGATGCACTGATCGCGCTGAACGCCTTCGGCGTGCTGACGCTGCCGACCCACGGCGCGTGGGTCATGGTCACCTATCTCGCCGCCCAGCTGATGCTGGTGCTCGCCGCGCTGCAGCAGGACCCGGCGGTCGCGCGGGACTGAGCGCCGTCACGCCACCCCGACGCGGACGAGCACCGGCGCCCGGCGTGCCACGACGCCCATAGAGGCATAGAGGCGTACCAGTACGCCAGGCGCCAGCAGTCGACGACGACCTCGCCGCGTCAGCTGCGGCTGTACGCCTCGCGCTCCTGCTGACGGGCGCGGCGCTTGGCCTCCTTCTCGGTGCGGATCCGCTCCTCCTCGGCGACGGTGATGACGTTGCCGCTGGGATCGGTCGCGACGGTGCCGTCCGGGCGGGTGACGACCAGGCCCTCCGGCTGCTCGTCGCTGCGCTCGCCGCGGTCGTTGTGGGCCTGGCGCAGCTCGTGGATGCGGTGGGCATCGGCGAGCAGCTCGAGGACGTTGCGCTCCTCGACGACCATGTCCTGGTACTTCGCGGGCAGCGCCTCGATGGCCTTCTCGTGCTCGATCATCCGCGCGTACAGCGCATCGCGTCGCTGCTCGAACGAGGCGTAGGTCATCTCGACGTAGGCCTGCGCCTCGCGGTGGGCGTCGTTCACCGCGGCCTGCGCCCGGCCCTTGGGGGAGAGCAGCGAGGCGAGAACGGTGACGACGAGGACGCCGACGATCACGGACAGGGAGAACGCGGTGGTGATCTCCGGGATCGCGTGCACCGCCTCGCCGCCGTTGATGAAGGCCAGCTCGTTCTCGTGCAGCGCGTGGACCACGAGCTTCACGCCGATGAACGCGAGGATGATCGAGAGCCCGTAGGACAGGTACACGAGCCGGTCCAGCAGGCCGTCGATGAGGAAGTAGAGCTGGCGCAGGCCCAGCAGCGAGAACACCGTCGCGGTGAACACGATGTAGGTGTTCTGGGTCAGGCCGAAGATTGCCGGGATCGAGTCGAGCGCGAACAGCAGGTCGGTGCCGCCGATCGCGATCATCACCAGCAGCATCGGGGTGAGGACGCGCTTGCCGTTCTCGATGGTGAACAGCTTGTCGCCGTCGTACTCGTCGGTGGCGGGCAGGAACCGCTTGACCACGCGGACGAAGAAGCCCTCGCCGGCCTCGTCGTCCTTCTCGCGCAACTCCTCGAGGAGCATCTTGATCGCGGTGAACAGCAGGATCGCGCCGAAGATGTAGAAGGCCCAGGAGAAGGCGTCGATCGCGGCCGCACCGGCCAGGATCATGCCGGTGCGGGCCACGATCGCGAAGGTGATGCCGAAGAGCAGCACCTTCTGCTGGTCCTCGCGGGGCACGGCGAAGGCGCTCATGATCACGAGGAACACGAAGAGGTTGTCGACCGAGAGGGCCTTCTCGGTGACGTATCCGGCGAAGTACTCGGTGCCCATGTCCACGCCGCCGAGGGCGAGCACGCCGACGCCGAAGGCGAGGGCGATGCCCACGTAGATCGCGGACCAGACGGCGGCCTCGCGCAGCGTGGGGATGTGCGCCTTGCGCACGTGGAAGATGTAGTCGAAGGCCAGAAGGCCCAGGATCGCCACGACGGTGAGGATCCAGACGAGCGGGGAGACGGTCATGGCTCTACTTTCGGGGGTCGAATCGGGAGACCCGGGTCTCTCCACCCCTCGACCGAGCCGATGGGCCGCTGCGCCCGGAGCGCCCCTGTCGGCCCTCGTGATGACGTGCACAGCGTGGCGGATACTCCCCCGTTGCCGTCCGCGATTCTACACGGGGACCCTCCGCACCTGGGAAGACCCTGCGATCAGGGTCTCCGCCGACGCAGCGCCCGCTGCACCCCTCAGCGGTCCTCGACCGCCTGCTCCAGCTCGTCCTTGTCCATCGTCGACCGGCCCTCGACACCCTGTCGGCGGGCGTCCTGGTAGAGCTGCTCCTTCGTGCGTCCCTGCGCTCCGCTGTGCGAGCGCTCGCCGCCCCGCTCGGACGGCGACTTGTCCTCGAGGGACGTGCGGCTGGCTTCCTCGGACTCGCCCTCCTGCGCACGGGTCTTGTTGACCGTGCGCGCGGCGATCTCCTCGGCTTCGTCCGCGGAGACCCCCCGGTCGAGCTGGCTCTGCTTGATGTGCTCGTACTGACGCTCGCGCTTCGCGCTCCATGCCTCGGGCATGTCTCCTCCTGATCGGTGCACTCGGCCCGCCGGACGGCGGCCGCTCCTCCATCCTGCCGCGGCGTCGCTCGGTGTCGAGGGGACGGACCGAACGGTCGATCCGCTGGCCGCCGGCCGGGCCGCCGCAGGGCCTCGAAGGGCCGGCGGGCCGGCCGGACGGCCTCACTCCCGGCCGTGATCCCCGGACATCGAGCCGATGCTGTTGGACGGGGTGGCCTCGTCCTTCCAGCGCAGCAGCGCCCCGACCCCTTCGGGGATCCCGAGCGTGTCCTCCTGGAGCGCCGAGATCGCCGCGTCGGTCGCCAGGGCCCCGCGCAGCAGCTCCTCGATGCCCGCCGGTTCGTGACCGGTGACCAGGACGAGCTCCTCGACCTGTCCGCGGCCGAGCGCCTGGGCGACCTCGGCGGCACCGGCGACCGAGGCGCCGTCGCGGGCCTGGCTCTCCCGGAAGCGGTCGGCGAGCGCCTGCTGCCGTGCGGCGATGACCTCGAGCGTGGTGCGGGTGAGCGCCTCGCGGAAGGGGCCCCGGTCCAGCGCCGCGCCCCGGCTCCCGCCGGGCACCTCGAGGATCCGCTCACGGGCCTCGCGACCCAGCGCCTCCCGCAGCAGACCCATCGCCCGCACGTCGCCGCTGAGCATCACCATGTCCACGCGGTGCTCCCGCAGCGTCCGCTCGACAGCCGCCGCCACCGCGTCCGCGTTGCGCTCCCAGGAGTCCTCGACCCGGGCCTCGGAGTTGTCGGCGCGCCAGCCATGCTGGGCGCCGCCGCCCACCCCGGCCTTGTGCAGCACGTCATGGCCGCCCTCGACCTGCGCGTCCTCGCCGAGCCCGGGGGAGCCGTGGACGATCGACGGGTTCTCGGGGGCGCGCAGGTGCAGGTCCGCTCCGGCTCGATCCACCACCACCAGCAGCTGGCTGACGGCGAAGGGGATCACCTGCACGAGCGGCAGCAGCTGGGGGAACTCGCCGCGGTGAGCGGACTCCTGCAGCGGCGGCGCCGGCAGCACCCGGTCCACGAGGATCCCGTCGTCGGTCGCGAAGACCGAGCGCCCGTGCCGCCCTCCGAGGCGGGAGGGGCTGAGCACGGAGTCCTCGATCTCCGCGAGCACCCTTTCCGGGGCGCCGTCAGCGGCGAGTCCCGAGCGCATCTGCGCCCAGCGGGCCTCGAGCTCGCCGGCGGATTGCGGGTCCGTGCGCGTGGTGTCGAGATGGACGGAGACGACGGGGCCCGTCCCGTCGAGGGCGGCCGTGAGCCAGGGCAGCTTCACCAGGTACCTCCTGCGTGCGCGACGTGCGGGGAGGGCCGTGCGCTCGGCTCGGCCTCATCGCCCCGCCTGGATCCGCACCACCCTTCCACGCGGCCCCGGCCGCGGCAAGGGAGTTCAGGAGGCCGCGTGCCCGCAGGCGACCCGGTGCCGACCGATCGGGAGCATCCGCGGGGTGCGATGGCAGGATCCGGCCCGCTCACGCACCGCGCGGCCCGGCGGCACCCGATTCCCGAGCTGGACGGACGGGCTCGGATCCCTCGGTGGGGACGCCCGCCTCGGCCGCGACCTCCCGCCAGGTCGCGGCGAGCGAGTCGACCGTGGCGTGGGCGTTCAGCCCGCTGGGCTGCGGCACGACCCACAGCACAGGGGCGCCGGGCCCCTCGGGCCAGCCGGCGACCGTGCCCGGATCCTGGCGGCCGAGCCGGGCCCTGGGCACTCCGAAGGCGCTGCGGAAGGCGGTGATGCCCGCGATCGCGACGACGCGGGGTCGCAGCCGCGGCAGGCGCCCGAGCAGGGCCGCTCCGCCCGCGCGCAGCTCCTCGCGGTCCAGCTCGGCGGCGCGCGCGGTCGCCCGGCCCACGAGATTCGTGATCCCGAGGCCGCGGTCCAGCAGGTCCTGCTCGTCGGCGAGGTCGAGACCGCGGGAGGCATCCACGAGGCGCGACGTCAGCCCGGCGCGGTGCAGCGAGGGCCAGAAGCGGTTCCCCGGATGGGCGAAGGGGGCGCGCACGGCCGCGGTCCACAGCCCCGGGTTGATCCCCACGATCAACAGCCTCAGGGTGTCCGGCACCGCGGGCAGCACGTCGTCCAGCGCGCAGGGATCGGTGGTGTCCACGGCGGCGAGATCCGCGCGGGTGGGGCGCGCGCCGTGCAACGGGGAGGGGCGTCGTGAGCTCACCTCTGCACTGTAGCGCCGCGCCGTAGGCTGACCGCATGCACCGCAGCGAGGCAGGACGCCTGCACGTGATCGCCGGACCGATGTTCGCGGGGAAGACCGAGGAGCTGCTGCGCCGCGTGCGTCGCTCCCGCCTCGCCGGGGCGCGCGTCGAGGTGATCGGCCATGCCCTCGACACCCGGGCGGGGGCGGAGCGGCTGCGCACCCACCTGGGCGCCTCGCTGCCCGCACGGATGATGAGCACCCCCGGGGAGCTCTCCGCGCTGCTCGCCGGGGAGCCGCCCGATCTCGTGGCGATCGACGAGGCGCAGTTCTTCGGTCCCGGGCTCGTGCTCGCGATCGACGCCCTCCTCGACGCGGGCGTGCAGGTCGAGGCGGCGGGGCTCTGCGTCACCTACGACGGGGACGGGTTCGAGCCGGTGCCGACGCTGATGGCGCTCGCCGAGGAGGTCGTGAAGCTCACCGCGGTGTGCACCGTGTGCGGTCGGGACGCGGCCTTCCACGTGCGGCTCGCGGGGAGCACCGGCGATCCGAGGTCGGCGACCGCGGAGCAGGTGGGAGGGGTCGAGTCCTATCAGGCGCGCTGCCGGAGGCACCGTGATCTCCGGGAGACCGGCGCCTCGGGGGCGCCCGGCGCCGGCTCTGCTCCTGGCGCGGCCTCGACCGGGTGAGCCCGCCTGAGACCGCGGGCGATCAGGTGATCGGGACCGAGTCCTCGGTGAGCAGCTCGATGCCGTCGAGGTCCCACTGCCCGTCGATCCGCCGCACGTAATAGCGGAGGTCCGCGGACTCGGACTGGCCGTCGACGGTGTAGGTCTCGGTGACCTCGAAGATCGCGTAACCCTGTCGGTTGATGCGGTCGTTGACCTCGTAGGTGATCGCGTCGGTCCCGACGATGTTCTCGTCGAAGATCGCGCACGAGGTCAGCCCCGTCGCGGAGCGGAACTCCTCGGTGGTCGACTCCATGAAGAGATCGCAGTCGGCCTCCTGCAGCGAGGAGTAGAAGTCGTCGACGGTGTCCGCCGGATCGCCGCGACCCAGGATCCGCCAGCCGATCAGCACCGCCAGGGCGAGGACGATCAGGGCGAGGAACAGCGCGACGCCCCCGATCAGCATCCAGTGCCAGGTGGGGCGCCTAGCACGGCCCCCGCCGGCGGTCGGCATCATCCCCTGCGGCTGTGCGTAGGCCATCGGTCCCCCTCGGATCTCAGTGCTCGCCCCGAGTATCCCGCACGGGGGACGTCGGCGCACGTCCGCGGCGTGGGGAGAACTCCGCACGCCCGCCGCGCTCGATACGCTGGTGGGCATGATCGTCACCGCAGACCCCGGTCCCGTCGGCTCGCCCACCAGCAGGGACGGTGCCGGGTTCCTCGCGCCCGAGACCCTCATGTACGTGATCGAGCCGGGGGAGCGGGCCGAGGTCGCCGTGGACGGGCACGAGGGGGCGCCCTCCCTCGTCGGCCGCACCATCGGCGCCGGCGAGCAGCTGCGCTGGTTCCTGCACCCCGTGCTGGATCCCGCGCTGAGCTGGGGTGCGACCCACGCCGCGATCGACCTCGAGTTCACCGACGGCAGCCGTCTCTCCCAGCTCGACCCCCGCGACCAGTACGGGACCCGGGCGACCGCCGAGGGGATGGGTGCGGCGCGGATCCTGTACGCCGATCAGTGGAACGACGTGCAGGTGGGGCTCGAGGACGCCGTCGGCCGCACCGTCGCCAAGGTGCTGCTGAGCGTCGCCGCACCGCAGCACGACGACCAGGGCGAGCCGATCGGCACCGGGGTGGAGCTGCACGGCTTCCTCGACGGCCCCCGTCTCGCCGCGCGCCCCGCCGATCCGCCGCTCGAGGACCCCGTCGCCTGGGTCGACACGCGCCGCGGCACCTACTCCTCCGGGGACTTCTCCCGCGGCAACACCCTCCCGCTCACCGCGATCCCCAACGGTTTCGCCTTCTTCACCCCGGTGACCGATGCGCGCACCCGTCGCTGGCTCTACGAGTGGCACCGGCGCGGCGGGGAGGACAACCGCCCCCGTCTGCAGGGGCTCGCGATCAGCCACCAGCCGAGCCCCTGGATGGGCGACCGCAACCAGTTCGTGATGATGCCGCTGCTCGGGGAGGAGCCGGACGCCTCCCCGGAGGGCCGCGCCCGGGGCTTCGACCATGCGACGGAGACCGCGCGCCCCGACCTGTACGAGGCGCCCCTGGACGGCGACCTCACCGTGCGCCTCGCCCCCACCGACCACGGGGCGATCCTCGAGGTGGACCTCCCCGTCGAGGAGGGGCCGCGCCACCTGCTGCTGGAGGGCGTGGACCGGCATTGCCGGATCGACGCCGCCGGTGCCGTCTTCGACGGCCGCTTCCACGCGTGGGTCGACTCGGGACTCGCCGAGGGCTACGCCCGGGCCGACGGGTCGACCCGCATGTTCGTGCTCGGCGAGGTGAGCCCCGCGCCGGAGTCCGTCGGGCCGGCCTCCGGCGCCACGCCCGGGGCCTCCGTGCTCAGCTTCGCGCCCGGCACGACCCGGGTGACGGTGCGCCTGGTGACCAGCTTCGTCGGGATCGATCAGGCACGGCGTACCTTCGCCCGGGAGGTCGAGCGACGCTCCCTCGAGCAGGTGCGCCGCGACGCCCACGCCGCCTGGACCGAGCGGCTCGAGGTGATCGAGGTGCCCGGGGCGAGCCCCGCCGAGCGCCGCACCCTCTACGGCAACCTCTACCGCCTGAACCTCTACCCCAACTCGCACTGGGAGGACGCGGGCACCCTGCAGCGCCCCGAGCCGGTGCACGCGAGCCCCGTCCTGCCGGTCAAGGGCGAGGCGACCGATACGCGCACCAACGCCCAGGTCCTCCCCGGGCGGATGCACGTCAACAACGGCTTCTGGGACACCTACCGCACCGCGTGGCCCGCCTACGCCCTGCTGTACCCGGAGCTCGCCGCCGAGCTCGCCGACGGCTTCGTGCAGCAGTTCCGCGAGGGCGGCTGGATCGCCCGCTGGTCCTCGCCCGGCTACGCCGACTGCATGACCGGGACCAGCAGCGACATCGCCTTCGCCGATCTCCTGGTCAAGGGCGTCGAGCTGCCGGATCCGGAGGCCGCCTATCTCTCCGGACTGCGCAATGCGACCGTCGCCCCGCCCTTCCCCGAGGTCGGGCGCAAGGGCAATGAGCGTGCCGTGTTCACCGGCTACGTCGACACCGACACCCCGGAGTCCGTGTCCTGGGCGCTCGAGGCCCACATCAACGACGCCGGCCTCGCCGTGCACGCCGCGCTGCTGGCCGAGCGCACCGAGGACGCGGCGCGGGCTGAGACCCTCCGCGAGGAGGCGGCCTACCTGCGCGACCGCTCGCGGGGCTATGCCCTGCTCTTCGACCCGGCGATCCGCTTCTTCCAGGGTCGACGCCGCGACGGCGCCTTCGCGACGACGCCCGAGGAGTTCGACCCGCTCAGCTGGGGCGGGGACTTCACGGAGACCGACGGCTGGAACTTCGCCTTCCACGTCCCGCACGACGGCGAGGGGCTCGCGGACCTCTACGGCGGGCACGATGCCCTCCACGCCCAGCTCGAGGAGTTCTTCGCGACCCCGGAGCGGGCGGATCGGAAGGGCACCTACGGCCACGTGATCCACGAGATGACCGAGGCGCGCGCCGTGCGCATGGGGCAGTTCGGGGTCTCCAACCAGCCGGCCCACCACATCCCCTTCCTGTTCCACCATGCCGGCTCGCCGCAGCGCGCCGCCGAGGTGGTGCGGGAGGTGCAGCGTCGGCTGTTCGTCGGCGAGCAGATCGGCCAGGGCTACCCGGGCGACGAGGACAACGGCGAGATGAGCGCGTGGTGGCTGTTCACGGCGCTCGGCCTGTACCCGCTGCAGCTCGCGACGGAGCGCTACCACCTGGTCGCGCCGCTGTTCGAGGAGGCGCGGGTGCGGCCGCTCGGCGGCGAGCCGTTCAGCGTGCACGCCCCCGCCGCGCGCTCCGGCGAGGTCGCGCTGCAGGGCGTCACCGCGGACGGCGCCGCGCTCCCCGGCCCCTGGATCGAGCACTCGGCGCTGCGCGGCCGGATCGAGG
Source organism: Brachybacterium sp. B718/18 (assembly GCF_055454375.1). Lineage (NCBI taxonomy): Bacteria > Bacillati > Actinomycetota > Actinomycetes > Micrococcales > Dermabacteraceae > Brachybacterium > Brachybacterium sp. B718/18. Next base: position 65,421 of record NZ_JBVDDO010000003.1, on the reverse strand, counting down.
TCGCGCTCGGGGCGGAGCCCGACGGCTTCGACGCGGTGCCGCCCTCGCTCACCCCGCCCGGCGGCCGCGCGCACCCGCTCGTGGACCTGCTGCCCCGCGTTCCGTCCGATCCGCTGCTCGACGACGACTCCGGCACGGAGCGGCACTGGGAGGAGCGGACCGCGGTCATCGACCTGCCGGTGCTCGAGGAGGCGCTGACGGCCCGCTATCTCACCCTCACCTCGGGCGCGGAGGAGGGCGGCGACCCGATCGCCTGGCGGCTCGAGGGCTCCCGCGACGGCCGCACCTGGCAGGTGCTGGACGCTCGCGGCGGCGAGACCTTCCGCTGGCGCCGGCAGACGCGACCCTTCCTCCTCGCCTCACCGCAGGCGATGGACCATCACCGACTGGTGATAACGACCGCTCAGGGTCCGCTGCGCCTGGCGCAAGTCGAGCTGCTCGCCTGAGCAGCCCGCCGCGGCCGCTGAGCGGCGTGCCGGCTCGGCGGTCCAGGAGCACCCAGGGCAGGGTCATCGCCGCCCACACCGTCGCGATCAGCACCGCCTCGACGAGCAGGTACTCCGGCCACGGGCCCAGCAGGTCCAGGATCGACGGGCCTGACGGTGCCCGGTTCAGGTAGCCGTAGTTGGCGCCGGTGAGGGCGTTGCCGGTGACCGCGATCGCGGCCCAGGCGAGGGTCGCCGCATAGGCCGCGCCGTACCCGCGCCAGGTGGGCCGATAGCCGAGCCCCCACACCAGCACGATGGGGGCGAGCAGGCCCGCGCCATGCGCGATCCAGTACTGGGCGAACTCCAGCGGCACCCAGACGAAGTAGTTCACGTCGGGCGTGAGGACCGACTGCATATTGAGGGTGAGCCCCCAGTACCAGCTCACCACGATCGCCCAGCGGGCCTGCGTGATCAGGGCGAGGGGGACCAGGAAGCGGAGCGCGTCCGAGAAGTGCAGCGGCAGGGACTCGTCCAGGTTCCAGGCCCAGGGCATGAATCCCCACAGGGTCCAGAACGTCGAGTTCGCGAGCAGCGCCCAACCGGCGATCCGCAGGACCCGGTCCGTGCGGTCGGGCGGGGCGCGCCGCGCCAGCACCACCAGGGCGACGGCGGCGACGGCGAGGAGCGCGAGCATCGTCACGTGCGTCGTGCCGTAGGCGGGCATGTGGCCCAGCGGCCCATCGGCGAGCAGCTCGAGCGCCCTGTCCGGGTCGGGGTCCGTTCCGGTCATCCGCGCCTCCTGGTCCGTGACGATCCGGGCCGAGCATACGGAAGCGCCCCGCCGGGGCGGGGCGCTTCACGCGCGAAGGGGGAGGGAACGATGGATCAGGCGGATCAGGCGGATCAGGCGGATCGAGCGGCGCGGCGCCCGGCGAGCTCCTTGAGCACCGTCACCAGGGCCGCGGCGAGGAGGGTCCCGGCGAGGATCGCGAGCACGAACCCCCAGACGGGGCTGATCGCGAAGGCGACGAAGATGCCGCCGTGCGGCGCCTGGGAGCCGACGCCGAGCGCCATGACCAGCGCTCCGGTCACCGCCCCGCCGGTCATCATCGACGGGATCACCCGCAGCGGGTCCGCGGCGGCGAAGGGGATTGCGCCCTCGGAGATGAAGGCCGCCCCGAGCAGCCAGGCGGTCGTCCCGTTCTCCCGCTCGACGGGGGAGTAGAGACGGCGGCGCACCAGCGTGGACAGCGCCATCGCGAGCGGCGGCACCATGCCCGCCGCCATCACGGCGGCCATGATCTGGAAGGACGCCTCGGTTCCCTGGGACAGCCCCGCGGTCGCGAAGAGGTAGGCCGCCTTGTTCACCGGTCCGCCCAGGTCGAAGCACATCATCAGCCCGATGATCACGCCGAGCAGCACGGCGGAGGAGCCGGACATGCCGGTCAGGCCGTCCTGCAGCGCGGTCATCAGAGAGGCGAGGGGTCGACCCAGGAAGAGCAGCATCAGCCCGCCGACGACGAAGGTGGTCACCAGCGGGATGATCACCACCGGCATCAGCCCGGCGAGCCACCGCGGGGGCTTCAGGGTGGTGAACCACAGCGCGATCAGCCCCGCGAGCAGACCCGTGATCAGACCGCCGAGGAAGCCGGCGCCGACCGCCACGGAGACCGCGCCGCCGATGAAGCCGGGAGCGATGCCGGGCCGGCCGGCGAGGCCGAAGGCGATGTAGCCCGAGAGGGCCGCGACCAGGAAGCCCATGCCGAGGTTGCCGAGGGTGAACAGCACCGCGCCGAGGTAGAGGGCCAGGCCCGCCCGCTCGGTCTCGGCCGCGCCCGTCGGGCCCTCGTAGCCGATGTGGCCGGGCAGGGAGGAGAGCGAGCTGGTGGTGGCGACGTCCTGGGCCACGAAGGCGACGTCGAAGCCGGCGATGAGGAAGCCGAGCGCCATGAGCAGGCCGCCCGCGGCGACGAACGGGATCATGTAGGAGACACCCGTCATCACGGCGCCCTGGATCCGGCGCGGCCAGGACTGCGAGGCGCCGCCCTTCTCGCCCTCGCTCGCGGCGGAGCTGGCGGGAACCCGCGCGGCGCGCGGGTCCGCGGCTGCGGCGAGCGCCTCGTCGATCAGCTGCGGACCGTGGGAGATGGCGCGCTTGACGGGGTGCTCCACGAGCGGCAGCCCGGCGAAGCGCTCGCGGCCGGAGACGTTCACGTCGGCCGCGATGATCAGGGCGCTCGCCGCGGCGATCTGCTCCTCGGTGAAGGGGGTGATGCCGCCGGAGCCCTGGGTCTCCACGTGCAGCTCGACGCCCTTGTCCCGCGCGGCGTTCTCGAGGGCCTCGGCCGCCATGTAGGTGTGGGCGATGCCGGTCGGGCAGGAGGTGATGGCGAGCAGCACCGGACTCGCTCCGGGTTCCGCGGCGGGCTCCGCGCCCGGGGCCGACATGGAGGTGCTCGCGGCGGCAACGGGGGCGGCGACCCCGGACGTGCTCGCGGCGGTGTCGGTGGGGTCGGGCGCCGGCTCCACGACCTCGGCGATGAGCGCGGAGACCTGCTCCGGGGTCTCGGCGCCGCGCAGGTCGGCGAGGAACTCGGGGCGGATCAGGGCCCGGGAGAGCTGGGCGAGGAGCTTCAGGTGCTGGTCGTCGGTCCCGGCGGGGGCGGTGATCGCGAGGATCAGATCCGCGGGTCCGTCGGCCGCGCCGAAGTCCACGGGCTCGCGGAGGCGGACCACGCCGAGCGCCGCCTCGTGCACTGCGTCGACGCGGCAGTGGGGGATCGCGAAGCCGCCGGGCATGCCGGTGGCGAACGACTCCTCGCGGGCGAGCAGCCCGGCCTCGAGACCGTCGCGCTCGGAGCGGCCGGTCGAGGCGATCAGATCGGCCATCAGGCCGATCACGGCGTGCTTGTCGCCCGGGGGCGGCACGTCGAGCCGGACCAGCTCTGGCGTGATCAGGGGTGCGGACATGAGGTTCTCCTTCGAACGGGGACGGACTCCGCCGCGGGGCGGAGCAGGGGGGGGAGTCAGAGGCGGACGACGCCGCGTGGATCCGGGCGGACCTGATCGGGCCGCGGGATGGTGGTGCCCGGGAGGCCGACGGCGGCGCTCCCGTAGGCGAGCGCGAGGGCGAGCCGCGCGGCGGGGCCCTCGCCGCGGGTCAGGGCCAGCAGGTAGCCGGCGGTCGCCGAATCGCCCGCGCCGACGGTGGAGACGGCGCGGACCGCGGGCGAGGGGGCGAACCACACGGCGTCCTCTGTGGCCAGCACGCCGCCCGCAGCACCGAGGGTGACGAGCACGGCGCCGACGCCCTCGCGGTGCAGGGCGAGTGCCGCGTCGCGCGCGGCGGAGAGATCCCCGGCGGCGGCGGAGGCCTCGAGCCGGGCGCCGTCGACGCCGACGATCTGGCCGAGTTCCTCGGCGTTGGGCTTGAGCAGGTCCGGCGCGGTGGTCCCCAGCGCGCTCGCGACCGCGGCGAGCGGGGCGTCGGAGGTGTCGACGCCGACACGGGCGCCCCGCTCCTGCAGCCGCGCCGTGAGCTGGACGTAGAGATCGGTGGGGAGGCCCGGGGCGAGGGATCCCGAGAGCATCACCAGGTCGCCGGGGGAGGCGGCCTCGAGCAGCAGTTCCTGCAGCGCCGCGGCCTCGTCCGCCGAGGGGGCGGTGCCGGGCTCGTTGATCTTGGTGGTCCGGGACGGGGCGGAGAGAACGGTGAGATTGGTGCGCACCGGGGCGGCGACCGGGCTCGCGCGATGCGGGAGGCCCTCCCGATCGAGCAGGGCGAGGAGCGGATCTGCGGGAGCGGCGGGGAGGACGGCGAGCGCCTCGGCGCCGGCGCGGTGGACGCCGAGGGCGACGTTGACGCCCTTGCCGCCCGGCTGGGTGGCCTCGCCGACGATGCGGTGCACCCCGCCGGGGACGAGCTCCCCGCCGAGGTCGACCGTGCGGTCGAGGGAGGGGTTCGCGGTGAGGGTGAGGATCATGCCCGCACGACCTCCACCCCGGCCTCCTCGAGCTGATCGACGAGCTCCTCGGGGAGACCGTCGTCGGTGACGAGCGTGTCCACCTCGGCCGTGGTGGCGAAGGTGACCAGGTGGCGCACCCCCGCCTTGGTGGAGTCGACCAGCAGGATCCGTCGCTCGGCGGCGGCGACCATGGCGGCCTTGACCGCGGCCTCGTCGGGGTCGGGGGTGGTGAACCCCGCGGGGTGGATCCCGTTGCCGCCGAGCACCGCGAGGGCCGGGTGGAGGGCGCGGATCGCGTCCACGGTCGCGGCGCCGACGGCGGCCTGGGTGGTGGGACGCACGCGGCCCGGCAGCAGGTGCACCTCGAGGTCGGTGTGCACCAGCGCGGCCTGGACGATCGCGGGGGCGTGGGTGATCACGGGGCCGCGGCGCCCGCTGAGATGCGGCACGAGCTCGCCGACGGTGCTGCCCGCGTCGAGCATCACCGCAGCCCGCGGATCCTCGGGCAGGAGCGCGGCGGCAGCGCGGACGATGCGGCGCTTGACCTCGACGTTCGTCACCCGGCGCACCTCGAGGTCGGGCTCGGTCTCGGCGGTGGCGCGGGGCACCGCCCCGCCGTGGACGCGCACCAGGCGGCGCTCGCCGGCGAGCTGGTCGAGGTCGCGGCGCACCGTCTCGGTGGTCACCTCGAACTCGGTGGCGAGGTCGGTCACGGCCACGCGGCCGGCGGTCTCGAGCTGCGCGAGGATGCGGCGCTGGCGTTCTCGGGCGTACATGGATCACCTGCTGCTCTGGAGGATCGGACGCGGTGAGGGCCGCGTGAGGACAGGCTAGATCCGATAACAACAGAAAGCAACAGTGAATGTCTGTCCGCTTGTGTTGGCATGTGCTGTCGGGGCAGGCAGGTGACAGGGGTGCCGCTACGGTGGGGTCGCCGTCCACCCCAGGAGGAGACATGACCCCGCCGGAGCAGGCGCCCCGCGCCGAGTCGACCGAGAAGGCCGCCGACGAGTACGCCGCCGAGCGGAGGGTCCGGTACTTCACCCGACGTCGCCAGGCCAAACGCTTCCTCGACGAGGTGAACTACCCGCACAGCCTCCACCCAGCGCTCGTCCCCGGCGTCTCGGTCGAGGACCAGAAGGTGCGCTACGGGATCGACCGGGTCATCCTGGTCGTCGTCGGCGCCGTGATCCTCGGCTTCGTCGCCTGGGGAGTCATCGCCCCGCAGCAGGTCTTCGACCTGTCGACCGCCGCGCTCGGCTGGGTGATGCGCAACCTCGGGTGGATCTTCAACGTCCTCGCGATCGGCATGGTGCTGCTGCTCCTGGTCCTAGCCTTCTCGCGCTACGGGAAGATCCCGCTGGGCCTGGACGGCGAGAAGCCCGAGTACGGCACCGCCTCCTGGGCGGCGATGCTCTTCGGTGCCGGCATCGGCATCGGCATCATCTTCTTCGGCCCCTACGAGCCGCTGACCCACTACCTCTCGCCGCGGCCCGGGGCGCCCTATGACGCCGGATCGATCGCCGCGATGAAGGGTGCGATCGCGCAGTCCGCGCTGCACTGGGGCATCAACGCCTGGGCGATCTACGCGATCGTGGGGCTCGCCGTCGCCTACGTGTCCTTCCGCCGAGGCCGGGTCCCGCTGATGAGCGCGATCGTCGCGGGCCTCTGGGGCGGGGACTCCTCCTCGCCCGGGAGCCGCGTCATCGACGCCCTCGCGATCATCGCGACCCTCTTCGGCACCGCCGCCTCCCTGGGCATCGGCGCGCTGCAGATCGCGCGCGGCGTCGAGATCGTCGGCGGGCTCCCCGCCACCGGGACGGCGCTCGCCATGGTGATCATCGGCGTGCTCACCGTGGGGACCATCGCCTCGGCGGTCTCGGGCGTGGCCCGCGGCATCCGCTGGCTCTCGAACATCAACATGGCCCTCGCGCTGCTGCTGGCCGTGTTCATCTTCGTCGTCGGGCCGACCGTCTTCCTGGTCAACATCATCCCCGGCGCGATCACCGAGTACTTCGGCACCCTCCCGGACATGCTCGGTGCGAACATGTCCGAGGGCGAGGACATGCAGACGTTCCTCTCGAACTGGACCACCTTCTACTGGGCCTGGTGGGTGAGCTGGGCGCCCTTCGTCGGCGTCTTCACCGCGAAGATCTCCCGCGGCCGCACCGTCCGCCAGTTCGTCCTCGGCGTGCTGCTGATCCCCTCCTCGATCATCGTGCTGGCCTTCGCTGTGCTTGGCGGTACCGCGATCTGGCTGCAGCGCCGCGCGAGCGAGCTCGACGCCGCCGGCAACACCGTCGGCATCGCCGACCCGGACCGGGCGATCGCGCCCGACGGCACCGTCGACTCGCTGCCCGCCCCCGAGGAGATCTTCTTCGCGGTGGTCGACCAGCTTCCCGGGTCGGGGATCATCGCCGCGATCGTGATCGTCATGCTCGCGATTTTCTTCATCACCTCGGCCGATTCCGCCTCGCTCGTGAACTCGCAGCTCTCCCAGAGGGGCAATCCGACTCCGAACCGCTTGGTCACCGCCTTCTGGGCGCTGTGCATGGCGGGGATCGCCATGGTGATCCTGCTGTTCGGCGGGCAGAACGCCCTGCAGGGCCTGCAGAACCTGATCGTCATCTCGGCGCTGCCCTTCGCCGTGGTGCTCGTGCTCATGGCCGTGGCGCTCGTCAAGGAGCTGCGGCATGACCCGATGGCGATCCGCGAGCACTACCAGGAGGCCGCGATCGAGAACGCCGTCAAGCACGGTGTCGCCGAGTACGGCGACCACTTCGCCCTCGCGATCGAGCCGACCGCCCCAAACAGCGAGTACGCGACCGGTGGCGAGTTCGACTCCACCGCGCCCGAGGTCACCGAGTGGTACGCCCGGACCGACGAGGACGGCAACCCCGTCGAGTACGACTACGAGGCGGGGGCCTACCTCGACGAGGACGGCGACACCCTCCCGGAGGACTCCGCGGACGAGGCGCGGAGGGCCGACGGGGCTTCGCCGACAGCCGAAGGGGTCGACGGCGCCGGAAACCGGTGACAGGGTGGGTCCCATGGACATCACGCTCATCGGAGGACATGGCAAGGTCGCGCTGCTCGCAGAGCCGCTGCTCGCGCAAGCGGGGCACACGGTGCGGGCGGTGATCCGCAATCCCGAGCACGCCCCGGAGGTCGAGGCCGCGGGGGCCACCGCCGTCATCACGGATATCGAGACCCTCGACGCGGCCGGCTGGGATGCGCTGCTCGCGGGGAGCGACGCGGTGATCTGGGCCGCGGGTGCCGGCGGCGGCAGCCCCGAGCGCACCCGCGCCGTCGACCAGGACGCCGCGATCGCCTCGGTGGACGCGGCGCTGCGCCAGGGCGTGCGCCGCTACGTCATGGTCAGCTACTTCGGGGCCGGACCCGACCACGGGATCGACCCCGCGGAGGGCTTCTACCACTACGCGGAGGCCAAGGCCGCGGCCGACGCCCACCTGCGCGGCACGGTGCTCGACTGGACCATTCTCGGCCCCTCGGGCCTCACCCTCGAGGAGCCGACCGGCACGATCGACACCACCGCCGCGGAGAGCCGTCAGGTCTCGCGCGGGAACGTCGCCGCGGTGATCGCCGAGGTGGTCGGGCGGGCGGACACCATCGGCCGCACGATCGAGTTCAACGACGGGGATCAGCCGATCGCCGACGCCGTCGGCTGATCCCGCAGGCCGATCCCGTCGGCCGACGCGCCGCGCTCAGGCGGCCCCGGAGGCTCCGGGGCCGCTTGCGCTCCGCTCGGCGCCCGTGCCGGTCGCGCCGTGCTCCACGCCGGGGGCGTGCTCGCCGTCCCCGTGCGTCCCGCCGAACGGCAGGAAGTGCACGATCACCGCGATGATCGCGCCGACGATCAGCCCGAGCACCATCGAGAAGAAGGTGTTGACGAGCCAGCCGAGGACCCCGCCCACCGTGGGCACCCCGACGGCGATCTCCTCGAGGTGGTGGACCAGCCCGTAGGGCTGGGCGAGGCCGAAGGTGTGCAGGCCCTCGAGGATGATGTGTCCGCCCACCCACAGCATGGCGACCATGCCGACGTAGCTGATCACCTTCATCACCACGGGCATCGCCGCGACAAGGCCGTGGCCCAGGCGCTGGCTCGCGCCGCTCTCCCGCTGGGCCATCGCCAGGCCCGCGTCGTCCATCTTCACCAGCAGCGCGACCGCGCCGTAGACCACGACGGTCATCGAGATGCCGACGACCACGAGGATCGCTGCGCGCATCCAGAAGGAGTCCGCCTCGATCGAGTTCATCGAGATCACCATGATCTCGGCGGAGAGGATCAGGTCGGTGCGCACGGCGCCGCTGACGATGGCCTTCTCGGAGTCGGCGCCCTTCGCCGCGGCGGGCTTCTTCTCGTGCGTCGTCCCCGAGACCAGCTCCCAGATCTTCTCGGCGCCCTCGAAGCAGAGATAGGCGCCGCCGATCATCAGGATCGGTGTGAGCGCCCAAGGGGCCAGCCAGGACAGCAGCAGGATCACCGGCAGGATGATCACGAGCTTGTTGATGAAGGAGCCCCGCGCGATCTTCCAGATGATCGGCAGTTCCCGCGCCGGCTTCAGGCCCGCGACGTACTGCGGGGTGACGGCGGCGTCGTCGATCACCACACCGGCGGCCTTCGAGCTGGCCCTGGCGCTCGCGAGGGCGACGTCGTCCGCGCTCGCGGCCGCCATCCTCGCGATCGCCGCGACGTCGTCGAGCAGTGCTGCCAGGCCACCGGCCATGCTGGGTCCCCCTCAGGAAGGCGCTCCCGCCCCTCGGGCGGCGCGCAGGTCGTCGGGCACACAGTAACGGGTCCGCCCGGTGGCCCGGCAGGTCGCCGCGGTGCGCGATGCGCCACCCCGGCGACCCCTCGACACCGCGGGACCGGCCCGCGGCTCCGACCTCGGCTCCACCTCGGCGCCATCGCGGCTCCGACCTCGCCGCCATCCCGGCTCCACCCCGGCGTAGCCTGGACGGGTTTGCCGCGCCCGCCGGGAGCGGCGCGCCGGAGCCACGGCGACCGGAGCCGTGGAGAGCAGGAGGAGCGGTCTATGCGTCGCTGGGCAGGGGTCGCGGTGCTCGCGATGGGAATCTTCATCCTCATCACGATCGAGGAGCTGCCGATCGGGGTGCTCTCGGTGATGGCTCCCGACCTCGCGGTCTCCGAGGGCATGGCGGGGCTCGCCGTCACCGTCCCCGGTGTGCTCGCGGCGCTCGTGGCCATGGCCACCCCGGTGATCGTCGGCCGGCTCGACCGCCGCCTCGCGCTGGTCCTCGCCCTCGTCGCGGTGGTCGCGTCGTGCGCGGTCTCGATGCTCGCTCCGAACTTCGCGGTGCTGCTCCTGGGGAGGGTGCTCGCGGGCGTCGCGATCGGCCTGTACTGGGCGGTGCTGCCCATCGTGGCCGTCGGTCAGGTGCCGCCCGCCCAGCAGGCGGCGGCGCTGACCCTCGCCTTCTCCGGCACCGGCGGCGCGCTCGTGCTCGGGGTGCCGCTCGCGACCTGGATCGGCACGCATCTCGGTTGGCGCGAGGCCTTCGCCGTCGTCGGGGCGGGCGCGCTGCTGATGGCGGTGCTCATCGTCCTGCTCGCACGACCGGTGCGCAGCGAGACTCCGATCACCGCGCGGATGATGCTCGGTGCGACCGGGAACCGCGGCGTGCGCCACGCCATCACCCTCACTCTCGTGCTGGTCACCGCCCAGTTCATCACCTACAGCTTCGTCAGCCCCGTGCTGCAGGAAGCGGCCGGGGTGCCGCTGCAGCGGATCAGCGCGATGCTGCTGCTCTTCGGCATCGCCGGGGTGATCGGCAACTTCGCCATCGGCCCGGTGATCCGCCGCTCCGCCCCGCTCGCAGTCCTGGTGATCGCACTGGGCCTCGGGCTCTCCCTGCTCGCCGTGCTCCTGGTGATGCGCTCCCCGGGCGCCGCGCTCGCCGTGATGCCGCTGTGGGGCCTGTTCGCGGGCGCCTCCTCCGTGACGATCCAGTCCTTCGTCGGCTCCGAGTCCCGGGGCGCGGTCGAGGAGGGCACCGCCCTGAACTCCGCCGCCTTCAACGTGTCCATCGCGCTCGGCGCGGGGATCGGCGGGCTGCTGTTCGAGACCGTCGGCCGCGAGGGCATGACGCTGGTGTCGGTGGCGATGGTGGCCGTCGGCGTCGTGGTGATCGTGCGCTATCTCCGGCGCGGGTCGTCCGACCGGGGGCGGCCCCCGCGTCACGCGGAGACCGCCCCTGAGGGGGACTGAGACCGGCTGACACCGGCTGCAACCGGCGGAGACGTCAGCGCCGCGCCCGGACCCGGCCGCGAGACCGTGACCGGGCGGGCGCCCGTTCCCCGCGAGGGGTCACACGTTGTCGCCGCCGGTGTCGGCGAGGGCCGCCGAGGCCGCGTCGTCCTCGTCGCTCCAGCGCCAGTCGACCACCTCGGGCAGGTCCTCCCCATGCTCGTAGGCGTGGGCACGTGCCCGGATGCGGGTGTCCACCATCCGCTGGCGCAGCGGCGCGTAGCTCGTCGCGAGGCCGTCGACCCGGTCGATCACGTCCATCACCAGGTGGTACCGGTCGGTGTCATTGCGCATCAGCATGTCGAAGGGGGTGGTCGTGGTGCCCTCCTCCTTGTAGCCGCGCACGTGGATTCGGCCCAGGCGGTCGTGCCGGTAGGCGAGCCGATGGATCAGCCAGGGATAGCCGTGGTACGCGAAGACCACCGGGATGTCCTCCCCGAAGTAGCCGTCGAAGTCCCGGGCGGACAGGCCGTGCGGATGCTCGGTGTCGTCCTGCAGGCGCATCAGGTCGACCACGTTGATCACCCGCACCCGCAGGTCAGGGATCTCCTCCCGCAGGATCTTCGCGGCCGCGAGCACCTCGATGGTGGGGATGTCCCCCGCCGCCGCGAGGACCACCTCCGGGTCCTCCCCAGGCTGCTCGGTGCCGGCCCAGTCCCAGATCCCCAGGCCGCGAGTGCAGTGCACCACCGCGTCGTCCATGGTGAGCCAGTTCGGGTTCGGCTGCTTTCCCGCGACGACCACGTTGACGTACTGCCGCGAGCGCAGGCAGTGGTCGTAGGTGGACAGCAGGGTGTTCGCATCCGGCGGCAGGTAGACCCGCACGATCTCGGCCTTCTTGTTGACCATGTGGTCGATGAAGCCCGGATCCTGATGGCTGAAGCCGTTGTGGTCCTGACGCCAGACGTGGGAGCTGAGCAGGTAGTTCAACGACGCGAGCGGCCGGCGCCACTCGATCTCATTGGTCACCTTCAACCACTTCGCGTGCTGGTTCACCATCGAGTCGACGATGTGGATGAACGCCTCGTAGGAGGAGAACAGCCCATGGCGCCCGGTGAGCAGGTAGCCCTCGAGCCAGCCCTGGCACTGGTGCTCGGAGAGCATCTCCATGACCCGGCCGGCGCGCGCGAGGTGCTCTGAGCGGTCATGCTCCTCGAAGTCGGCGTTCCACTGCTTGTCGGTGACCTCGTAGACGGCCTGGAGCCGGTTCGAGGCGGTCTCGTCCGGGCCGAAGATGCGGAAGGTGCGCGGGTTCTGCGCGATGACGTCCCGCAGCCAGGTGCCGAGCACCCGGGTCGCCTCCGCCACGGAGCCCCCGGGCCGGGGGACGTCCACGGCGTAGTCGCGGAAGTCCGGCAGCCGCAGCGGCTGCAGCACCGCACCGCCGTTGGTCGACGGGTTCGCGGACATGCGCAGCTCACCGCGCGGGGCGATGGCGGCGACGTCCTCGACCAGCTTCCCGGTCTCGTCGAAGAGCTCCTCGGGACGGTAGGAGCGCAGCCACGCGTCGAGGTCCGCGAGATGCTCGTCGGTGTCGCGGGCGTTCGCGAGCGGCACCTGGTGGGAGCGCCAGGAGCCCTCGGTCCGCTGGCCGTCGATCTCCTCCGGTCCGGTCCAGCCCTTGGGGGTGCGGAGCACGATCATCGGCCAGGCGGGGCGCTCGGTCTCGCGGCCGGCGGCCGCGTCCTCGGCGGCCTGCGCCTTGATCTCCGCGATGCGGTCGAGGGCGGTGTCGAGCACCTCCGCGAAGCGGCGGTGGACCTCGAGCGGGTCCTCGTCGTCGAAGCCGCCCGTGAAGAACAGCGGCTCGTGCCCGTAGCCGCGCAGCAGCGCCTCGAGCTCGTCGTCGCCGATGCGGGCGAGCACCGTGGGGTTGGCGATCTTGTAGCCGTTGAGGTGGAGGATCGGCAGGACGACGCCGTCCTGCTGCGGGTTGACGAACTTGTTGGAGTGCCAGGAGGTGGCGAGCGGACCGGTCTCGGCCTCGCCGTCGCCCACCACGGTGAACGCGATCTGGTCCGGGGCATCGAACATGGCGCCGTAGGCGTGGGAGAGGGCGTAGCCGAGCTCGCCGCCCTCATGGATCGACCCCGGGGTCTCCGGTGCGACGTGCGAGGGGATCCCACCCGGATACGAGAACTGGGTGAACAGGCGCTTCATGCCCGCCTCGTCCTCGCTGACGTCGGGGTACACCTCGGAGTAGGTGCCCTCGAGATAGGTCGAGGCGACGAGCCCGGGGCCGCCGTGGCCGGGGCCCGTGACGTACATGGCGTGCAATCCGCGCTGTGCGATGGCGCGGTTCGCGTGGGCGTAGAGGAAGGTCAGGCCCGGGGTCGTGCCCCAGTGCCCGAGCAGGCGCGGCTTGACGTCCTCGCGCTGCAGGGGCCGGCGCAGGAGGGGGTTGTCCCGGAGGTAGATCTGACCGACGGAGAGGTAGTTCGCGGCACGCCACCAGGCGTCGAGCCGGGCGAGTTCCTCGGCGGTGGGAGCGGTGGAGGGGGAGTCGGGCCAGGCTGCTGTGGGGGTCATGGCGCCTTCCAGGGGTCGGAGACCGCGGCGGGCGCCGCGGCGTCTTCGGCTCCACCGTAGGCAAGAGGAGGATCCGACGGAAGGGACCGGGGTCCCCGACGCCCGTGGATCCGGGGTGCGTCGCCTCTCCGGCGACCGGTGAGGGGACGGTGAGGGTGCGGTGAGGCGCCGATGAGAGTCCGCTCAGGAATCTGTCGGGGGCGTGAGGGCCGCCCTAGGCTGGAACGGACGACCCACCGCCGGGAACTCCCGGCCTCCGGGCCGGCACCGGCCGACGAAGGAGAACTCGACATGACCCGCAGTCCGCTCCGTACCCGCACCGCCCATCGGGCCACGCTCCGCTCGGTCGCCCTGGGCGCCCTCGTGCTCGGACTCGCGACCGGCTGCGGAACGCCGCTGGATCCCGAGGCCGATCCCACTGCGGAGCCGGCGGCCGAGCACGCCGGGGGCGACGACGCCGCGGAGTCCACCGGCGGCGCCTCCGACGACGGCGGGGCGGCGGAGGCCACGACCTCGGAGTCGACCGACGCCGCGGCCGCCGCTCTGCCGGCGGACGCCGACCTGGCGACCGCGCAGCTCCCGATCCCTGCCGCGGAGGCCACCTCGCTCGGCATGGCGGCGGTCGGCGGCGGCGAGCTGGTGCGGATCGAGATCGATCACGACGACGCCGCCTGGGAATGGGAGCTCGAGATCGTCCTCGACGGTCGCGAGCACGAGCTCGACATCGACGCCACCACCGGCGAGGTCACCCAGCACGACGAGGACGACGACGTCGACGGCGACCCGGCCGTGTCCGTCGAGTCCCCGATGACGCCCGAGCAGGCGATCGTGGCGGCGCTCGAGGTCGAGACCGGGCGGGTCAGCGGCTGGGACCTGGAGTCCGAGGACGGCCGCGTCCACTACACCGTCGACATCGAGCGCGGCGGCGGTGGCGATGACGACGTCGAGGTCGAGGTGGACGTCGAGACCGGCGAGACCCGCGTCGACGACTGACCGCCCGCGAGCAGTAGGCCGTCCCGCGCTGGTCTCAGCGCGGGGCGATCACGGCCTCGCCGTCGGCCCCGCGGCGCATCACCTCGCGCCCGCCCTGCCAGACCCGCAGCGTGCGGTGGCGGACATCGAGCGGATCGCCTTCCCAGAGCACGAGGTCGGCCTCCTTCCCGGCGGCGAGCGAGCCGATCCGGTCCTCGAGGCCGAGCACGCGGGCGGGATGGAGGGTGATGGCCCGCAGAGCGTCGGCGGGATCCATGCCGTGCTTCACCGCGAGGGCGGCCTGGTGGACGAGGAACTCGATCGGCACCACCGGGTGGTCGGTGATGATCGAGACCTCGACCCCGGCAGCGGTGAGCAGTCCCGGGGCGGCGGGGGTGCGGTGGCGCACCTCGACCTTGGAACGGGAGACGATCAGCGGCCCGTAGAGCACGGGCACTCGGGCTGCGGCGACGCGATCGGCGATCAGGTAGGACTCGGTGCCGTGGTCCAGGACCAGGCGATAGCCGAATTCCTCGGCGAGGCGGAGCGCGGTCGCGATGTCGTCGGCGCGGTGGGCGTGCTGGCGCCAGGGGATCTCCCGCTCGAGCACCCGCGTGAGCGCCTCGGAGACCAGGTCCGCATCCCGCTCCTCGACGGGCTTGCGCGACCAGGCCTTCGCGGTCGCGAAGGCCTGACGGATGGTGAGGGCGATGCCGAGCCGCGTCGAGGGGGTCTGCTTGCGCTCCCCGTAGACGCGCTTGGGGTTCTCGCCGAGCGCGGCCTTCAGGCCCGAGGGGCTGCGCAGCACCATCTCGTCCACCACCCGGCCGTGGGTGCGCAGCGCGACCGCGAGCCCGCCGATCGGGTTGCCGGAGCCGGGGTTCACGTTCACCGCGGTCACCCCGCCGATGATCGCGTCGTCGAAGCCGATGTCCAGGGGATTCACGGCGTCGATGGCGCGTGCCGCAGCCATCACCGGGTCGGTCATCTCGTTGGTGTCGTCACCGGCCCAGCCCTCGCCCTCCTCATCCACCCCGAGGTGCACGTGCGCGTCCACGAAGCCGGGCAGCAGCCACGCGCCGCACGCGTCGACGCGCTCCGCCCCGTCGGGGATCTCGACGCCCGGGCCGAGCGCGGCGATGCGCCCGTCCTGCACCAGGACCGTACCGTCGAAGGGCTCGCCCTCGATCGGCACGACGTGGGCACCGGTGATCGCGAAGGTCCTTGCGCCCGCCGAGGCCGACGGGGCGATCGGCGCGGTCGGAGCGGCAGGGGAGTCGGGGGCGGGGCGGTGCGCGGTCTCGGATGTCATCCCTCGACCCTCCGCCGTGCGCCGCGCCCCGTCAAGCCGGGCCCTCGCGAGCGGCAACGGCTACGCTCCTCCCCATGGCGAAATCGACGAAGACGTCCCGGCCGAGCCCCGAGGAGCAGGCACCGCGCGGAGTCCGGATCCCGCACGACTGGACGGGGGACGTGCGCGACCTCGAGTCCCGGGCGACGCCCGGCTTCGACGGGCGCAAGGCGGAGGGCCGCGAGTTCCTGCTGGCCCGCGACGCCGAGCTCGACGAGCTGCAGGAGCGGCTCTACGCCGCGCACCACGGCACGGAGGGCGGCCGCAGCGTGCTGCTGGTCGTGCAGGGCATGGACACCTCCGGGAAGGGCGGGATCATGCGCCACGTGGTCGGCAGCGTCGACCCGCAGGGCGTGGACATCACCGCGTTCAAGGCGCCCACCGACGAGGAGAAGAAGCACGACTTCCTCTGGCGGATCAGGCCGCACGCCCCCGAGCCCGGGCAGATCGGCGTGTTCGACCGCTCCCATTACGAGGACGTGCTGATCCACCGCGTGCACGGGTGGGCCGACGCGAAGGAGATCCGCGCCCGGTACACCGCCATCAACGCCTTCGAGCGTGAGCTCATCGCGGCGGGCACCACGGTCGTCAAGGTCATGCTCCACGTCTCGCACCAGGAGCAGGGCGAGCGGCTCATGGAGCGGCTCGGGCGGCCCGACAAGCACTGGAAGTACAACCCCGGTGACGTCGACGAGCGCGAGCACTGGGACGACTACCAGGAGGCGTACACGCGGATGCTCCGCGCGACCTCCACCGTCGGCGCCCCGTGGCACGTGGTCCCCGCGGACCGCAAGTGGTACGCCCGCATCGCCGTGCAGCAGCTGCTCATCGATGCGCTGCGCGAGATCGACCCGCAGTGGCCCGCCGCCGACTTCGACGTCGACGAGGAGATCCGCCGCCTGCGGGCGACCCAGGGCTGACCTCGCCCACCCTCGCGCACGGGGCTCGCCGGCGGGCGGCACCGCCGCGCGCGGACGACGGTTTGTGCCGTCCAGGTTCGGGGGCCAGGATGGACCCATGGCTTCCATCACCCTGCACCAGAACTCCGTCACCACCGTCGGCGAGCTGCCCGCGGTCGGCTCGACCCTCCCCGGCTTCGATCTCGTCGGCCAGGATCTCGGCGCCGTCTCGAGCGCTGATCTCGCCGGCAAGCGCATCGTGCTGAACATCTTCCCCTCGGTCGACACCGGCACCTGCGCGATGTCCGTGCGGAAGTTCAACGAGCTCGCCTCCAGCTTCGAGAACACCGTCGTGGTGTGCGCCTCGAAGGACCTCCCCTTCGCCCTGGCCCGCTTCTGCGGCGCCGAGGGTCTCGAGAACGTCGTCACCGGCTCGGCCTTCCGCTCCTCCTTCGGCGAGGCCCTGGGCGTGACCATGGCCGATGGCCCGCTCGCCGGCCTCCTCTCCCGCGCCGTGGTCATCGCCGACGCGGACGGCACCGTGCTCTACACCCAGCAGGTCGCCGAGATCGGCGAGGAGCCCGACTACGAGGCGGCCGCCGCGGCGCTCGCCTGATCCCATGGAGATCGACATCGAGCGCGTGCGGAACGTGCTGGACGACGGCGGCGCCGTCCCCGGCACGTTCCGCGTGCTCGTGGATCGGCTGTGGCCGCGCGGGATCGCCACGGAGCGTCTGAGCCACGACCTCTGGGCGAAGGACGCCGCCCCGAGCAGCGATCTGCGCACGGCCTTCCACCACGGCGAGCTTCCCTTCGACGAGTTCGCCGAGCGCTACCGCGCCGAGCTCGCCCGCAGCGGCGCCCCGGGGGACCTGCGGGATACGGCCCGCGAGGCCGCCGCCCAGCGGATCACCCTGCTGTACGCCGCGCGCGATGCCGAGCAGAACCACGCCCTCGTGCTCCGGGACGCCCTCGAGGAGGAGGTCGCGGAGCAGGGAGGCTGAGCGGGGCCGCTTTGCAGCTCCGCGGAGCACGCCCATCGAGCGCGGCCGTCGAGGCGGTCGCTCGCCGAGGAGCGCGCCGCTTGACCGCCTGGATCCGCGGGGCATAAGCTCGGAATAATTCTGCAAGGTGGTTACATAATCGCCGGTGCAGAGGGGCGCAGACGTCGACGCAGGGGTCGATGCGGAACCGGGCGGGGGCGTGGACATGGGCGAGGACCGCTCGACGGCCGATATCCGCCAGGCCTCCACCCGGCGCGCCCATCTCGCCCTGCGCGAGGCCGAGCAGCCGCTGAGCATCGCCGAGCTGGTCGCTGCGACCGGGCTCTCCCGCCCCACCGTGCTGAGCGTTCTCGACGACCTCACCGCTCGCGGCCTCGTGGTTCCGGCCGCCCCCGCGGAGGAGCCCGGTCCCGGCCGCCCCGCCCGCCGGCTGCGCCTCGCCGCGGGGGCTGCTCGTGTCGCGGGTCTCGACCTCGGAGCGCGGTCCGTGCGCGGCGTGCTCGCCGATCTCGCCGGGACCGTCCTCGCCCGCAGCACGGTGGGCCTCGACCCCGAGGACCTGCTCGGGTCGCTGCGCCGCGCTCTCGAGGAGGTCGGCACCGGCGCCGGCCCCGACGCCGCCCCTCTCGGGGCCGTCGGCCTCTCCGTCCCCGGCCTGCTCGCGGCCGACGGCTCCGTCGGGAGCAGCCTCGCCCTCCCCGCACTCGCCGGGCGCGACCTCGCCCGCGAGCTCGCGCAGGAGCTCGAGGCCCCGGTGGTCCTCGAGAACGACGTGAAGCTCGCCGCGTTCGCCGAGCACCGCCTCGGAGCGGAGGCCGACGGTCCCGCCGCCGACGGCCTCGTGCTCCTGCGGATCGGGCACCGCATCTCGGTCGCGATCACGGTGCACGGCCAGATCCTGCAGGGAGCCCACCGCCTCGCGGGCGAGCTCGGCACCCAGCGAGGCATGCGCTGGACCGCCACCTCCCGGCGCGGCCGCCTCGCGTGGTCCACGGGCGACGAGGCCCGACCCCTCCTCGAGCGCGCCGCGACCGGCGATGCGGAGGCCCAGCAGGAGGTCCGCGCCTTCTGCGAGGAGATCGCGCCGCGCCTGGCCGGGCTGCTGCTCGCCGTAGACCCCGAGCTGGTGGTCGTCGGCGGCGGCCTCTCCCGGGCGGGGGAGACCCTGCTCGGTCCGCTGCGCGCGGCCCTCGGCTCTCAGCTGACGGGCCCCGGCCGACCGCGCCTGGTCCCCGCCGCCCTGCCCGCCGACGGCTCACTCGTGGGCGCCCTCGGCCGCGGCTTCGAGCACGGCTCGACGCGGATCGTCGGCGTCCCCGACGTACCCGCCCCCTGGGAGCGGATCCGCCGCACCCTGCCCTCCGACCCGCTGACTCCCGACCCCCCGACCAGCACCGACCCCGAAGGACGACGATGACCTCCCCCTACCGCCTCGGCCTCAGCTCCTACAGCCTCTGGCCCCTGCTCTCCTCGGGCGAGATGAGCCTGCTCGAGGCGATCGACTGGGTCGCCGCCCAGGGCGCCGAGCACCTCGAGCTCGCGATCCTCGGCGACGACCCCGACGGCCCGCTGCCGACGATCGACTCCGACCCCGCCCGGATCCGCGAGGTGCGAGCCGCGGCCGACGCCGCCGGGATAGAGCTCTCCAACCTCGCGGTCGGCGCGGAGCTCTCCGCGGCCGACCCCGCCGAGCGCGCCGCCCAGGTGGACCGAGTGCGCCGTTACGTCGACCTCGCCGCCGCCCTCGGCATCACCCGGATGCGCCACGACGTGGTCGCCCACGCCGGGGTGGCGGGGGATGACACGCCGCTGTTCGAGGAAGTCCTGCCGCGGATCGTCGAGTCCTCCCGGGAGATCGCCCGGCACGCCGCGGCGGCCGGCATCACCACGAGCCTCGAGAACCACGGCTTCTTCGTGCAGTCCTCCGACCGCGTGCGCCGCATCCTCCACGCGGTCGACGAGCCGAACTTCCGCACCACCCTCGACGTCGGCAACTTCGTGTACGTCGACGAGGACCCCGTCGCCGCGGTCACCCAGAATCTGCCCTACGCCTCGGTGGTCCACCTCAAGGACTTCTACATCCGCCCCGCCGAGCGGGAGATGGGCGAGGGCTGGTTCCGCAGCCGCGGCGGGAAGCACCTGCGCGGCGCCGTGCTCGGCAACGGGGATCTCGACCTCCCCGGCATCGCCCGCGCGATCCGCGCGTCCGATTTCCGCGGCCACGTCTCCCTCGAGTTCGAGGGCTGGGAGCACAGCCTGCAGGGCTGCTCCCGCGGCCTGGCGAACGCCCGCCGCCTGCTCGAGATCGCCTGACCACCCCCAGCCCCGACCGGAGGACCACCCCATGAGCACCCCCGCCCCGTCCCAGCCCGTCCGCATCGGCGTCATCGGCGCCGGCAGCATCGCCCGCATCCACCTCGCCGCCTATCGCGACGACCCCGACTCCCAGCTCGTCGCCGTCGCCGACATGAACGCCGAGCGCGCCCGCGCCGTTGCCGACGAGTTCGGCGCCCCCGACGCCTACGGCGACCCGCAGCAGCTGCTCGCCGATCCCGACATCGACGCGGTGAGCGTCTGCACCTGGAACGACAGTCACGCCACGTGGGCGATCGCCGCGATCGAGGCCGGCAAGCACGTCCTCGTCGAGAAGCCGATCGCCCGCACCCTCGCCGAGGCGCTCGAGATCCAACAAGTCGCCGAGGCCCACGACGTCGTAGTCCAGGTCGGCTTCGTGCGCCGTCACGCCCCCAACTGCCAGGTCCTGAAGACCTTCGTCAACGAGGGCGAGCTGGGGGAGATCTACTACGCCAAGGCGAGCTGCATCCGCCGCAACGGCAACCCCGGCGGATGGTTCGCGGACAAGGAGATCGCCGGCGGCGGCCCGCTCCTCGACATCGGCGTGCACGTGCTGGACCTCGCCTGGTACCTCATGGGCAGCCCGAGGGCCGTGGCCGTCAGCGGCACCACCGCCCACCGCCTCGGCAACCGCGCCCACATCACCACCATGCCCCGCTACCAGGTCGCCGACTACGACCCGGCGAAGAACTCGGTCGAGGACATGGCCGGGGCGATGATCCGCTTCGAGAACGGGGCTGTGCTCATGCTCGACTGCTCCTACTCGCTGCACGCGACCCGCGACTCCATCGCCGTCTCGATCCACGGCGACAAGGGCGGCGCGGATCTCGAGCCGAGCCTCCAGATCGCCTCGGAGATGCACGGCTCGGTCGTCAACATCACCCCGCAGATCTCCTCGGGCACCTTCGAGATGGGCCCCGGCTTCGCCGCCGAGATTGCGAACTTCGTGCAGACCTGCCAGGGCCGCGCCGAGTCGGTGGCCCCCGCCTGGCACGGTGTGGAGGTGGTGCGCCTGCTCGAGGCGATCTACCGCTCCGCCGAGGAGGGGCGCGAGATCTCCCTGGTCTGAGCCGGCGCGGCGGCCGGTTGGCGCGGACCGCGTCCCGCCCACGGCCGCCCGCGCACTAAGGTGCTCCGGGTGGATCCCCTCTCCCTCGCCGTCCTGCTGGTCCTGGGCACCCTCGCCGGGGCCGTCAACGCGGCCGTCGGCTCGGGGTCGCTGCTGACCCTGCCGGTGCTGCTCGCCCTCGGCGTCCCGCCGGGCACGGCGGTGCGGACCAACACGATCGGCATCCTCTTCTCCACGATCGGCTCTGTCACCGGCTACCGGCGGGAGATCGCCGCTGAGGGCCGCGACCTGCTGCCCCTCATCGGCACCACCACGGTGCTGGCCTCGGCGGGTGCGGTGCTGCTGCTGCTCTCGCCGTCCGACGCGCTCGACGTGGTGGTGCCGATCCTGATCGTCGTCGCCCTGCTCATGGTGGTCTTCCAGAAGCGCATCACCCGGGCGATCACCGCGCGGCGCGAGCGGCGCGCGGCGGCCGCCGGCCCGACGGCGGACGGCGCGAGTGCGGGCGGCGCCCCGTCCTCGCCGGCGAGCCCGTACCGCTCCCCGGCGCTGCTCGCCGCGATGGGCGGCGCCTCGATCTACGGCGGCTACTTCACCGCCGCCCAGGGCATCCTCTACCTCGGCGTGCTCGGCGCCCTCACCGGCAAGCCCATGGGGCAGGTCAACCACGTCAAGAACCTCGCGAGCCTGGTGGTCAACGCCGCCGCGGCGACGGTGTACCTCATCGCCCACGTGGTGCTCGGGGTCGAGATCGTCTGGATCGCCACGGCCGCGATCGCCGTCGGCGCCCTGCTGGGCGGCTACTTCGGGGCGCACCTGGCCAAGCGGCTGCCCGAGGGGGTGCTGCGCGGGATCATCGTCGTGGTCGCGCTCGTGGCCCTGATCCGCCAGGTGCTCTAGCGCAGGAACGGCAGCACCTGGTCGAGCACGGGCTCCGGCGGGAACAGCGTGCCGCCGTGGTCCCGGCCTTGCAGCTCCACGAACTCGGCATCCGGCATCAGCGCGGCGGCCCGGCGGGACTGCTCGTGCCGCGGATGATCTTCGCTCCCGGCCATCCACAGCGCGGGCACGGTGCAGGCGGCGAGGGCCTCGTCGGGCACCCCGTCGGTCGCGTCGGTGGCGGCGAGGAGGGCGGCGACCGCCCGGGGATCGGCCGCGAGGAAGGCGGTGCGGGTCGCGCGGGCCCGGCGGGAGGCGACGTCCGGGCCGAGACCCTGCCCCGCGCAGAAGGCCTCCATGCCGTCCTCGCGGACGGCGTCGATCACGCCGGGGAAGAAGACGGCGTCCACCGCTCCCAGCTGGGCGGAGGCCGAGCCGCCGAGGCTCACCAGGCGGGTGATGCGCCCCGGATGCTCGAGGGCGCAGCTGAGCGCCACCCGCGCCCCGAGCGAGTAGCCGAGCAGCGCCGCGCGGGCGTGGCCCTCGGCGTCGAGCACCGCGAGGAGATCGGCGACGAAGGCCGCCTGGGTGTATGCCGAGGACTCGTGCGGGGTGCCCGAGCCGCCGTGACCGCGCAGGTCCACGCGGATCACGGTGTGCTCAGCGGCGAGCGGCGCGAGATAGCCGAGGCCGCGCCAGATCGCGCGGGAGAGCACCGAGCCGTGCAGGAGCACGAGCGCGGGGCCGTCGCCGGAGACGTCGTAGCGCAGGTGGATGCCGTCGACGGGGGAGGGGATGACGGGCACGGGGAGTCCTCGGGAGGGGTGGGCAGGGGTCGGGGGCGGGTCCCCGCCCGGGAGCAGGAGGACCCGCGTCCGGGGCTGCCGGACGCGGGTCCTCAGGAGGAGGGGCCGGGCCTCACAGGGCCGTGGCGATCTCCTCGAGGATGCGGTTGAAGGTCGCCGACGGGCGCATGACCGCCGCCGTCTTCGCCGGGTCCGGGCGGTAGTACCCGCCGATGTCCGCGGGCTTGCCCTGCACCGCGAGCAGCTCCGCGGCGATGGTCGACTCGCCCTCGGTGAGCTGGGCAGCGATCGGCCCGAAGGCGGTGGCCAGCTCCGCGTCGGAGGTCTGCTTCGCCAGCTCCTGAGCCCAGTAGAGGGCGAGGTAGAAGTGGCTGCCGCGGTTGTCGATCGAGCCGAGCTTGCGCTGCGGCGACTTGCCCTCGTCGAGCAGGGTCGCGGTCGCGCGGTCCAGGGCGTCGGCCAGCACGGCGGCGCGGGGGTTGTCCGCGGTGCGCGAGAGGTGGCGCAGGGACTCGGCGAGCGCGAGGAACTCGCCGAGGGAGTCCCAGCGCAGGTAGTCCTCCTCGACGAGCTGCTGGACGTGCTTGGGCGCGGAGCCGCCGGCGCCGGTCTCGAAGAGGCCGCCGCCGTTCATCAGCGGGACCACGGAGAGCATCTTGGCGCTCGTGCCGAGCTCCATGATCGGGAAGAGGTCGGTGAGGTAGTCGCGCAGCACGTTGCCGGTCACCGAGATGGTGTCCTCGCCGGCTCGGACGCGGGCGAGGGTGTGCTTGGTCGCCTCGATCGGGGAGAGGATCCGCAGGTCCAGGCCCTCGGTGCTCTCGCCGTCCACGCCCTCGGCGAGGTACTGCTCGACCTTCGCGATGAGGTTGCGGTCGTGGGCGCGGGACTCGTCGAGCCAGAACACGGCGGGCATCCCGGAGATGCGGGAGCGGCGCACGGCCAGCTGCACCCAGTCGCGGATCGGGGCGTCCTTGGCCTGGCAGGCGCGGAAGACGTCCCCGGCGGAGACCTCGTGGGTCATGAGTGCGGCGCCGGAGCCGTCGCGCACCTCGACGCGGCCGTCGGCTGCGATCTCGAAGGTCTTGTCGTGCGAGCCGTACTCCTCGGCCTTCTGCGCCATCAGGCCCACGTTCGGGACGGTGCCCATGGTGGTGGGGTCGAAGGCGCCGTTCTGCTGGCAGTCCTCGATGGTCGCGGCGTAGACGCCGGCGTAGGAGGAGTCGGGGATCACCGCGAGGGTGTCCTGCTCGGCGTCGTCCTTGTTCCACATGTGGCCCGAGGTGCGGATCATCGCGGGCATCGAGGCGTCGATGATGACGTCGGAGGGGACGTGGAGGTTCGTGATGCCCTTGGCGGAGTTGACCATCGCGAGGTCGGGGCCGTCGGCGAGGTCCTTCTCGATGGCGGCGCGGGCGCCCTCGCGCACGGACTCCTCGAGCTCGTCGATCCCGGCGAGGAGGCCGCCGAGCCCGTTGTTGGGGGACAGGCCGGCCGCGGCGAGCGCGTCGCCGTACTGGGTGAAGAGGGTCGGGAAGAAGGCCCGGACCGCGTGGCCGAAGAGGATCGGGTCGGAGACCTTCATCATCGTGGCCTTGAGGTGCAGCGAGAAGAGGACGCCCTGCTCCTTGGCGGCGGCGATCTGCGCGCGCAGGAAGGTCTCGAGCGCGGCCACGCGCATCACGGTGGAGTCGACGACCTCGCCCTCGAGGACGGGGATCGCGGCCTTCAGCACGGTCTCGGCACCGTCGGCGGAGACGTGCACGATGGAGAGGGTGTCCGCGGAGTCCATCACGACGGACTGCTCGTTGGCGCGGAAGTCGTCGGCACCCATGGTCGCCACGGAGGTCTTCGAGTCGCTGCTCCAGGCGCCCATCCGGTGGGGGTGCTTGCGGGCGAAGCTCTTGACCGCCTCGGGGGCGCGGCGATCGGAGTTGCCCTCGCGCAGGACGGGGTTCACGGCCGAGCCCTTGACGGAGTCGTACCGGGCGCGGGCGTCCTTCTCCGCGTCGGTCTCGGGGTTCTCGGGGTAGTCCGGCAGCGCGATGCCCTGGCCCTGCAGCTCGGCGATCGCGGCCTGCAGCTGCGGCACCGAGGCGGAGATGTTGGGGAGCTTGATGATGTTGGCCTCGGGGGTCTTCGCCAGCTCGCCCAGCTCGGCGAGGGCGTCGGCCTCGCGCTGCGCCTCGGGCAGGAGGTCGGAGAAGGCCGCGACGATGCGGCCGGCCAGGGAGATGTCCCGGGTGGTGACGTCGATCCCGGCGGTCGTGGAGAACGCCTCGAGGATCGGCAGGAACGAGGCGGTCGCCAGCATCGGCGCCTCGTCGGTGTGGGTGTAGATGATGCGCGCCATGGTGTCGCGGGGCTCCCTCGGTCGGTGCGGCATGTGTCGTGCGGTCCAGACTATCTTGACGTCAAGACTCATCGTCCCGGGCGGCGGAGCTCGCGGGTCGATCCGGACGCCTCCACGGTACGGGACGGCCACCGCCCGCGGAACGTGCCCGTATGCGGCCCGGGGTCAGGAGCCGTCGCCCTCGGTGACGGTCACGGTCCAGGGATCGGAGAGCAGCACGTGGGTCGCGCCGTCTGCGTCGACGGTGACCGCGAAGGCTCTCGCGTGGAGCTCGCCGACGCCGAGTGTGCCGCGCGTGCAGGTCTCCGTGGTGGTCCACGTGGTCTCCGTGCGGGTGACGCCCTCGGGGCCGATCCACTGCAGCGGCAGACGGTCTGCGTTGCGGGCCCCGGCCACGATCGTGCCCGTGGACGGCTCGAGGAGCACGATCCCCTGCAGCAGCGTGCGGCTCCCGGGTTCCGCCGCGGTGACCGTGACGCTGGCGCTCACTCCGCGGGCCCTGCCGTCCTCCCCGGGTTGCGCCGGAAGGGTCGTCACGGGATCGGCGACCGCGAGCGTCAGCCCGTCGCCGTCGCCCTCGGTGGCCGGAGCGGCGCGGCACGTGAGCCCGGAGAGGTTCACCGGGACCTCCCCGTCGGGAGCGGTGACCGCGCCCGGCACGGCGCGGGCCGTGCCCCCGACCACGTCCAGCAGCACGTCGCCGTCGGCCGCCCAGGTGCCGTCCGCGGCGAGCAGGCGGAGCACATAGGCACCGTCGGGGAGCGGGGAGTCGTCGCAGGTGCCGAGGGTCAGATGGGCGGTCGCCGCCGACGGGGCGGGCCCGTCGGCGGGGACCTCGACCCGCTCGCGCACGACGATCGGCGGGGTGGGGGAGTCCGCCGCGGGCCGTCCCGCGAGGACCTCCGCCCAGCCGGCCGCGGCGGCTCCCCGCTGCTGCGGATCGGCGGGGACGATGACCGCCTCGGGGACGAAGCCCGTGTGCTCCGTCCCGTCCGGGAGGGAGAGCGGCCCGGAGATCGTCACCTCGGAGCCCTCGGCCGTGACGGACTGCGGGGTCAGGGTCCCGACGGTCGCGGTGCCCGGATCCGAGGCGGCGTCGTCCGGGACCGCGGGGGCGTCGTGGTCCCCGCCCGGATCGCACAGCCAGGCCGGATCCGCCGCGGTGCCGGCGGACTCGGCGATCTCCGCGGGGTCCATCGGGGACGCGGCGGCGGTGGTCTCCGACTCCTCGGGGGAGCGGGAGTCGCCGAGCAGATCGCAGGCCCCGAGGGACAGGACGAGGGCGAGCGCGCCCAGGGCGGCGCGCAGCGACCGGGCACCCCGAACGGCGCGCCGCGGCATCGTCTCGCTGTTCATCCCGTCCATGATCCCCCTCATCCCCTCGATCGGGTCCCACCCCGGACCCACCGGTCCCACTGGACCTATGCCCTTCACAGCACCAGCAGCGTCGCCGCCATCACGGCCATGCCGACGATCAACGAGTAGATCACGGTGTGGTGCTCGCCGGTCTCCTCCGCGGCGGGCAGCAGCTCGTCGAGCGACACGAAGACCATCACCCCGGCCACCCCGGCGAGGATCGCGCCCATCGCTCCGCCGCTCAGGAACGGGGCGAGCAGCAGGAAGCCGACGAGGGCGCCGACGGGCTCCGCGATCCCCGAGAGGGTCGCGAGCCAGAACGCCTTCGCGCGGGACCCCGTCGCCCGGCGGACGGGCACGGCGACCGCAAGGCCCTCGGGGATGTTGTGCAGGGCGATCGCAGCGACCACGGGGATCGCGATCTCGGGCGCCTGCAGGGCGGCGACGAAGGTCGCGAATCCCTCGGGCACGTTGTGGAGCGCGAGGGCCAGCGCGGTCACCGTCCCGGTGCGCAGCAGGCGGGCGCGCAGGGCGAGGTCGGCCGCGCGCTCGTCCGGGGCCCGCACCTCGGTATGCCCGTGGGAGCCCGCCATGCGGCCGGAGAACTCATGGGGGCTCACGGCCTCGGGGACCAGGCGGTCGAGGACCGCGATCAGCGCGATGCCGACGAAGAAGGAGACGGTCGCGATCAGGGTGCCGCGCGCGGTGATCGCGTCTCCGCCCGAGAGCACCTGGGCGCCCTGCGGCAGGAGCTCGACGAAGGAGACGTAGAGCATGACGCCCGCGGAGAGCCCCAGGCCTCCTGCCAGGGCCTTCGGGCTGGTCCCGCGGCCGAGGACGCCGAGGGCTGCGCCGATGGCGGTGGCACCGCCCGCGACGAGGGTGAGGAGGAAGGCGGTGAGCACGAAGAGAACCGTAGTCGGGTCGTGCCGCGAGACGGAGGAGCCGCGCCGGACCCGCCGGGCCCCGTGGGTCGCGGCCGCCTAGACTCCTCGTCATGTCCGAGAGCAGCGCCCCCCATGATCGCCCGACCCGCCTCGCCGTCACCGACCTGCGGGCGCATCCTCTGGGCCCGGCCGAGCTGATCGCCGCCCTGCCCCGCGCCGAGCTCGACGTCGAGGCGGCGAGCGCGGCCGTGCGACCGGTCGTCGAGGACGTCGCCGCCCGCGGTGCCGCGGCGGTGCTCGACGCCTCGGAGCGCTTCGACGGGATCCGGCCCGAGCACCTGCGGGTGCCCGCCGTGGCGATCTCCCGGGCGCTCGCCGAGCTGGACCCGGCGATCCGCACCGCCCTCGAGCAGTCCATCGCGCGGGTGCGCGCGGTGGACGGCGCCCAGGTGCGTCCCGAGGAGCGCGTCGAGGTGGTCCCCGGCGGCACCGTCACCCAGCGGTGGGTGCCCGTGCGCCGTGTCGGCCTCTACGTCCCCGGTGGGCGTGCCGTGCTGCCCAGCTCCGTGGTCATGAACGTGGTCCCCGCGCAGGTCGCCGGGGTGGGGGAGATCGTCCTCTCCTCGCCGCCGCAGAAGGAGTTCGGCGGGCTGCCGCACCCGACGATCCTCGCCGCCTGCGCCCTGCTCGGGGTCACCGAGGTGATCGCCGCGGGCGGCGCCCAGGCGATCGCCCTGCTCGCCCACGGGGCGGACGATCTCGGCGACGGGGCGGGTCTCGAGCCCGTGGACCTCGTGACCGGCCCCGGCAACGTGTACGTCGCCGCCGCGAAGCGGCTCGTGCGCGGCCGGGTCGGGATCGACGCGGAGGCCGGCCCCACCGAGATCGCGATCCTGGCCGATGCCAGCGCGGATCCGCGCTATGTCGCCGCGGACCTCGTCTCCCAGGCGGAGCACGATCCGCTCGCCGCGAGCGTCCTGGTCACCGACTCGCCCGAGCTCGTCGCGGCCGTCGAGGGGGAGCTCGCGCGGCAGGTGCCCGAGGCGCTGCACCGCGAGCGGATCGAGGAGTCGCTGTCCGGACCGCAGAGCGGGGCGGTGCTGGTCGCCGATCTCGAGCAGGGCCTCGCGGTCGTCGACGCCTACGGGGCCGAGCACCTCGAGATCCTTACGGCGGATGCCGCTGCGGTCGCCGCGCGGGTCACCAACGCGGGGGCCGTCTTCGTCGGCGCGCACAGTCCCGTGAGCCTCGGCGACTATGCGGCCGGCTCCAACCACGTGCTGCCCACCGGCGGCACCGCGCGCTTCACCGGCGGACTCGGCGTGCAGACCTTCCTGCGCGGCATCCATGTGGTCCACTACGACGAGGCGGCGCTGCAGAGTGCTCGACAGGCCGCCACCACGCTCGCCGCCGCGGAGGGCCTGCCCGCCCACGGCCGCGCGATCGACATCCGCTTCGAGCGCTGAGGGCGGCGCGTCCGCCCGGGGGAGGGCCTCATGGACGAGCGGTCCGGCAGCGGTGAGGTGAGCGCGGACTCCCGGGCCCGCGCCGAGGAGATGATGGAGCTGCGTCGGCGGGTCGCGCGGACCGAGCTGCGCGTCACCCAGCTCGAGCGCGGGGTGGTGACTGGCCCAGCTGCTGGTCTGCTGCGTCATCGGGGCCATGATCGTGACGCTGTGGGCCGCCGGGGAGGACCCGAGGTGGTGCGCTGGACCGGTCCGGCGCTGTGGGCCACCGGGGTCGCGCTGACCCTCGCCCTGCTGCAGTCCCCGCGGTTGCAGGAGTGGACCACGGCGCAGCGCCCTGACCCCCGCTGACCCGACGGCCGGCCCGACGGCCCGCCCTGCGGCACGTCGCCGCCCCGGTGACCCGCCGGGAACACCTCTGGTGACCGACCGGGAGTTGTGCTCCCTGCGCGCCTGCGCTACCGTCATGCCTCGATGTAAGCGCTTCCATCACGAGGCGCCCTCACCGCCCGGACCTGTTCCGGGCGCGTCTCCGGACGAACCGGACGAAGGAGTCTCCATGCACCGCCTCACCCGCCGGGCCTTCACCGGCCTCGGCCTCGCCGCCACCGCGACCCTCGCCGCGAGCTGCGGCCGCCCCGACGAGGGCGGCGGCTCCGCGGCCGAGCCCGCCGAGCCGATCGCCGAAGGCCCCGCCACCGGCAGCCTCACCGTCTGGGCCATGGGCGCCGAGGGCGAGAAGCTGCCCGAGCTGCTCACCGGCTTCCAGGAGGAGAACCCCGACGTCACCGTCGAGGTGACCCCGGTCCCCTGGGACAGCGCCCATGACAAGTTCACCTCCGCGATCGCCGCGGGCACCGCCCCCGACGTCGCACAGGTCGGCTCCACCTGGATGGCCGAGTTCGTCGGCCTCTCGGCGCTCGAGCCCACCCCGGAGTCGATCGCCACCGACGACTACTTCGAGGGCGCCCTGGGTTCCGTGACCGTCGACGACACCGTCTACGGCGTGCCGTGGTACGTCGAGACCCGCCTCGTCTACTACCGCAAGGACCTCGCCGAGCAGGCCGGGATCACCGAGCCGCCCACCGACTGGGACGGGCTCGTCGCCCTCGCCGCGGCCTTCCAGGAGAAGGCCGACGCCACCTGGGGCATCTCCCTCCAACCCGGCGGCCAGGGGTCCTGGCAGGCCGTGCTGCCGCTGATGTGGTCCAACGGCGGCGGCGTCGTCGACGAGGCCGGCGGTGAGTTCACCTTCGAGTCCGCCCCGAACGAGGAGGCGCTGGCGTACTACCAGTCCTACTTCACCGACGGGCTCGCCAACCCCGCACCCGCCGACGGCGTCACCGAGCAGGACTTCGTCTCCGGCGCGGTGCCGATGTTCATCTCCGGCCCGTGGATGATGAGCGCGGTCGAGGCGGTGGGCGGCGAGGGCTTCGCCGACAAGTACGGCGTCTTCGTGATGCCCACCAAGGAGACCAGCTCCTCCTTCCTCGGCGGCGCCAACCTCGGTGTCTTCCAGGGCACGGAGAACCGCGACGCGGCCTGGAAGCTCGTGGAGTACCTCTCCAGGCCCGAAGTGCAGGTGCAGTGGTTCTCGATCTCCACCGACCTGCCCGCGCAGAAGACCGCCTGGGAGGACGAGTCGGTCTCCTCGAACGAGAAGTTCGAGGCCTTCCGCACCCAGCTCGACACCGCCCTCGCCCCGCCGGTCATCGCCACCTGGGAGCAGGTCGCCGCGAAGTTCGACGCGCAGGTCGAGGAGGTCTGCAAGAACGACCTCGCCCCGGCGGAGGCGCTGGCCGCCACCCAGTCCGACGCCCAGGGCATCGGCACAGGGGCCTGAGATGAGCACGAGCACCGCCGTCGGCCGGACGGACGCCCCGCGCCGGTCCCGCCGCTCCCGTCGCGGCGGGGCCGAGGCCCGCGCGGGCCTCCTGCTGGCCCTGCCCTTCGTGATCCTCTTCCTCACCTTCACCGCCTGGCCGGTGCTCCAGTCGATGATCATGTCGTTCACCGACATGCGGATCACCGACATCCGCTCGCCCTTCGCGGTCGAGTTCGTGGGGCTGGAGAACTACGCGACGGCCTTCGCCGACCCCGTCTTCCGGCGGGCCGCGGCGAACACGGCGGTGTTCGTGCTCCTCGGTGTGCCGCTGACGATCATCGCGGGCCTCGCCGCGGCGATCGCCCTGGACCGCGGGGTGGGGAAGCTGCGCGCGGTCTTCCGCGTCGGCTTCTACACCCCCGTCATCACCTCGATCGTCGCGGTCGCCGTGGTCTGGCGCTTCCTGCTCCAGCCGGACACGGGTCTGGTGAACACGGTGCTCGGCTGGGTCGGCATCGACGGGCCGCACTGGCTCGGCGATCAGCGCACCGCCCTGCTCTCCCTCGTGGTGATGGCCGTGTGGCGCAACTTCGGCACCTCGATGGTCATCTTCCTCGCGGGCCTGCAGGCGGTGGACCGCCAGCTCCACGAGGCGGCCGCGCTGGACGGCGCGGGCGCCTGGCAGCGCTTCCTGAACATCACCCTCCCCTCGATCCGGCCGACGATGCTCTTCGTCCTGGTGACCACGTCGATCGGCTACCTGCAGTTCTTCGAGGAGCCTTTCGTGATGACCGGCGGCGGCCCGCTGAACTCCACCGTCTCCGCCTCCATGTACACCTACGAGCAGTTCGGCTTCGGCAACTACGGGGTCGCCGGCGCCATGGCCTACCTGACCTTCCTGGTCATCGGCGTGGTCACCCTCGTGCAGTTCCGTCTGATGAGGGAGAAGTGATGCTCGAGCGCCGCCGTCCCGTCCTGACCTACATCGTCCTCACCGTCTTCCTGCTGCTGGTCATCACCCCCTTCCTGTGGATGGTGCTGGGCAGCCTGAAGACCCAGGGGGAGCTGCTCCGGGTGCCGCCCACCTGGCTGCCCGAGCAGCCCACCCTCGACAACTTCCGCCGCCTGTTCGAACGGCCCTTCGGCCGCTACTTCTCGAACTCGGCGGTGGTGGCGGTGGTCGTCACCGTCGGCAACCTGGTGCTCAGCTCGATGTTCGGCTACGCCCTGGCGCACCTGCGCTTCCCGGGCAAGCGGATCCTCTTCGGAGTGGTCCTCGCCTGCCTGATGATCCCCGGGCTGGTCACCTTCATCCCCCAGTACGTGCTCGTGGTGAACATGGGGCTCGCCAACACGATCCCCGCGCTGATCCTGCCCTTCCTGGTGCAGCCCTTCAGCGTGTTCCTCATGCGTCAGTTCTTCCTGGGCATCCCCCGCGAGCTCCTCGAGGCCGGTCGTCTGGACGGCGTCGGCGAGGTCGCGATCTTCTTCCGCATCTTCATGCCGCTCGCGGGGCCCGCCTTCGCGACCCTCGGCATCCTCACGTTCCTGGGCTCCTGGAACAACTTCCTGTGGCCCCTGGTGGTCTCCTCCTCGGAGAGCACCTACACCCTCCCGGTGGCCCTCGCCCTGATCTCGACCGGCCAGAACGAGACCGACTACGGACTGCTGCTCGCGGGAGCCTCGCTCATCGTGCTGCCGATCCTCGTGGTCTTCGTGATCTTCCAGCGACACTTCATCCAGGGCATCGCGACCACCGGTATCAAGTGACCCCCTGATCCGCAGCTTCAGCGCGCACGACGAAGGAGTCCCCATGCACGCTCGATCCCACACCCGACCCCAGCCCACCGCCCGCGACGTCGCTCCGCACCGCCGCCCCTGCACCGGAGCGCAGGGCCGCACCCGCCGGGACGTGCTCGGCATGGTGCCGCTGCTCGGCGCGGGGGTCGCGGGTGCCGCGGTCGCCGCCGCCGGCACCGCCTCGGCCGACGCCGCGGGCCCCGCCCCCTCCGGGCGCGGCGGCGGCGCCGGAGGGTCCGACGGGCCGGATGCGCTGCTGCGCCGCTGGGCGGCGGACACCTGGCGCTCGCTCGACGCGATGACCCACCCCGACACCGGCCTCGCCGCGGACAACATCGGCGCGGACCTCCAGACCCGCTCCGGGTACACCTCGCCGACGAACATCGGCGGACTGCTGTGGTCGACGCTGGTGGCCCGCGAGCTGGGGCTGATCACGCCCGGCGAGTCCCGTCGGCGGATCGCCCGCACTCTGAAGACCCTGCAGCGCATGGAGCGCCACGAGCCCTCCGGCATGTACGTCAACTGGTACGACGAGGCGGACGGCAGCATCCTGCGCAGCTGGCCCGGCTCGGGCGACGTGGTCGTCCCCTTCGTCTCGAGCGTGGACATGGGCTGGCTCGGCGCGGCCCTCCACCTCGTCGCCGAGGCGGACCCCTCCAATGCCCGCATCGCCCGCGCTCTCTTCGACGCGATGCGCTGGGACGTGTTCTGGGACCGGGAGGTCGCCGCCCAGCCCGGCCAGGTCGTCGGCGGCTTCTGGCTCGAGGACCCCTCCCGCGAGGGCGTGGTCCGGGCCGTGCCGTGGAACGGCGTGGGCGGACCGGAGGTCTGGTACCACGCGACCCACCACTACGACACGGCCGTGTCCGAGGCGCGCATGGTCACCTATCTCGGGATCATGACCGGGCAGTTCCCGGCCGGCGCGTACTTCACCACCTTCCGCACCTTCCCGCCGGACTGGGACTGGCCCGAGATGGCGCCCGTGGGGGAGTGGGCGACCTACGAGGGCGTGGAG
Organism: Brachybacterium sp. B718/18; assembly: GCF_055454375.1. Taxonomy (NCBI): domain Bacteria; kingdom Bacillati; phylum Actinomycetota; class Actinomycetes; order Micrococcales; family Dermabacteraceae; genus Brachybacterium; species Brachybacterium sp. B718/18. The sequence goes on along the minus strand of NZ_JBVDDO010000003.1, from coordinate 32,172 downwards.
GTCTTCGAGGGCGCCCACGAGTACCGCGGGTTCCGGGTCGTGCCCGGCTGGGGCGGCTCGATGTTCGAGGAGCTGATGCCGGACCTGTTCGTCCCCGAGGCGGAGTGGGCCCCGGACAGCTGGGGTGTGAACCATCCGCTGCACGTGCGCGCCCAGCGCGAGCACGGCCTCGACGAGGCGGGCTACGGGTACTGGGGCTTCTCGCCGAGCTCGGACCCGCACGCCGGGTACCGCGAGTACGGCGTCGACGCGCTGGGCCTGAACCCCACCGGGTACTTCTCCGACGCCGCGGGCACCGACTGGGTCGCGGGGCAGGAGTACCCGCAGGGCCTCGACGGGGTCATCACCCCGCACGCCGCCTTCCTCGCGATGCAGTACGAGCGCGAGGCCGCGATCGAGAACCTGTCCCAGATCGAGTCGGAGCTCGGCGCCTACGGCCCCGGCGGCTTCCACGACGCCGTCGCCATCGGCACGGGCGTGCGCGCCGAGAGGCACCTGTCCCTCGATCAGTCGATGATCATGGGCGCCCTCGGCAACGTCCTCCTCGACGGGGCGCTGCATCGCTGGTTCGCGACCAGCGAGGTCGAGCAGTCGCTGCGCCCGGTCATCGGGCAGGAGCGCTTCGCGGCCGGCGAGTGACCCGGCAGCGGCCGGGGAGCCTCAGCGCTTCTCGGCCGCGGTCGCCGGCGCGTCGGTGCCGGCGGGCGAGGCCTCGTCGGAATGGTCGTCGTCCGCGGTCCCGTCCTCGGCCGACGGGCCCGCCTCGGCCTCCGGCTCGTCGGCCGGGGCGGGGGAGGCCGGGGACGCTGAGCCGGTCTGGGCCGCCGACACGGCCGCTGCCGCGGGCACGGCCGCGGCGCGCTCACCGCGCGTGAGGAACAGGGCGAGGCCCCGCCAACCCAGCATGAGCACGCCCAGGGTCACAGCCGTGACGATCACGAAGGACACCTCGGTGCCCGCCTGGAAGAGGGTGCGCACGGCCATCGCCGCGGCGATCGTGATCGCCCAGATGAACACGCCGTGCGGCCAGAGCCGGAACGGGGCTCGCCAGGAGCGGATCGCCAGGTGTCCGAGCAGGGCGCCGAGGGCGAAGGGCCAGCCGACGAGGGCGATGCTCTCCGTCGTGAGGGAGGTGCCGTGTTGGATCAGCCCGATCGCGACGAACAGCAGCACGGCCAGGAGATCGCCGACGAGGGCGCCGAAGGAGCGGAACATCGCTCCAGCGTAACGGCGCGCCCCGTGAGGTTCCCGTGGTGCGGGCCCCCGCTGTGGCCCGCACCGCATCGCGCCCTGGACGGGGTGACGGGCGGGAGTGGAGCCCATCCCTGTGCGGACGGGGCTCTCCTCCGCGGGCATGGGTTCCGGGGTGGTGGATGCTCCGCAGGCCACCTCATGCGGTCGGTAAGTCGATCAGGGGATATCGCGATAACCCGTGGGAGGGGCGATCATCAGGTCGAATCCGAGCACCTGATGGTCGTCGCCGTAATCAATGTCGACTTCGACGATGCCGTTCTCCGATGTGCCCCTCCTGGGCGGGGGAGGTCGACCATTTCCTTCGGACGTGACGGCGGGCCCTCGAGCGACGAGTAGTCGATGTGCACCCGCCACCGTTCTCCGGTGAGACGTCCGCTGTCCTTTTCCGCGGTGTCGAGGCGTTCCAGATGGGCCTTCACTCGACCTCTGCCGACGTACCAAGAGGGGCTCATCAGGGTCAAGAGGACGAGGTGATGACCAGCGTCGATCTCCGGCTCGATCCACCACAGCTCGGTACCCATGAAGGTCACGGCGGTCTCGGAGGCCTCGGGCCTGGGGACCCTGACCCGGGAATAGATCACGCCCGAGCCTTCGAGGTCGACCTGTGATTGAGGCGCGGTCGAATCTGTGCGTGGATCGCCCGTGTCGACGACGTACTCTCCGAGGATGAAGGGCTGATGTGCGCTCATGACGAGACCTCTGTTATCGAATAACGGCCGTCCTTATATCACCTGAACCGGTAACGTCCAGTATCTCACACTTTCCGTATCGGATGTATGTATGACCATTGTGCTGTCGATGGATTCGACCTGATTTAAGCGCCTGTTCGACGGAAATGTTCCGACTGTTGATCTTGCCCGCCGCGTGGGAGGTGACCGTCGTTGTCTTTCCCATGGCGCCGGAGTCGATCTTCATCCCCGACTAAGCTCACGCTAGAAGTGGAGGGTCCTGGGATTCTCCCTCCGTTGGCGCGGCAAAGCTGCAGGTGGGTGGTATTCCCTGGGGGTCTGCGGCGTTCTTGACGGTTATCCCGAGTGAAAGCGTCAGTGCGAGTGCGACGATGCTGGTGATCGCGATTCTGTTGTTCTGCATACCCGGCTCCGCTTTGAGTGGCGTGCAGTTGATGCTCTCGATAAGGGCACGTCGTCGCACGGCCGTCAAGCGGTCTCTCGGGTCGGCGGTATGTGTTCGAGCCACATATTCGCTTCCTCGGAGCGCTACCCGCGCGAGTCGTCGGCGTCGGCGCGCCCCGGGGGCGGCCCGCACCCGGGCCCCCGCTGTGGCCCGCACCGCATCACGCCCGGGACGAGGTGGACGCCCGGGCCTCCGCCGCGGGGCGACCTCTACGATGGACCCCATGCCCGTCGAGACCTCCGAGAAGACCACTGTGTCACCCGCCGCGGCGCGTCGGATCCCCGCCCGCCGCGACGACCTCCGCGACGAGGAGCCCTACGGCGCCCCCCAGATCGACGTGCCCCATCTGCTCAACGTCAACGAGAACCCCTACGGGCCCTCCCCGGCGCTCGCCGCGGCGATCGGCCGCGCCGTCGCCGAGGCCGCCTCGACGCTGCACCGCTACCCGGACCGCGAGTTCACCGCGCTGCGCGCCGACCTCGCCGCCTATCTCGCGGAGGAGGCCGGGATCCCCGCGCCCCCGGTCGAGGCGATCTGGGCTGCGAACGGCTCCAACGAGGTCATGCACCAGCTGCTGCTGGCCTACGGCGGCCCGGGCCGCACCGCTCTCGGTTTCTCCCCGCACTACTCCATGTACCCGGAGTACGCGCGCGACACCTTCACCCGCTGGGTCGCCGTGCCCCGCGGCGAAGCCCCCGACTTCGCGCTGACCGTCGAGGCCGTCACCGCCGCGATCGCCGCGCACCGCCCGGACGTGCTGGTGCTCACCAGCCCCAACAATCCCACCGGCACGGCGCTCGAGCCCGCCGTGATCCGCGCCGCCGCCACGGCGCTCGCGGAGACCGGGGGACTGCTGGTGGTCGACGAGGCGTACGGCGAGTTCCGCCGCGACGGCGTCCCCAGCGCCCTCGAGCTGCTGCCCGAGTTCGGTCACCTCGTGGTCACGCGCACCATGTCGAAGGCCTTCGCGCTCGCCGGCGGCCGCCTCGGCTACCTGGTCGCCGACCCGGAGATCGTCGACTCCCTGCGGATCGTGCGCCTGCCCTACCACCTCTCCGCCGTCACCCAGGCCGTCGCCCGCACCGCCCTCGCCCACCGGGGCGAGCTGCTCGCCCAGGTCGCCGCCCTGCGCGCCACCCGCGACGCCCTCGAGACGCACCTGCGCGAGCGCGGCCACGTTGTCGCCCCGTCGGACGCGAACTTCCTGTACTTCCAGCCGCTGCTGCGCGGCGCCCCGGACCGCCGCGCCGTGTGGCAGTCCCTGCTCGACCGCGGCGTGCTCATCCGGGAGGTCGGCCCCCAGCCCTGGCTGCGGGTGTCGATCGGCACCCCGGAGGACGACGCCGCCTTCCGCACCGCCCTCGAGGAGGCCGACCCCCGATGACCGAGACCCCCCGCCGCCGCACCGCGACGATCACCCGCGCCACCCGCGAGTCCAGCGTCGAGGTGACCCTGGACGTCGACGGCACCGGCCAGGTGGACGTGTCCACCACGGTGCCCTTCTTCGACCACATGCTCACGGCGCTCGGCACCCACGCCCGCTTCGACCTCACGGTGACGGCGACCGGCGACACCCACATCGACGCCCACCACACCGTCGAGGACACCGCGATCGTGCTCGGCCAGGCCCTGCGCGAGGCCCTCGGCGACAAGAAGGGCATCGCCCGCTTCGGCGACGCGATGGTCCCGCTCGACGAGGCGCTCGCCCAGGCGGTCGTGGACCTGTCCGGCCGCCCCTACTGCGTGCACGAGGGGGAGAGCGAGGCGCAGGCCCTGCACCTCATCGGCGGCCACTTCACCGGCTCCCTGACCCGTCACGTGCTCGAGTCGATCGCCCAGCACGCGGCGATCTGCCTGCACATGCGGGTGCTCGCCGGCCGGGACCCGCACCACATCGTCGAGGCCCAGTTCAAGGCGCTCGCCCGCGCGCTGCGCGCCGCCTGCGCGTACGACGACCGGGTGTTCGACGTGCCCTCGACCAAGGGGGCCCTGTGAGCACCGCCGACCGGCCCGGACCCGATCCCGAGGACGTCGACGCCGAGTTCGCCCGGCTCACCCAGGGCCTCGACCTCGGGGACGGCGAGCTGACCGTCGAGGACCTCCTCGGCGCAGCCCCGGAGGGCGCCGCTCCCGCCGCCGAGCCCGCCGCCGAAGAGGAGCAGATCCCGGCGATCGCCGTCGTCGCGACCACCGTCGCCGACGCCCGCGCGCTCGCCGGCGTGATCCGCCTCGGCCGCGAGGCCCGCACCGACGGCATCGACATCCCCGCCGGCACCCGCACCCACGACGCCTCCACCGGCGCCGTCGCCGTCGGCCCCCTGCAGGAGACCGCCGCGCACGACCTCGCGGCGATCGCCTCGAGCGCCCTGCAGCGCAACGGCATCGTCCTGTTCTGGCGCCGCGGCGACCGCATGACCGCGACCCGCTACCGCAACGGGGAGCGCGGCGAGGACGTCTCGCCCGCGATCGTGCTCGGCGCGGTCGACGACCTCGTCGAGCAGCTGCTGCTCGGCGCGCTCGAGCTCTCCGACCTCGGCGAGGGCGCGGACCCGGTCGCGATGAGCCGCGCCGAGGCCCTCGAGGCCATCTCCGGCGGCGAACAGGGCGGCGAGGGCCGCCGCGGCCGAGGGCGACGCCGATGAGCGCCGACACCTCCGCCGCCGCACCGGACCGAGCACCCCGCGTCGTCGTCCTCGACCACGGCTCCGGAAACGTCCGCTCCGTGGTGCGCGCCCTCGAGGCCGCCGGCGCCGACGTAGAACTGACCGCCGACCGCCCCGCCGCCCTCGGAGCCGACGGACTGGTCGTCCCCGGCGTCGGCGCCTATGCCGAGACCATCGCGCAGGTCCGCGCGGTCGGCGGCGACCGGATCGTCGAGCGGCGCCTCGCGGGCGGGCTGCCGGTGCTCGGCATCTGCGTCGGCCTGCAGATCATGTTCGACTCCGGCACCGAGCACGGAGAGCGCTCCACCGGTCTGTCGCAGTGGCCCGGCGAGGTGACCCGGCTCGAGGCCGAGATCGTCCCCCACATGGGGTGGAACACCATCGAGCCCCCCGCGGGCAGCCGGCTCTTCGCCGGGGTCGAGGCCGAGCGCTTCTACTTCGTCCACTCCTATGCCGCCCGGACCTGGGACTTCGATCCCGTCGGCCCGATGGTTCCGCCGCAGGTGACCTGGGCGGAGCACGGCGGCGACCGCTTCGTCGCAGCCGTCGAGAACGGGGCGCTGTCCGCCACCCAGTTCCACCCCGAGAAGTCCGGGGAGGCCGGGGCGCGCCTGCTGCGCAACTGGCTCGCGACCCTGCCGCGCCGCACCGACGGGCACGCGGCATGATCCTCGCCTTCCTCATGCTCTTCGCCGGGGGCATGATCCTCGGCGGCGCTTGGTCGTTCTATCGCAGTAAGCGGCCGTGGTGGCAGATCGTCGCGATGGCCGTCCTCGGCGTCGTCTGCCTCGCCATCTCGTGGTGGCGAATCCAGGCCGGCTGAGCCGCCCTTTCCTCGCCGCCCTACGGCACCCCGCACCGTCCCGGCGCCCGCGCCGCCCCCACCCGTCCCAGGAGGACCCCCATGACCGCTCCCGTGCTCGAGCTCCTGCCCGCCGTCGACGTCCAGGGCGGCCAGGCCGTGCGCCTGGTGCAGGGCGAGGCCGGCTCCGAGACCGCCTACGGCGCCCCGCTCGAGGCCGCGCTCACCTTCCAGGAGGGCGGCGCCCGCTGGCTGCATCTCGTGGATCTCGATGCCGCCTTCGGGCGCGGCAGCAACGCCGCGCTGCTCGCGGACGTCGTCGCCGCCGTGGACATGGACGTCGAGCTCTCCGGCGGGATCCGGGACGACGAGTCGCTCGCCGCCGCCCTCGCGACCGGCTGCCGACGCGTGAACCTCGGCACCGCCGCCCTGGAGAACCCCGAGTGGACCGCGGAGATCCTCGCCGAGCACGGCGACCGCATCGCCGTCGGCCTCGACGTGCGCGGCACGACCCTCGCCGCCCGCGGCTGGACCCGTGACGGCGGCGACCTGTGGGAGACCCTCGAGCGCCTCGACGACGCCGGCTGCCAGCGCTACGTCGTCACCGACGTGACCAAGGACGGCACCCTGCGCGGACCGAACATCGAGCTGCTCGCGGAGGTCTGCTCCCGCACCGACGCGAAGGTCGTCGCCTCCGGCGGCATCTCCTCGCTCGAGGACCTGCGCGCCCTGCGCGAGCTGGTGTCCCAGGGCGTCGAAGGGGCGATCGTCGGCAAGGCCCTGTACGCGGGCGCCTTCACCATGCCCGAGGCGCTGGACGTCGCGGGCCGGCCGTGACGAACGGCGCCGCGGAGGGTTCCGGGCCGCAGCGCGAGCTGCCCGCGCACTTCGTGGAGAAGTCCCCGCTGACCGACACCGCGGGGGTGCCCTGGAAGGGCCGCGACTACAGCGTGAGCCCCTTCCCCGGGGACGACGGTTCCCGCGACCCGCGCGTCGCGGAGGCCCTCGCCGCGCACGCCGCGGGGGAGGACCCGCACCGGGCGCAGCTCGCCGCGGCGCTCGCCGAGACCCGCGTGCTGGTGCCGATCATGGCCGTCGCGACGGAGGAGGGCACCACCGCCCACGGCCTCACCGGCGACAACGGAGCCGACATGGCGATGGTCTCGATCACCGCGCCCGACGGCACCCGCCTGCTGCCCCTCTTCACGTCGGTGGCGGCGCTGTCGGACTGGCGCCCGGACGCCCGCCCGGTCCCGGTCGTCGGACCGCAGGCGGCGCAGGCCGCCGTCCAGGAGGGCTGCACCGCCCTGGTCGTCGATCCCGCGGCGACGCCCGAGGAGGGCGGCCCGGTGCTCCTGCCGCGGTCGATCCTCTGGGCCCTCGCCCAAGGACGCACCTGGGTGCCGCCGCACCTCGATGCCGAGCTCGCGGCGGTGCTGGACCGGGTCGCGGCCGAGACCGTCGCCGTCGAGGGGCTGCGGGCCGAGGCGGGGGAGCGGGCCGAGGTCGACCTGCACGTGCGGCTGCTGCCGGGACTCGCCGCGGAGCAGGTGCGGGCCGTGGTAGCGGACCTCTCGGCCCGGCTCGGCGCCGAGCAGCTCGTCGCCGAGCGGATCAGCTCCCTGAAGCTCGTGCTCGGCAGCTGAGACCGGTCGGTGGCCCGGCCGAGGTCACGAGACGCGGCCGGTGTACTTCTCCCCGGGCGCCTCGCCCGGCTCGTCGGGGAAGGGCAGCGCCTCGGCGAAGGCCAGCTGGAGGGTACGCAGCCCGTCGCGCAGGGAGCGGGCGTGCTCGTTGCCGATCTCGGGGGCGGCCGCGGTGACCAGGCCCGCGAGGGCGGTGATCAGCTTGCGGGCCTCGGAGAGGTCCCGGTGATGGGCGGTCTCCTCGTCCTCGGCGAGGCCCACCTTCACGGCGGAGGCGCTCATCAGGTGCACGCAGGCGGCGGTGATGATCTCGACCGCGGAGACCTCCGAGATGTCCCGCAGCGCCTCGGCGCTCTCGTCGGGCTCGGCGGGGGTGGGGGTCTGGTTCTCGGTCATGGGTCCTTCTCGGGGTGGGGCGTGCGGGGATTCAGGGCGCGAGGGGCACCGTGCCGGTGCCCGCGTCGGGGTTATCGCGGAGGTCGAGCTCGAGCGAGACCGGGACAGAGCCCTGCGGCACGTCGAACACGTAGTGGACCTGGACGCTCTCGCCCTCGGGCAGCAGCGCCCAGGGCTCGCTGTCGGCGAGGTGGACCCGGCCCGCCTCGGGGCTCGGCGGATGCACCTCGCCGTCCTCGGTGACCAGGTCCGCGGCCTCGCGGAGGCTCACCGGCGTGTCGGTGCCGTTGCTGACGTCGAGGGTGACGATCACGAACTCACCCTCGGCGGCGAGACGGGTGCTGCCCTCGCCCACCGCCTCGACGCCGCGCTCGGTGGAGAGCACCTCGACCTCGACGCCGCCGATCGCGGTGGCGCCGGCCGAGCTGTCGGATCCATCCGATCCGTCGGTCGGTGCCGCGGACGGCTGCGTCGGCGCTGCGGATCCGGCGTCCGGAGAGGTCAGGGCGCGCACCACGAGGACCGAGCCGCCGATCGCGACCACCAGCACGAGCACGGCGACTACGACGAGCGAGGCGATGATCGGGCCGCGGCGGCGCGTCGGAGCCTCGGGCTCCACCCTCCGCGCCGGCCGGCGATTGGGGATCGCGGGGCGCGGCGGCGGGGTGGGGAACCCCTCGGGGACGGGCCGGAGGAGGGCGCGCGGTGCGGTGCCGGTGCGGATCCCGGTGGGCGGGGTCTCGATGCGGGGCGGCTGCTCGGCCGACGGGCTCGCGGCCGACGGAGCGGCCGACGGACTTCCGGCCGACGGGCTCCCGGCGGACGACGCAGCCGGGGGCGTCGCAGCCGGCGGGGCCGGAGACGTCGGAGACGGCTGTGGGGTCGAGGGGGTCGACGGGGCCTCTGCCTCGCGGTCCGGATCCACCCAGTACTCCTCGTCGCCGTGCACCTGCGGCGCGACGCACATCACCTGGACGTGGCCGCTCTCCCTGGTAGGATAATCGATCGGAACACGACGAAACCCTCGCCACGTTCCTCAAGTGGAGTCCCATCCCACCTCGTGACGACCGGCAGGAGCCTAGGCGCCGCCCACGGTCACCGGGTCAGTATCGCAGGTCGGGCCGAGCGCCCGGCTCTCGGGCAGCAGTGCCCGATCGGCGTCCGCGCCGCGCACCTCGGGGCCTCCGCATGATTCTGCGGGGGCCCTTCGTCGTCTCGAGCGACATCAAGGTGAGGAGCCACCATCAGCGAACAGCGCATCAACGGTCAGATCAGGGTCCCCAAGGTCCTCCTGGTCGGCCCTGCCGGCGAGCAGGTCGGCGAGGTCCGGGTCGAGGACGCCCTGCGTCTCGCGCAGGAAGCCGATCTCGACCTGGTCGAGGTCGCGCCCGGCGCGAACCCGCCGGTCGCGCGGCTCATGGATTACGGCAAGTACAAGTACGAAGCCAACCTGAAGGCTCGTGAGGCCCGGAAGAACCAGGCCAACACGGTCCAGAAGGAAATCCGGATGGGTCTGAAGATCGACACGCACGACTACGACACCAAGCGCCGCAACGTCGAGAAGTTCCTGTCCGGTGGCGACAAGGTCAAGGTCATCATCCGCTTCCGCGGCCGCGAGCAGTCCCGCCCCGAGATGGGCGTGCGTCTGCTGAACCGCATGGCGGAGGACGTCGCCGAGTTCGGCTTCGTCGAGTCGCACCCGCGACAGGACGGCCGCAACATGGTGATGGTCTTCGGGCCGCACAAGAAGAAGGCCCAGGCCATGGCCGAGGCCCGCAAGCGCAAGACCGACGCCGAGAAGGCCGAGGCGCGCGGCACGGACGAGCAGTCCGAGACCGCGACCCCGGACGACACCGGCGCACAGTCCTGAGAACGTAAAAGGAGAACAGGCAGATGCCGAAGAACAAGACCCACTCGGGGACCAAGAAGCGCATCCGCGTGACCGGCTCGGGCAAGCTCATGCGGGAGAAGGCCAACGCGCGCCACCTCCTCGAGCACAAGTCCTCCACCCGCAAGCGCCGCCTCGGCAACGACACCACCGTCGCCAAGGCCGACACCAAGCGCATGAAGAAGCTGCTGGGCCGCTGATCGCCCACGCGGGAGCCGAGCTCCTGCGCCCCTGAACGAACGACTGAAGGAGTATCACGTGGCACGCGTGAAGCGGGCGGTCAACGCCCAGAAGAAGCGTCGGGAGATCCTCGAGCAGGCCAGCGGCTACCGCGGCCAGCGCTCGCGCCTGTACCGCAAGGCGAAGGAGCAGGTGCTGCACTCGCAGACCTACAACTTCCGCGATCGCAAGAAGCGCAAGGGCGACTTCCGCCAGCTGTGGATCCAGCGCATCAACGCGGCGTCCCGCGCCAACGGCCTGACCTACAACCGCTTCATCCAGGGCCTCGGCCTCGCGGGTGTCGAGGTGGACCGTCGCATGCTCGCCGAGCTGGCCGTCAACGACGCCGCGGCCTTCGCTGCGCTGGTCGAGGTCGCGAAGAACGCCCTGCCCAAGGACGTCAACGCGCCGGCAGCCTGATCGCCGCGTCGACCGCGATGAGCGAGCGCCCGGATCAGTCGCCGATCACCTCCCCCCGTTCCGAACGGGTGCGGAAGGTGGCGGCACTGGCCGGGCGCTCTGCACGTCGCAAGCAGTCCCGCTTCCGCATCGAGGGACCCCAGTCGGTCCGTTCCCTGCTGGCCCACCGCCCGGACCTCGCCCGCTCCGTCTTCGTCACCGAGCGGGCCGCCGCGGACCATCCCGAGCTCACCGACCTCGCCCACGAGGCGGGCGTACCGCTGCACACGGTCGACGACCGGATCGTGCGCGCCATGGTCCGCGAGGGCTCCGCCCCCGAGGCCGACGGAACCGCCCAGGCCGCAGGCCCGGCCGACGCCTCCGAGCGTCCCGGGGGCGATGACCGCCGCGCGGGCGCCGGCCTGCTCACGAGCCCCCAGGGCGTGGTCGCCGTCGGCACCCTCCCCGCCGCCGAGCCCGCGGCCGCGCTCCACGCCGTGCAGGAGCTCCCGGCCGACGGCTCCCTGACCGTCGTCGTCCTCCACGAGGTGCGCGACCCCGGCAACGTCGGCACCCTGATCCGCACCGCCGACGCCGCGGGCGCCGATCTGGTGCTGCTCACCCGCACCAGTGCCGATCCCTTCGCCCCGAAGGCGGTGCGCGCCGCCGTCGGCAGCCTCTTCCACCTCCCCGTGATCACCGGCGCCGAGATCGACGAGCTGCTGCCCGCCCTCGCCGCCCGGGGGATCACCGCCGCCGCCACCAGCGGCTATGCCGAGGCCGAGCTGTTCACCGTCGACCTGCCCGAGCGCCTCGCCTGGATCCTCGGCAACGAGGCCCACGGTCTCGACGACGCCACCCTCGCCGCCGCGCCCCTCGCGGTGCGCATCCCGCTCGCGGGCCGGGCCGAGTCCCTCAACGTGCACACCGCGGCGACGGTGTGCCTCTTCGAGACGCTGCGCCGCCGGCGGGCGGGGGCATGACCGCCGCCCTGCGCCGCACGGGCCTGCTCGCCGTCCCCCTCCTGTTCCTGCTCGCGGTGGCCACCGCGCTGCTGCTCCTGCTGGCCACGGGCGCGACCGCCCCGGCGGCCCTCGTCCCCGCCTCGCCGTTGGTGACCTGGGGCCTGCCCGTGGTGCGAGCACTGCACCACCTGGGCCTGCTGATCGCGATCGGCGGGGGTGGCGCCGCCGTGCTGCTGCTGCCCGGCCCCTCGCGCCGCGAGGTCACCACCCTGGATCCCGCCCGCCGGTCCGCGGTGCGCCTCGCCGCGGCCGGTGCCCTGCTCTGGGTGCTCGCTGCGCTGGCGCAGGTCCCGCTCGGCGGCCTGGAGTCCGCCGGGGCGGGCACGGATCTGGATGTCTGGGCGATCGCGCTCGGCGGCGACCTGGGCCGGATCCAGATCGGGGTCGCGGCCTGCGCCGCCCTCGCCGCGCTCGCCTACGGCCTCGCCCGTTCCACCGTGCTCGCCTGCTGGGGTCTGGCGCTCTCCGGCGCGGGCGTCGGCGCGCTGGGGCTCGCCGGGCACGCGGGCGCGAGCCTCGACCACACCAATGCCGTCAACGCGATGGCCCTGCACCTCGTGGGGGTCTCCGTGTGGGCGGGCGGGCTGCTGGCCCTCGCGCTGCTGCTGCCCCGCGTCGACGACGCAGCGGCCGTGGCCGCGGTGCGGCGTTTTTCCCCGTGGGCGCTCGCGGCGGTGGTCGCGATCGCCCTGTCCGGGCTGCTCAGCGCGAGCATCCGCCTGTCCTCTCCCGCGGAGCTGCTGACCACCGGGTACGGACGGGTCATGCTGCTGAAGGCCCTCGGCCTCGCGGTGCTCGCCGTGCTCGGCGCGGTGCAGCGGCGGCGACTCGGCGACCGGCTCCGCTTCCGCCATCTGGCCGCGGGGGAGGGCGTGCTGATGGCGGTGGTGATCGGGGCGTCGATCGCGCTGGGCCGCATCGCCCCGCCCGTGCCGCAGGTGATCCCCGAGGTGGGGGACCTGAGGATCCTCTCCCTCGTCGGCTATCTGCCCCCCGCGCAGGAGTTCGGGGTGCGGGCCCTGGTCACCGTGGTGCAGCCGGATTGGGTGGCGCTGCTGCTCGCGGCCGCGATGGCCGGCGCGTATCTTGCCGGGGTGGTGCGCCTGCACCGTCGCGGCGACGCCTGGGTGTGGCATCGCACCGCCGCCTTCCTGCTGGGCTGCCTCGCCTTCGCCTGGGTGATGAGCGGCGGGGCCGCCGCCTGGGGTCGGATGCGCTTCGACGCGCACATGGTCCAGCACATGGCGATGATGATGATCGTGCCGCCGCTGTGGGTGCTCGGTGCCCCCGTGACGCTGCTGTCCCGCGCGGTGGCGCCGCGCACCGACGGCTCCCGCGGGGTGCGGGAGTGGGTGCTCGCGGCGCTGCACTCGGGCTACGCCCGCTTCGTGTCCTCCCCGCCGATGGCTGGGGCGCTGTTCGCAGGCTCGCTCGTCGTCTTCTACTTCTCGCCGCTCTTCGAAGCGGCGATGTACAGCCACCTCGGGCACGTGCTGATGACCGTGCACTTCCTCGCCTCGGGCTACCTGTTCGCCTGGGTGATGATCGGCATCGACCCGGCGCAGCGGACGATCAACCCGGCGCTGAAGCTGATCACCCTGCTGGTCACCCTCGCCTTCCACGCCTTCTTCGGGGTCGCGATGGTCTCGGCGACCTTCCTCGTCGCCGAGTCCTGGTACACCGAGCTGGGCATGTACACCGCGGAGCAGCTCGAGCTGATCCAGGTGCGCGGTGGCTCGATCATGTGGGCCGTCTCCGAGGTGCCGACCCTCGGTTACGCGATCCTCATGGCCGTCCAGTGGATGCAGTCTGAGGATCGCCGCGCCCGGCAGTACGACCGCAAGGCCGAGCGGGACGGCGGCGCCGAGCTCGAGGAGTACAACGCCTATCTCGCGCGGCTGCAGGTCGGGGGAGGGGTACCCGGCGCTCCCGCCGACGGGTCCGCTCCCGCCGACGAACCGGCACCCGATCGCGGCGGGTCGACGGAGTCCCGCTGACACGAGACGGCGGCGACCTTCGCAGGATGGTCGCCGCCGCCGCGGTCGGGCCCGAGCGTACGGACTGGTCTTGGCCCCGGCTCGGACCTTATCGCGGCGAGCGTCGCTCAGGTCATGAATCGACCACTGACAAGGGGCCCTCATCAGGTGTCGGCGGCTCGAAATGATCGAAGTAGGCGGCGGCATCCTTCGCATCCAGGAGGAAATCGTCCCCGTGAGCGCCTACCCGTGCCGCCACCCGCTCCAGGCAGATGGATCGCCCGGTCGCGAGGTAGATCGTTTCAGGAACCACACCCAGTGGCTTCAGCAACTGCTTCCATTCCTCGCGCATGGAGCGTGACCAGAACGAGAAATCCAGGACGACATCATGTCCGTCGCCGACAAGGCAGGCGAGTCGACCCCGCAGGACGCTCTCGATGTCGTGGTGCTCGGCCTCCGTCAGGGGCATGTCCCGGATCCCGCGCTCCCAGGCTTCCTGATCGAACGACAGCCGCACGAAGCCCTGCGCATCCAGACGGCGTGCGATCGTCGACTTGCCCGAACCTGCGGGCCCGCACATGAAGATCACCCGTGTCATGCCGTTCAGGCTAGACCTCGGGACTGCTCGAGCGCTGGCTCGAAGCGCCCTGGGTTCCGGTCCATGGTGAGACGGTCGCGGGCGCGGTCGCCACGGGCTGAGTGGAGGGCGCTTCAGTGCTCGCTCGGGCAGATGTGTCCGGTCGAGGAGTCTCCGACCCGTGCAGCGGTCCCAGATCTGTCCCCCTCGGGTGACTGACCACCTCAGAGGGACATCAGCGCAGGTGCCCCGGGATATCCGTGACGTCCTGGGGGGACATGCGGGAACCGAGCTCGTGGGTTCCGCGCGGGGGCGCGCTCCGCGGAGATCGCCTCGGCCCTCGGCGGAGGGTAGATCCTCGGGGGTCGGCGGGAGGTCGAGGCCGCATACGGCGCCCGTGCGACGCGGAGCAACGGTCACGGGGGGGGGGGGGGGGGGGGGGGGGGGGGGGG
>NZ_JBVDDO010000003.1:0-17731 GCF_055454375.1 Brachybacterium sp. B718/18 | reverse complement strand
CCCCCCCCCCCCCCCCCCGCTCGCGTCCTGCGATGCAGCAGGGCAGACTCAGAGCCAGTCGCCGCGCGCCGCCTCCTGCTCCGCGCCGATGGTGGTGTCGGGGCCGTGGCCGGTGTGCACCACGGTCTCGGCGGGCAGGGCGAAGAGCCGCTCCCGGATCGACTCCTCGATCGTCTCCCGCGAGGAGAAGGAGCGGCCGGTCGCGCCGGGCCCGCCCTGGAAGAGAGTGTCGCCGGTGAGCACCGCCCCGAGCGCCTCGATGTAGTAGCAGGTCGAGCCGGGGGAGTGGCCTGGGGTGTGCATCGCCTCGACGTCCACACCGGCGATGGAGAACATGTCGCCGTCGGCGACCTCGTCGTCCCAGGGCAGGTCGCCGTGGGTGAGCCGCCACAGCTCGGCGTCGGCCGGGTTCAGCAGGATCGGCGCCTCGAGCGCGGTGGACAGCTCGGGGGCGAAGCGCACGTGGTCGTCATGGGCGTGGGTGAGCAGGATGCCCACGCACTCCCGGTCGCCGACGAGCGCCTCGACGGCGTCCACGTCGTGCGGGGCGTCGAAGACCACGCACTGCTCGTCGTCGCCGAGCACCCACACGTTGTTCTCGACGTCGAAGGTCTCGCCGTCGAGGCTGAAGGTGCCGGAGGTGGTGGTGTGGTCGAGGCGGGCGGTCATCGGGCCACCTCCACCACGGTGCGCAGGGTCTCGCCCTCGTGCAGCGAGGACAGCGCCTGATCGACGCCGGCGAGGTCGGTGCGGCCGGTGACGAAGCGGTCCAGCGGCAGGCGTCCCTGCAGGAAGAGGTCGATGAGGTAGGGGAAGTCCCGCTCCGGCAGGCAGTCGCCGTACCAGGAGGACTTCAGCGCGCCGCCGCGGCCGAAGACGTCCAGCAGCGGGAGGGTGATCTCCACGCCGGGGCGGGGGACGCCCACGAGGACCACGCGGCCGGCGAGGTCGCGAGCGTAGAAGGCGGTCTCGTAGGTCTGCGGGATACCGACGGCGTCGACCACCACGTCGGCGCCGAAGCCTCCGGTGAGCTCCTGGACCTTCTCCGCGACCTCCTGCGGGGAGAGCCCCGCGGTGTGGAGGGTGTGCGTCGCGCCGAGATCCGTCGCGGCGGCCAGCTTCTTCTCGTCGACGTCGAGGGCGATGATCGTGGTCGCGCCCGCGAGCCGCGCCCCGGCGATCGCGGCGCAGCCCACGCCGCCGAGGCCGATGACGGCGATCGATTCGCCGCGCTGCACGGCGCCGGTGTTGATCGCGGCGCCGATACCGGCCATCACGCCGCAGCCGAGCAGGCCCGCGACCTCCGCGGGGGCGTCCTCGGAGACCTTCGTGCACTGGCCCTCGTGGACCAGGGTCTTCTCGGCGAAGGAGCCGATGCCGAGGGCCGCGGTGAGCACCGTGCCGTCGGCGAGGGTCATGGGCTGGGAGGCGTTGTGCGTCGCGAAGCAGTACTGCGGCACGCCCTTCCGGCAGGCGCGGCACTGCCCGCACACGGCCCGCCAGTTCAGGACCACGTAGTCGCCGACCTCGACGTGGGTGACGCTCTCACCCACCACGGCGACGCGGCCCGCGGACTCGTGGCCGAGGAGGAACGGGAACTCGTCGTTGATGCCGCCGTCGCGATAGGCGAGGTCGGTGTGGCACACGCCGGTCGCCTGGATGTCGACGACGACGTCGTGCGGACCGGGGTCCGGGATCACGATGTCGACGAGCTCGGCGGGCTGCTTCTCAGCGAGGGCGACGACGCCCTTCACGGTCCAGGACATGCTGGCCTCCTTCGAGGAACGGGGTCCCGCTCAGCCTAGCGACGAAACGGCCGTGGAGCCTGCGGCCTCGGCGTCGGCGGCCCTCGGCGAGCACGCACGCCCATCCCTCCTAGAATGGTCCGCGGTGCCCGCGATCGCCGTCGGGCGCCTCCCGATCCGACGGATGAGAGCGATACCCGTGTCCGAGACATCCCCCGCGCCCGACGCGCCCGTGCTCGACGAGCAGGCGATCACCGCCGCCGTCGACGCCGCGCTCGCCGCGATCGCCGCGGCCCCCGACACCGCGACCCTGAAGCAGGTCCGCATCGACCACGTGGGCGACGCGAGCGTGCTGAGCACCGCGAACCGCGCCATCAAGGACCTGCCCAAGGACCAGAAGGCCGCCGCCGGCAAGCTCGTCGGGCAGGGCAAGGGCCGCGTGCAGCAGGCCCTCGCCGCCCGCCAGGGCGAGCTCGCCGCCGCCGAGGAGGAGGCGGCGCTCGCCGCGGAGACCGTCGACATGACGCTGCCGACGGACCGTCGGCCGCGCGGTGCCGCCCACCCGCTGTGGACCCTCACCGAGCGGATCGAGGACTTCTTCGTCGGGATCGGCTGGGAGATCGCCGAGGGGCCGGAGGCGGAGTCGGCCTGGCTGAACTTCGACGCCCTGAACGCGGATGCGGAGCATCCCTCCCGCTCGCTGCAGGACACCCTCTACCTCGCGCCCGAGGACTCCGGGATGCTGCTGCGCACCCAGACCTCCCCGGTGCAGATCCGCGCCATGCTCGAGCGCGGCGCGCCGCTGTACATCGCGTGCCCCGGCACCGTCTACCGGGCCGACGAGATCGACGCGACCCACTCGCCGATGTTCAACCAGGTCGAGGGGCTCGCGATCGACAAGGACCTGACCATGGCGAACCTCGTCGGCACCCTCGACGCGCTGGCAGCGCACCTCTTCGGCGGCGCGCCGATCACGCGCCTGCGCCCCAACCACTTCCCCTTCACCGAGCCCAGCGCCGAGATGGACTTCCGCTGCTTCCGCTGCGACGCCCGGCTCGGACTGGACCACGACGCGGACCCGGAGTGCCGGGTCTGCGGCGGCACCGGCTGGATCGAGATGGGCGGCTGCGGCATGGTCCACCCGAACGTGCTGCGCGCGGCCGGGGTCGACCCCGAGGAGTACCAGGGCTTCGCCTTCGGCCTCGGCATCGAGCGCATCCTCATGCTGCGCAACGGCGTCGCGGACATGCGCGACATGGTGGAGGGCGACGTCCGCTTCTCCCAGCACTACGGGACGGAGATCTGAGATGCCGCGCATTCCCCTGACCTGGCTCGGCGAGCACGTCGAGCTGCCCGCCACCGCCTCCGCGCTCGAGGTCGCCACCGACCTCTCCCGCGTCGGCCTCGAGGAGGAGGCGATCTTCGGCGCGCAGGTGACCGGCCCGCTCGTCGTCGGCCGCGTGCTCGAGCTCGTCAAGGAGCCGCAGAAGAACGGCAAGACGATCAACTGGGTGCGCGTGGACGTCGGCCCCGAGCACAACGAGGATCTTGACGACCCGAAGGACCCGCAGCCCGGCGAGGAGCGCCCGAGCCGCGGCATCATCTGCGGCGCGCACAACTTCGTCGCGGGCGACCTCGTGGTCGTCTCCCTGCCCGGCACGGTGCTGCCCGGCGACTTCGCGATCGCCGCGCGGAAGACCTACGGCCACACCTCCGACGGCATGATCTGCTCTGGGGACGAACTCGGGCTGGGCCCCGACCCCGAGGGTGAGGACGGCATCATCGTGCTCGGCCGCGGCCACGCGCGGGGCCTGACCGCCGAGCCGGGCGACGATGCGATCGCCCTGCTGGGCCTCGCGGACGAGGTCGTCGAGATCAACGTGACCCCCGACCGCGGCTATTGCTTCTCGATGCGGGGCGTGGCGCGTGAGTACGGCCACGCGACCGGCGCGGCCTTCACCGACCCCGTGTCTGCGGTCCCGATCACCGCGACCGAGGCCGGCGGGGTGCCGGTCCAGCTCGCCGACGGGACGCCGGTGAACGGCGCGGCGGGCTGCACCCGCTTCGTCGCCCTCGAGGTCACGGGGGTGGACCCCGCCGCACAGACCCCGCGCTGGATGGCGCGCCGGCTCACCCTCGCCGGGATGCGCCCGATCTCCCTGATCGTCGACGTCACCAACTACGTGATGCTCGACCTCGGCCAGCCGCTGCACGCCTACGACGCGGAGCAGCTGGTCGCCCCGATCATCGTGCGCCGCGCCCGGACGGGCGAGAAGCTCACCACGCTCGACGACGTGGAGCGGACCCTCGACCCCGAGGACCTGCTGATCACCGACGCCGGCGGCGCAGCGGGCGACCGCGTGCTGGGTCTCGCGGGCGTCATGGGCGGCGCCGACACCGAGGTCTCGGCCACGACCACGAGCATCGTGCTCGAGGCCGCGACCTTCGACCCGGTCACCGTGGCCCGCACCGCGCGCCGGCATCGCCTGCCCTCCGAGGCGTCCAAGCGCTTTGAGCGCGGCGTGGACCCGCAGCTCCCGCTGATCGCCGCGCACCGCGCCGCCCAGCTGATCGTCGAGCACGGCGGCGGCACCGTGTCCGAGCGGGTCACCGACGAGGGCACGGTCACCGAGCCCGCGCCGATCACCGCCGGTCTGCGCGACGCGGAGCGGGTCGTGGGCATCGCCTACACCGACGAGCAGGTCGTCTCCTCCCTCGAGGCGATCGGCTGCACCGTCGCTCGCGAGGGCGAGGACCAGCTGGTGGTCACCCCGCCGATCTGGCGGCCGGACCTGAGAATCCGCGAGGACCTCGTCGAGGAGATCGCGCGCCTCGTGGGCTACGCCGAGATCCCCTCGCAGCTGCCCACCGCGCCCGGTGGACGCGGTCTCACCACCGCCCAGCGCGGCCGCCGTGCGGCCCGTCGCGCCCTCGCCGAGGCAGGACTCGTCGAGGTGAACTCCGCCCCGTTCGTCGCTCCGGCCATCCACGACCGGCTCCGCTACCCGACGGACGATGCGCGCCGCGAGGCCGTGCGGATCCTCAACCCCCTCGCCGAGGACGAGCCGCTGCTGCGCTCGGAGCTGCTGCAGACCCTCCTGCCCGTCGCGAGGCGGAACCTGGGACGCGGCGAGGAAGCGGTCGCGATTCTCCAGCGCGGCTCCGTGTTCCGGGCCCGCGCCGGGGGAGCCGCCCCGGTGCCCGCTCCCGCTGAGCGGCCGAGCGAGCAGGAGCTCGAGGCGATCCTCGCCGCGCTGCCCGAGCAGACGGGTGCGCTCGCCGCTGTCCTCGGCGGCACCTCGGGGCCCGCGTCCTGGCAGGGCGATCCCGCCCCGTGGGGCTGGGCCGACGCCCTCGACCTCGCCCGCCGGACGGCTGCCGCCGTCGGCGCCGAGCTCGAGGTGCGCCAGGTTGAGCGCGCCCCCTTCCACCCGGGCCGCGGCGCCGAGCTGCGCGTCGTGACCACCGACGGGGAGAGCACCGTGGTCGGCGCCGCCGGCGAGCTGCACCCCGCCGTGATCAAGGAGTTCGGACTCCCGGCCCGCACCGCGGCCCTCGAGCTCGACCTCGAGGCCGTGATCGCCGCCGCCCCCGCGGTGGTGCGCGCCGAGCCCGTGCCCACCTACCCGCCGGCGAAGGAGGACTTCGCCTTCGTGGTCGAGGAGTCGGTGCCCGCGAGCGCCGTCGAGGCCGCGGTGCTGGTCGGCGCCGGGGACCTCGCCGAGCGGGTGCACCTGTTCGACGTCTTCCGCGGCGATCAGATCGGCGCGGACAAGAAGTCGCTCGCGATCGCCGTGCGGCTCCGCTCGACCGAGGGCACACTGACCGCCGAGCAGATCGGCGAGACCCGGACACGGATCATCGCCGCGGTCGAGAGCGCCGTCGGCGGCGTGCTGCGCGCCTGAGCGCATGAGCGGTGCCAGCCCTCCCTCGAGGGCGGGCATCGCTCGGCCGCCACGGAGGCCCGAGGGTCGTCCGCCGGCAGTCCGGCGGGCGGCCCTCGGCCTGTCTCGAGTCGATAGGGTCGTGGCATGGACGCCGAGAACATCCCCGGACCGAGCCCCCATGGACCGAGCCCCCATGGACCGAGCCCGCACGGACCGGCGGCGACACCTCCGGGCGCGACAGCGCCGGCGCCCCCTCCCGCGACCCCGCGGAACGGCACGGTCGCCTGGGCGCTCGGCTTCCTCGCCTACGTCCCCATCCCCTTCGTCAACGTGCTCGTCGCGGGGCTGGCACAGCTCGTCGTCGGCCTGCGACAGCGCCGCCACGGCGGCCTCGCCGCCGAGAACGGGGTGCGCGCCGCGAACTGGGGGCTGACCCAGCTGTGCTGGCCCGTGCTCATGGCCGTCGCCCTGACGATCGCCGCCCTCACCGGCGAGCCCTCGGCCACGGGCGACGGCGTGCGCTTCATCCCGGTCATGACCGGGATCGTGTTCACGCTGCTCGGGCTGTACCTCGTCCTCGGCCTGCTGCAGCTGGTCTATGCGATCGTCGGCACCGTGCAGGCGAACAAGGGCGCGCGGGTCCGCCTCCCCGTGATCCCGTTCCTCCGCGGGGCGCGAGACGGATCCCGCTGATGCGCGCCGGCCGCCGGTGACCAGGCTCGCGAAGCCCGCGGCGGCGACGCGAGCGGGCGCCAGACCGCAGGAGGGCGGAGCGGGTTCGAGGCGGCCCCACCCTGCCCGTCACCGGGTGCCGGCGGGCGAACGGGGCCCCGGTCACGAGGGCGGTCGATCCGGAGGCCGTGCTGACTCGGCCGTCCGCCGCGGACCAACTGGCTAGTCATGCAGAAGTGTGTATAGACTTTCCGCATGCCCGAGCATCTCAGCATCCCCACGCCCGCGAGCCCCGCCTCCGGAGCGGCCCGACCGCGCGTCGCCGTCGTCGGCGCCTCCGGGTACGCGGGCGGGGAGACCCTGCGCCTCCTCGCTGGGCATCCCGGACTCGAGGTCGTGACCGTCACCGCCCACTCGAGCGCGGGCCGGCGACTCTCCGAGGTCGCCCCGCATCTCGACCTCGGCGGCGACCTCGTCCTGCAGGAGACGAGCGTGGAGACGCTCCGGGGTCACGACGTCGTGGTGCTCGCCCTGCCCCACGGCCAGTCCGGGGCGATCAGCGCCGCCCTGCGCGCCGAGGACCCGGAGGTGCTCGTCCTCGACCTGGGCGCCGATCACCGCCTCGAGAGCGCCGAGGACTGGGCGGACTACTACGGCAGCGAGCACTCCGGCACCTGGACCTACGGCATGCCCGAGCTGCCCCTCGCCGGGGGCCCCACCCAGCGGGAGCTGCTCGCCGCCTCCCGCGAGATCGCCGTTCCCGGCTGCAACGCCACCGCCGTCACCCTCGCTCTCGCGCCGCTGGTCCGCGCCGGGCTGCTGGACGCGACCGCGCTCGGCGCCGTGCTCCCCGTGGGCTACTCCGGCGCGGGTCGCAGCCCCAAGCAGCACCTGCTGTTCTCCGAGGCGCACGGCGGCGCGACGCCCTACGGAGTGGGCGGCACCCACCGCCACATCCCGGAGATCCTGCAGAACCTCCGCCGCGCCGCAGGCCCCGACGAGACCCGCCGGCTCACCTTCACCCCGGTGCTCGTGCCCATGAGCCGCGGCATCCTCGCGGTGTGCACCTCTCCGGTCGACCCCGGCACCACGAGCACCGACCTGCTCGATGCCCTCGCCTCCGACTACGCCGGCGAGCACTTCGTCACCGTGCTCGAGGAAGGGCAGGTCCCCGCCACCGCGCAGGTCCTCGGCGCGAACACGGTGCGGATCAGCGCCGCCGTAGATCGCCGCAGTGGCCAGGCGACCGTGATCAGCGCCCTCGACAACCTGGTCAAGGGCACCGCCGGTGCCGCGGTGCAGTCCCTCAACCTGGCGCTCGGGCTGCCCGAGACCACCGGGCTCACGCGCACCGCCCTCGCCCCCTGAGGTCCGCCTCCCGGCGCCCGCCCGCGCAGGCGTCCGCCCGTCCTCGCCCCGCATCCACATCTCCCAGGAGCCATCCATGTCCGTCACCCGCCCCCGCGGCTTCCGCGCCGCCGGCCTCGCCGCCGGGATCAAGGCCTCCGGCGCCCCGGATCTCGCCCTTGTCGTGAACGATGGCCCGCGCGACACCGCCGCCGCCGTCTTCACCGCCAACCGCGTCCAGGCGGCCCCGGTCCTGTGGTCGCGCACGGCGGTGGCCGACGGCCGCGCCCGCGCCGTGATCCTCAACTCCGGCGGTGCCAACGCCTGCACCGGCCCCGAGGGCTTCCAGGACACCCACCGCGCCGCCGAGCACCTGGCCGAGCTCCTCGACGTGTCCGCGCAGGACGTGCTCGTGTGCTCGACAGGCCTCATCGGCGAGCGGCTCCCGATGGAGCCGTTGCTCGCCGGCGCGGACGCCGCCGTCGGCGCCCTCGGGACCGGCTCGGAGGTCGACGCGGCCGCGAGCCGGGCGATCATGACCACCGACTCCGTGCCCAAGACCGCCGAGCACGTGCTGCCCTCGGGCGTCGTCGTCGGCGGCATGGCCAAGGGTGCGGGCATGCTCGCCCCCCAGCTCGCGACCATGCTCGTGGTCCTCACCACCGACGCCGACGTCGACGCGGCCACCGCCGATCAGGCGCTCCGCGAGGCGACCCGCACCACCTTCGATCGGGTCGACTCCGACGCCTGCATGTCCACCAACGACACGGTGATCCTGCTGGCCTCCGGGGCGAGCGGTGTGAGCGTGCCGGCGGACGAGCTGGCCGAGGCGGTCCGCGCGGTGAGCGCCGACCTCGCCCGGCAGCTGGTCGCCGACGCTGAGGGCGCGAGCCATGACGTGCACGTCGTGGTCCGCTCGGCGACCTCCGAGGAGGCCGCGCTCGCCGTCGCCCGCGAGATCGCCCGCTCCAACCTGGTCAAGGCCGCGATCTTCGGCAACGACCCCAACTGGGGGCGGATCGTCGCGGCCGCCGGCTGCGTGCCCGAGTCCGTCGCCCCCTTCGACGTCGCGGACCTCTCCGTGAGCGTCAACGGCGTCGAGGTGTGCCGCGGCGGCGGCGCCCACCGCGACCGCTCCGAGGTCGACATGGCCCCGCGAGAGACCCTCATCGAGGTGGACCTCGGCGCGGGCTCTGCGAGCGCGGACATCTGGACCAACGACCTCACCCACGACTACGTCGAAGAGAACAGCGCCTACTCCTCATGAGCTCCACCGGCAAGAACCCGCTCGCCGAGCTGACGCCCGCCCAGGCCGACGCCTACGCGAAGTCCGAGATCCTCATCGAGGCGCTGCCCTGGATGCAGCGCTTCGCCGGGAAGATCGTCGTCGTCAAGTACGGCGGCAACGCCATGATCGACGAGGACCTGCGCCGTGCCTTCGCGGCCGACGTCGTCTTCATGCGCCAGGCCGGCATCCACGTGGTCGTCGTCCACGGAGGCGGGCCGCAGATCAACGCGATGCTGCAGCGCGTCGGCATCGACTCCGAGTTCCGCGCGGGCCTGCGCGTGACCGACGAGGAGACCATGCAGATCGCGCGCATGGTCCTCGTGGGCCAGGTGGGACGCGAGCTCGTCGGCCTCATCAACGCGCACGGGCCCTCGGCGATCGGCATGTCCGGCGAGGACGCCCGCCTGTTCGCGGCGCGCCGTCGCCGCGCGGTCATCGACGGGGAGGAGGTCGATCTCGGGCACGTCGGCGCCGTCACCCAGGTGCGGCCGGAATCCATCCGGGACCTGCTCGAGGCCGGGCGGATCCCCGTCGTCTCCTCGATCGCCCCCGAGATCGACGAGGACGGGCAGCCCACCGGCGCCGTGCTCAACATCAACGCCGACCTCGCCGCGGCGGCGCTCGCCGCGGGACTCGACGCCGAGAAGCTCGTGGTCCTCACCGACGTCGAGGGTCTCTACGCGAACTGGCCCGACCGCGACTCGCTGATCCCCGAACTGCCGGCGAGCGATCTGCGGGCCATGCTGCCGTCGCTGACCGAGGGCATGATCCCCAAGGCCGAGTCGCTCCTGGACGCCGTGGACTCCGGCGTGCGGACGGCGGCGATGATCGACGGCAGGATCGGCCACGCGCTCCTGCTCGAGGTGTTCACCGACAAGGGCGTGGGCACCATGGTGAGGAGGGACGACTATGTCTGAGCAGCACGAGAACGGCGCGCCCGGCGCGACCGGGGCGGTCTCGCATTCCGCCGGGGCGGGGGAGGGCGGCAGCGGTGACCTCGGTGCCCGCTACCGCGAGGCCCTGCTGCCCGTCTTCGGCACCCCGCAGCGAGTGCTCGCCCGCGGCGCCGGCTGCCGTGTCTGGGACACCGACGGCAGGGAGTACCTCGACCTGCTCGGCGGCATCGCCGTGAACAGCCTCGGCCACGCCCACCCCGCCCTGCTGTCCGCGCTGTCCAAGCAGGCGGAGACGCTCGGACACGTCTCGAACTTCTTCGCGAGCGCCCCGCAGATCGAGCTCGCCGAGAAGCTGCTGACGCTCGCCGCGGCCCCTGCCGGCTCGGGCGTATTTTTCGCGAACTCCGGCACCGAGGCCAACGAGGCGGCCTTCAAGATCGCCCGGCGCACCGGACGGCCGCGGATCCTCGCCCTCGCCGGCTCCTTCCACGGCCGGACCATGGGCGCCCTCGCGCTCACCTCGAAGGAGGCCTACCGCGCCCCCTTCGAACCGCTGCCCGGCGGGGTCGAGTTCCTCGAGCCGGGGAACCTGGATGCCCTCGAGGCCGCGCTCGCCGCGGGGGACGTCGCCGCGGTGGTCGCCGAGCCGATCCAGGGCGAGGCCGGGGTCCGGCCGCTCTCGGCCGAGTACCTCCTCGCGGTGCGCCGCCTGACCCGGGAGCACGGCGCGCTGATGGTCCTCGACGAGGTCCAGACGGGCGTGGGCCGCACCGGTCAGTGGTTCGCCCACCAGGCGGTCGAGGGACTCCAGCCCGACGTCATGACCCTCGCCAAGGGGCTCGGCGGCGGATTCCCGATCGGCGCCGTGATCGCCTTCGGCCCGCAGGCCCACGACCTGCTCCAGCCCGGTCAGCACGGCACCACCTTCGGTGGAAACCCGCTGGCCTGCGCCGCGGCGCTCGCCGTGCTCGGCACGATCCTCGAGGACTCCCTCCTCGAGCACGTGCGCGCCGTCGGCGCCGGCTTCCGCGAGCGGGTCCTCGAGCTCGGTCATCCGCACATCCTCGAGGTGCGCGGCAGCGGCCTCCTGCTCGGTATCGGTCTCGCCCGGCCGGTCGCCAAGGAGCTCGCCGCGGCCGCCCTCGACGCGGGCTTCATCGTGAACGCCCCGGACGAGTCGACGCTCCGTCTCGCCCCGCCCCTGATCATCACCGCCGAGGAGCTGAGCGGCTTCGCCGAGGCCCTGCCCACGCTGCTCGACGCCCTGCCTGACCCGAAGGAGGCATGACATGCCCCGCCACTTCCTGCGCGACGATGACCTCAACCCCGCCGAGCAGAAGGAGGTCCTCGCGCTCGCGCTGCGCCTGGCCGAGGACCGCTTCGCCGAGCGACCCCTCGAGGGTCCCCGCACCGTCGCGATCCTCTTCGACAAGTCCTCGACCCGCACCCGGGTCTCCTTCGCCACGGGCGTCGCCGAGCTCGGCGGCAGCCCGCTGGTGATGGAGGCGGGATCCAGCCAGCTCGGCCGCGGCGAGTCCATCGCCGACACCACGAAGGTCCTCACCCGGATGGCCTCGGCGATCGTGTGGCGCACCTTCGGTCAGGACCGGATCGAGGAGATGGCCGCGCACGCGAGCGTCCCCGTGGTCAACGCCCTGACCGATCAGTTCCACCCCTGCCAGATCCTCGCGGACCTGCAGACGATCGCCCAGCACACCGGCGGGCTCACGCCGGGGGACCGGCCCGCGCTCGCCGGGCGCTCCCTCGCCTACCTCGGCGACGGCGCGAACAACATGGCCCACTCCTATCTGCTCGGCGGCGTGACCGCCGGGATGGACGTGCGCATCGCGGCCCCCGTCGGCCACCGGCCGGAGCCCTCGATCGTGCGCGCCGCCGAGGCGATCGCCGAGCGCACCGGGGGCTCGGTGCTGATCACCGACGACCCGGCGGCCGCGGTGCGCGGTGCCACCGCGGTCATCACCGACACCTGGGTGTCGATGGGCCAGGAGGGCGAGTCCGGGCGCGGCGAGGAGACCTTCCATCGCTTCCAGGTCACCGAGGAGCTGATGGAGCTCTCGGGCGGCATCTTCCTCCACTGCCTGCCCGCCTACCGCGGCAAGGAGGTCGCCGCCGCGGTGATAGACGGGCCCCGCTCCGTCGTCTGGGACGAGGCGGAGAACCGGCTGCACGCGCAGAAGGCGCTGCTGACCTGGCTGCTCCGTCATCCCGACGAGGCGACGGCGACGCACGCGCGACCCCTCGACCGACGATGAGCGAAGCCCGGCGCGCCCTCCCGCAGACCAAGACCTCCCGCCAGCAGCGGATCGTGCAGCTGCTGACCCACCGGGAAGTGGGCTCCCAGTCCCTGCTCGCGCAGCTGCTGACCTCGGAGGGCATCGAGGTCACCCAGGCGACCCTGTCCCGCGACCTGGTCGAGCTGCAGGCCGAGAAGGTCCGGGGATCCTCCGGCTCCCTGGTCTACCGGGTCCCGCCCGAGGGCGGCTCGATGCGGCAGGGCGGCACGGTCCCCGACGGCGAGCTGCTCGAGGCGCGGCTGCCGCGTCTGGCCGAGGGCCTGCTCGTCTCCGCCGAGGCGAGCGGCAACCTGGTCGTGGTCCGCACGCCGCCGGGCGCCGCGCAGTATCTCGCCTCGGCGCTGGACCGCTCGGTCCTCCCCGACGTCCTGGGTACGATCGCCGGGGACGACACCGTGCTGCTGATCTCCCGGGACCCGGAGGGCGGCGACCGCCTCGCGGCGCGTCTGCTCGACCTCGCCGACGGCCGCCGCGACCCGGCCGACGACACCCCCGCCGTCGGCGGCTGACCCGGGCACCGCCCCGCACGACCCCGATCCACCACCCGAACCACCCCCGAACCGCACAGCACCAGGAGCATTCCCCATGACCGAGAAGATCGTCCTCGCCTACTCCGGCGGCCTCGACACCTCCGTCGCCATCGGCTGGATCCACGACGCCACCGGCGCCGACGTCATCGCCTGCGCGGTCGACGTGGGCCAGGGCGGAGAGGACCTCGAGGTCATCCGTCAGCGCGCCCTGGACTGCGGCGCGGTGGAGGCGTACGTCGCCGACGCCCGCGACGAGTTCGCGAACGAGTACTGCATGCCCGCGCTGAAGGCGAACGCGCTCTACATGGACGCCTACCCGAACGTCTCGGCGATTTCCCGCCCGGTGATCACCAAGCACCTGGTCAAGGCCGCCAAGAAGTACGGCGCCACCACCGTCGCCCACGGCTGCACCGGCAAGGGCAACGACCAGGTCCGCTTCGAGGTCTCGATCACCTCCCTCGCCCCCGAGCTGAAGTGCATCGCCCCCGTCCGCGACCTCGCGCTGACCCGCGACAAGGCCATCGAGTACGCCGAGCGCAAGGGCCTCCCGATCGCAACCACCAAGCACAACCCCTTCTCGATCGACCAGAACGTGTGGGGCCGCGCCATCGAAACCGGCTTCCTCGAGGACATCTGGAACGAGCCCACCAAGGACGTCTTCAGCTACACCGACGACCCGGCCTTCCCGCCGGTCGCCGACGAGGTCGTCATCTCCTTCGAGCGCGGCGTGCCCGTCGCGATCGACGGCCGCGCGGTCACCCCGCTCGAGGCGATCCAGGAGCTCAACCGTCGTGCCGGTGCCCAGGGCATCGGCCGCATCGACATCGTCGAGGACCGTCTCGTGGGCATCAAGTCGCGCGAGGTCTACGAGGCACCCGGCGCGATGACCCTGATCACCGCGCACCAGGAGCTCGAGCGCGTCACCCTCGAGCGCGAGCAGGCCCGCTTCAAGCGCACCGTCGGAGACCGCTGGACCGAGCTGGTCTACGACGGCCAGTGGTTCTCCCCGCTGAAGAAGTCGCTCGACGCCTTCCTCGAGGACACCCAGCGCTACGTCTCCGGCGACATCCGCATGACCCTGCACGGCGGCCGCGCCACCGTGACCGGTCGCCGCACCGAGACCGGCCTGTACGACTTCCAGCTCGCCACCTACGACGAGGGCGACACCTTCGACCAGGCCAGCGCCCGCGGCTTCATCGACATCTACGGCCTCGCCGCGAAGCAGGCCGCGGCCCGCGACGTCGCCTTCGGCAACGGCGAGGACCTCGACGCCGAGGACGCCAAGTGACGGCAGCGGACGGCGCCGCGTCCCAGCCGACGTCATCGGCCGCGCTGTGGGGCGGGCGCTTCGGCTCCGGCCCGGCCGCCGCCCTCGCCGCCCTCTCCAAGTCGACCCATTTCGACTGGCGGCTCGCCCAGTACGACCTGCGCGGCTCGAAGGCGCACGCGAACGTGCTGCATGCCGCGGGACTGCTGAGCGTGGACGAACTGGCGCGCATGCAGGAGGCGCTCGACGTCCTCGCCGCCGATGTCGCCTCGGGCGCCTTCGTCGCGGCGGAGGATGACGAGGACGTGCACACCGCTCTCGAGCGGGGTCTCGTGGAGCGGGCCGGGGCGACCCTCGGCGGCAAGCTCCGCGCCGGCCGCTCCCGCAACGACCAGATCGCGACACTCATCCGGCTGTTCATCCGGGACCAGTCCCGACAGCTCGGCGACCAGGTGCTCGCGCTCGCGAGCGTCCTCCTCGAGCGGGCCCGTGCGGCGGGCGACGCGATCATGCCCGGCCGCACCCATCTGCAGCACGCCCAGCCGCTGCTGCTCGCCCACCACCTCCTGGCCCACGCGTGGCCGCTGCTGCGGGACGTGGAGCGCCTGCGGGACCTGGACCGCCGGGCGGCCGTGTCGCCGTACGGGTCCGGGGCGCTGGCCGGATCGAGCCTCGGGCTGGATCCCCGGGCCGTCGCCGCCGAGCTCGGCTTCGAGGACTCGGTGTGGAACTCGATCGACGGCACCGCCTCCCGCGATCTCACGGCGGAGTTCTCCTTCGCGCTGGCGATGATCGCGATCGACGTGTCGCGCCTCGCCGAAGAGGTCATCCTGTGGAACACGAAGGAGTTCTCCTTCATCACCCTGGACGACGCCTTCTCCACCGGCTCCTCGATCATGCCGCAGAAGAAGAACCCGGACATCGCCGAGCTGGCGCGCGGCAAGGCCGGGCGGATCCTCGGCGATCACGTGGGGTTGCTCGCGACCCTCAAGGCGCTGCCGCTCGCCTACAACCGGGACCTGCAGGAGGACAAGGAGCCGGTGTTCGATCAGGTCGACTCGCTGGACCTGGTGCTCCCCGCGTTCACCGGCATGATGGCGACGCTGACCTTCCACACGGAGCGGATGGCCGAGCTCGCGCCGCAGGGGTTCTCCCTCGCGACCGACATCGCCGACTTCCTGGTCCGTCAGGGCGTGCCCTTCCGCGAGGCGCACGAGATCTCCGGGGCCTGCGTCAAGCAGGCGGAGTCCCGGGACGTGGAGCTGTGGGACCTGACCGACGAGGAGCTGGCCGGCATCTCGGCGCACCTCACGCCCGCGGTGCGGGACGTGCTCTCCGCCGAGGGCTCAGTCGCTTCTCGCGATGCCAAGGGCGGGACGGCCCCGGTGCGGGTCGCCGAGCAAGGCGACGCCCTCGAGGCCGCGATCGCGGAGCTGCGCGGGTTCACCGGCGGGACCGCCGGCGCCTGAGCACGCGGCGGGTCGGGGCCATCGGTCGCACCGTCGGTTCCGGCCCGCCCCTCTGTCCACGACGGGGACGTGAGCGGCACCTGCCCTGCCACGGAGCAGGTCGTGTGCCGCTCGCGTCCCTTTCGTGGACACCGCCTCCGATATCGCGTCGCCCTGCCGCGACCGAGTGGGGGAGAATGACCGCGGCGGCCGACCGGCTGTCACCGGAGACCTGAGAGGACCTGATCGATGCATTCCGTCCTGGACGAGCTCGCCTGGCGAGGACTCGTCGTGCAGACCACCGGGCGCGAGGCGCTCGGACGCGCACTCGCGGACGGACCGGTCAGCCTCTATTGCGGGTTCGACCCGACGGCGTCGTCCCTGCACGTCGGCCACCTGACCCAGGTGCTCACCATGCGCCGCTTCCAGCTCGCCGGGCACCGTCCCTTCGCGCTCGTCGGAGGCGCCACCGGCCTCATCGGCGATCCGCGCATGTCGGGGGAGCGAGTGCTGAACGACGAATCCGTGGTCGCCGGGTGGGTCGGGTCCCTGCGCGACCAGATCTCCCGCTTCCTCGATCTCGAGGGCGAGTTCGGCGTGACGATGGTGAACAACCTCGACTGGATCGGGCAGATGAGCGCGCTGCAGTTCCTGCGCGACATCGGCAAGCACTACCGCATGGGCACGATGCTCGCGAAGGAGACCGTCGCCCGGCGCCTCGCGAGCGACGAGGGGATCAGCTACACCGAGTTCAGCTACCAGGTGCTCCAGGGCCTGGACTACCTCGAGCTGCACCGCCGGCACGGCGTGACCCTCCAGTACGGCGGTAACGACCAGTGGGGCAACCTGCTCTCGGGCGTGGACCTCATCCACAAGACCGAGGGGGTCGACGTCCACGCGATGACCACGCCCCTGGTCACTAAGGCCGACGGGACCAAGTTCGGCAAGAGCGAGGGCGGCGCCGTCTGGCTCGACCCCGAGCTCACCAGCCCCTATGCCTTCCATCAGTTCTGGCTCAACGCCGCAGACGCGGACGTCATGAACTACCTGCGGTTCTTCACCTTCCGCCAGCAGGACGAGCTGGCCGAGCTCGAGCGGGTCACTGCCGAGGCCTCGCACCAGCGCACGGCGCAGAAGCTGCTGGCCGACGACATGACCTCGTTGGTGCACGGGGAGCAGGCGACCGTCCAGGCCAAGGCGGCCGCTGCGGTGCTGTTCGGTCGCGGAGACGTGCGCGAGCTCGACGAGCCGACGGTGCGGGCGATCGCCCGGGAGCTGCCGGGCGCGGAGCTGTCTCGCACCGCCGCTCTCGCTGACGCCTTCGTGGAGGCCGGCATCGTCCAGTCCAAGGGCGCTGCTCGCCGCGGGGCCGACGAGGGTGGGCTATCGGTGAACGGCGAGAAGGTGTCGGCCGACGACCTCGCCCGCGAGGTGGGGGAGCTGCCGACCCTGCCGGGAGGGCATCTGCTTCTGCGCCGCGGCAAGAAGAACGCCGCGATGGTCCGCCTCGCCGGCTGACCGGAGACGGGTGCGTCCACCCCAGCACCGCACCACCTGAACGGGCCTCGGCTCCGCACTCCTCTCGGAGAGCGGGACCGGGGCCCGTTCTCCGTTCTCCGTTCTCCGTGAACCCGTGCCCCGTTCACCCGATCTGCGTGGCGCCGGATCACGCGCCGTGCTCCGCCTCGGGGCCCCGGCACCGGGAAAGCGTTGGCTGCGGTGACCCCGCTCTCAGATCCAGGTCACATTCGCGTGAACGAGCGCTTTCCGAGGCGAGCAATAGCGCATCTGACCTGCGCTAATAGCTCGCATGGAGGGTGAACGGGGGCTGAATTCTGCGGTTTGACGACCCCCTGGGATCCCCGTAATGTCTTCCCTTGTCAGCAGCGAGGACGCAGACGAGAAGGGCCGAGAGCTTCTACGGGAGAGCGGCGCGGATCGACTGGGAACGAAGTGCTGACCCGGAGCCCCGGAGACAACGGGACCTCGGACGGGTGAGCTGCTCACTGGGACGATCGCGCCGCGAGCGGACTGAGACGCAGAACACACCGAGCGGAGTTGGACCGGGCCGCGAAGAACTGCTAGAGTAGTGACTCGCGCCGGGACGACGAAAGAAAAGTCGCCAGACGGTCTGACCGGCCGGCGCAAGTGCCTCGGAGTCGAGCTGCGAAGCAGCGAGATGACGATGTGCGCGTGTTGCTTGATAGCTCAATAGCGTGTCTGTTTGTTGATGCCAATATTTTAAGTTGGCAAACATTTTATACGGATAATTAGCAGTTATATGCTGGTTGTTTGTTGTTTGTCAGGATTTTTTCTATGTTTTCATGGAGAGTTTG
>NZ_JBVDDO010000002.1:498609-531731 GCF_055454375.1 Brachybacterium sp. B718/18 | reverse complement strand
CAGCACGGCGCCTGAGGGAGCAAGTTCCGCCGACCATGCTCCCTCAGACGCCGCTACCCGCCGGTAGCCCCGGGGACTGGGCGGCGGGGCGGGCGGGGTGAGCTGGGCGGGGCGGGGTGTGCCGGGCGGGGCGGTGCGCCGCGGGTCAGCCGACGAGCGGGCCGCCGAGCTTCCAGTAGCCGAGGAAGGCCACCTGGGCCGGGTCGAGGCCGGCCTCCGCGGTGAGATGCCGACGCATCCGGGCGGTCGCCGCCGTCTCCCCGGCGAGCCAGGCGTAGAGCGGAGGGTCCTCGGCGAGGGATCCCCCGAACCGGGTGGTCCAGGCGCGGACGGCCTCCTCGAGCGCCTCCCCGGGAACCGCCCCGCGGCGCAGGACCCGCACCCTCGCGTCTCGGACGCTCGGCACCGCATCGGCCGGGCCGGATTCCACGTCGTCGGCCGCGTCGAGCAGCACCGCGTCGGCCGGGTCGAGCAGCTCCAGCAGCACCTCGGCGGTGGTGCCCGCCGGGAGCGCCCCGAGGATGTTCACGATCGCCGGCAGGGCGGACTCGTCGCCGACCAGGAGGAGACGGCGCGTCGCGGCCGGCGGCGTGAAGTGCAGCCCGTACCCGGTGCGGCCCTCGCGCACGTCGGGGCCGGTGATCACGAGCTCGTCGCCGGGCGCGCACGCTGCGGCCCAGGCGGAGGCGGGACCTGCCGGCACGTGCAGGTGGACGTCCACGTCGATCTCGCCCGCGGCGGGCCGGATGCGGGAGGGCGTATAGGTGCGCAGCGGGTTGCGACGGTCCTCCGGGAGGGACTTCCACCGCGTGTACCAGTCCCGCGGATGCGGCGTCGGCTCCGCGAGCAGGCCGAAGTCCGGCCGACTGCCGTCGGCCATCGGGAGCACGAGCTTGATGCGCTGATCGAGGCCCCAGGGGGCGAAGTTCCGCAGGGACTCCCCGGCCAGCGTGATCCGACGGAAGCCGGGGGAGATCCGACGGTTCGCGGCGACTGTCACGGGGAACGCGCTGTACGCCCACGGGCGACCGGTCCCCGCCGCAGGTCCGTCCCCGTCGGCGGTGAGCCGCGCGGCCCCCGCGCTCCCCACCGCGTGCCCCGCGCTCATCGGACGGCCCCCGGGATCGCCGGGAGCTCCGCCCCGCGGGGGACGACGAGCGGCCCGCCGGTGACCGGGTCCGGGATCACGACGTTCGCCAGCCCGTAGATCTCCTCGACGCGCTCGCTGGTGACGACCTCGGCGGGCGGCCCCTCGGCGAGGATCCGCCCGTCGCGCAGCGCGATGAGGTGGTCGGCGTAGCGGGCGGCCTGGTTGAGGTCGTGCAGCACGGCGACGATGGTACGGCCGGCCCGGTTCAGGCGGGCGAGCAGGTCCATCAGCTCGACCTGGTGGGCGATGTCGAGGAAGGTCGTCGGCTCGTCGAGGAGCAGCAGCTCGGTCTCCTGGGCGAGCACCATGGCGATCCACACTCGCTGCCTCTGCCCGCCGGAGAGCGCGTCGACCGGTCGCGGAGCGAGGTCGGCGGTGCCGGTCGCGGCGAGCGCGTCGCGCACCGCCCGTTCGTCGTCGGCGGACCACTGGCGGAGCAGCCCCTGATGGGGGTAGCGGCCGCGGGCGACGAGGTCCGCGACGGTGATCCCGTCCGGCGCGAGCGCGGTCTGCGGCAGGAGCCCCAGGTCCCGGGCGAGATGCTTCGCCGGCCGCGAAGCGATGTCGCGCCCGTCCAGCAGCACCTGCCCCGCGGCGGGGGCGAGCAGGCGGGAGAGCCCGCGCAGCAATGTCGACTTGCCGCAGGCGTTCGGCCCGATGATCACCGTGAACGAGCCGCGGGGGATCGCGGTGGAGAGCCGCTCGATGATCGGCGCCCCCTGATAGCCGAGGGTGACGGCGGAGGCGGCGAGCGCGTCGGGGCGGGGCAGGGTCGGATGCTCAGGCACGGCGGCGGATCTCCTGGATGAGGACGACGGTGAGATAGAGGCCGCCCACGGAGACGGTCACCACGCCGACCGGCAGGGCGACGGGCAGCAGATGCTGCGCGACGAGGTCCGAGCCGAGCAGCAGCAGCGCGCCGACGAGGGAGGACACCCCGAGGGAGAGGTGGGGCGCCCGGGTCAGGCGGCGCGCGATCTGCGGGGCGGCGAGGGCGACGAAGGCGACGGGACCGATCACCGCGGTGGCGATGGAGACGAGCAGGACGCCGAGGAGGAGCGCGGCCCCGCGCAGCGCCGACGGACGGGTGCCGAGGGCGGCGGCCATGTCGTCGCCGAGCTCGAGCTGGCGCAGCCGCGGGGCGAGGAGCGCCAGGGCCAGCAGCACGGGTGCCCCCATCAGGGCCGCGCCGATCACCTGCGGGGCGGTGACGCCGTTGAGCGAGCCGGTGCCCCAGGCGGAGGCGAACATCGCCGTCTCCAGTTCGATCTGCAGCAGCATCCAGGTGTTCGCCGAAGCCAGCAGGGCCGCGATGCCGATGCCGATCACGATGAGACGGAAGCCCTGCAGGCCCTCGACGCGGGCGAGGAGTCCGATCAGGAGGGCGGTGAGCAGACCGCCGAAGACCGCCCCGGTGGTCAGCGCGGGCCACGAGGCGGAGTGGAGCAGCAGGGTCAGGAGCATTCCGGTGAAGGCGCCGTGGGAGAGGCCGAGGATGTCGGGGCTCGCGAGCGGGTTGCGGGTCACCGTCTGGAAGACGGCGCCGGCCTGGGCGAGCATCCCGCCGAGCAGCAGGGCGGCGAGCGTGCGGGGCAGACGCCACTCGAGCACGACCGTGCGGTCCAGCCGCTCGCCGCCGCCGCGGAGGACCTCGAGCACGGCAGCGGGGGAGAGCGGGTATGTGCCCAGGCCGAGCGCGAGGATCGCGAGGGCGCCCAGGACGAGCAGGAGCGCGAGTGCGAGGAGGACGCTGCGGCGGCGCAGCGGCAGGGAGAGCGGCCCGATCCGCAGCAGCAGGCGGCGGTAGCCGTGATCGAGGGAGCCGGGCACGGGCGCGGGATCGGGCGCGGGTGCGAGGGCGGGGGCGCCGGGGCGGGTGCAGGTCATCACAGGGTGCTCGCTCTCCGCCGACGCGCCAGGACGATCAGCATCGGGGCGCCGACGAAGGCGGTGACCACGCCGACGGGGATCTCGGCGGGCATGATCAGCACGCGCCCGAGCACGTCGGAGAGCAGCAGGATGACGGGGGCGAGGCCGAGGGAGAGCGGGATGATCGCCCGCTGGTCCACGCCGACCGTCCACCGCACCACGTGCGGCACCATCAGGCCGAGGAAGGAGATCGGGCCGGCGAGCGCCGTCGCGGTGCCGGCGAGCAGGGTGACGGCGAGGATGACGCCCGCGCGGAGCAGCGGCACGTTGACCCCCTGGGACCGGGCGACGTCCTCGCCGAGAGCGATCGCGTTGAGCCCGGGGGCGAGGAGCAGGGCACCGAGCAGGCCGAGCCCGATCAGGGGCAGCAGCGGCAGCAGGACGTCGGCTCCGCGACCGAGCAGGGAGCCGGCGTTCCAGGAGCGCATGTGCTCGAAGGCGTCGGGGTCGCTGAGCGTGAGTCCCGTGGTCATCCCGGAGAGGACGGCGCCGAGCGCGACGCCCGCGAGGGTGAGACGCAGCGGGTCGGCGGCACCGCGCCCCGAGGAGCCGATGAGGTACACCCCGATCGTCACCACGAGGGTGCCGCACAGGGCGAGACCCACGAGGGAGGTGATCTCCCGCAGGCCCAGCAGCGAGACGCCCAGGGCGACGGCGAAGGCTGCTCCGGCGTTCACGCCCAGGATTCCGGGGTCGGCCAGGGGGTTGCGGGTGAAGGCCTGGATCAGCGCACCGGCCGCGCCGAGCGCCGCCCCGACCACGAGCCCGGTCAGGGTCCGCGGCAGGCGCAGCTCGAGCACGATCCAGCGGGAGTCGTGATCGCCGCCGCCGCGCAGCACCTCGAGCACCTCCCGGGACGTGAGCGGGTTCGAACCGATCGCGAGGGAGAGGACGACGGCGAGGAGGAGCAGCGCGGCGAGGGCGAGAGCGGTGACGGCGACCCGGCCCCGGGGACGCCGCGCGCCGTCGCCCCGGGCAGGGGCGACGGTCGGCGGCGGCGCGGTGAGGGAGGCGCTCACTCCTGGGCGTCGAGGTGCTTCTCGAGGTCGTCGAGCACGAGCTGCCCGCCGATCGGGCCGACGCCGGAGATCCAGTAGCTGGTGTCCACGAGCGTGACGTCCGGGAAGGATTCGGCGTTCGCGGTGATCGCGGGCGGGATGGTCGAGTCGTCGGTGACGTCGGCGGTGGTGACGAAGACGTGGTCGGCCTGGGCGGAGAGGATGTTCTCGGGGGAGAGGTCGGCTTGGAGCCCGTCCTCCCACTCCTGCTCGGGGATGGTGAGGCCCACGCACTCCAGGGCGCTCCCGGCGAAGGAGGTCGGGCCGTAGAGGCTGAGCGTGGTCTCGTCGCGCGGCCGCACGAGGTTCGCGGTCTGCCCCTCCACGTCGTGGGCGGTGCGGATCTCCTCGCAGCGCTCGGTGTAGCCGTCGAGGAGGGCCTGCGCCTCCTCCTCCTGGCCGAGGGCCTCGCCGATCAGGAGCACGTTCTCCTGCCACGGATCGGCCTGCGACGCCATGAACACGGTGGGGGCGATCGCATCGAGCTGCTCGTAGAGCTCGGAGTGGCGGGACTCGGTGCCGAGGATGAGGTCCGGTTCGAGGGCGGCGATCGCCTCGAGATCCGGCTCGGGCACGGTGCCGACGGTCTCGACGCCGTCGACGCCGAGGTACTCGGGGATGCCGGCCACGTTGCTCGCCACGGCGGCGCCGACGGGGGTGACGCCGAGGGCGACGGAGGTGTCCAGCTCGACGGGCTCGAGGACGACGACTCGCTGCGGCTCGGCGGGCACCTCGGTGATGCCGCGCGCGTGCTCGACGCTGCGCGTGCCGGAGGCCGCCGCGTCGGAGCCGGTGGTGTCGGGGGAGTCGGCGGTGCTGGTGGAGCAGCCGGCCGCGAGGAGGGCGGCGGCGAGCGACAGGGCGGCCGCGGAGACGGCGCGCCGGCGGGGGATGAGGTGCATCGAGAGCCTTCCGGGCAGGTCAGGACGTCGCACTCGCGACGAGCCGAGGTTAGCTTAGGCTACCCACAGTTCGTCAGGGGTGTGGTGTCCGGAGCGCGGGCAGGGCGGGTTCCCGTCGCCCGACCTCCGGCAGCACGGCGCCTGAGGGAGCATGTTCCGCAGAGCATGCTCCCTTAGGCGCCGCTACCCGCCGGTAGTCCTGATCAGGCCTCGTCGATGACGACGTCGAAGTCGGACGGCTGATCCGGGTCCGGCCCGCCGCGCACGCCGGTGTCGAGGGCGTCGATCCGCGTTATCTCCTCGGCGCGCAGCTCGAGGTCGAAGACCTGCAGGTTCTCGCCGATGCGCTGGGGGTTCACGGACTTCGGGATCACGGAGCGGCCTTGCTGGAGACCCCACCGCAGCATCACCTGGGCGGGAGACTTCCCGTGCGCCGCGGCGATCTCGACGATCGTCGGATCCTCCATCACGGAGCGGCGCTCGTCGCCCCAGCCGGGGTTGAAGGTGATCCCGCCGATCGGCGACCAGGCCTGCGTGAGGATGCCGTGGCGGCGCGCGGTAGGCGGCGATGGTGCGGCCGAAGCGGGTGGGGATCGGCTGGTGCAGGAGCACGAGATCGAGAGTGTCGACGCCCAGCTTCCCGCGCGCCTTGTCGAGCGCGTGGAGGGTCTCCGCGTGCCCGTAGTCGGAGACCCACACCTTGGTCTCCACGAAGATCTCCTCACGCGGCACGCCGAAGCGGCGGATCCCCTCGCCGACCTCGCGCTCGTTGCCGTACGCGGCCGCGGTGTCGATGTGCCGGTAGCCGGCGCGCAGCGCGGTCTCGACCGCGGCGGCGGTCTCCGCGGGCGGACTCTGGAAGACGCCGAGGCCGAGGGCGGGCATGGTCACGCCGTTGTTCAGGGTCAGTTCGAGCATGGGGGTCCTTCCGGTTCGGGCGCGGCCGACGGGGGAGGTCGGCCGACGCCTCCATGGCACCACCGCGCGTCACGGCGCGGGAGGCACTGGTGAGGCACGCCTGGGCGGCGGGGTGGGGAGCGCTTGCGGCGTGCGATGTGGACGGAGCGGGCTGCGAGGAGCGGCACACGGTCCCGGGGGCGGGGAAGCCCGCGAGGGGGTGCGGCGTTCTGCCCACCACGCGACCACCGCGCGCCGTGCTCCGAGCGGCGCGCACCGCCCAGGGAGGACCCCTCATGATCGACCTCGATCTCACCGACCGCACCGCGTTCGTCTCCGGATCCACGCAGGGCATCGGCCTGGCCATCGCCCGTCGTCTCGCCGAGGCTGGCGCCCACGTGGCCGTCAACGGCCGCACCGCCGCCCGCGTCCAGGAGGCGATCGGGACCCTCACCGCCGCTGGCCTCGATGCCTCCCGCCTCGTCGCCGCGCCGGGCGATGTCACGACCGACGAGGGGCTGGCCGCCGCGCTCGAGGCCGCCGGAGAGGTGGACGTTCTGGTCAACAACCTGGGCGTCTTCGGAGCCCGGCCGGCCCTGGAGATCACGGACGAGGAGTGGCAGCGGTTCTGGGACGTCAACGTGATGGCGTCCGTGCGTCTGATCCGGGCGCTGCTGCCGCGCATGGTCGAGCGCGGCTGGGGGCGGGTGTTGAACATCGCGAGCGACTCGGCGATCGTCACGCCCGCCGAGATGATCCACTACGGCACCTCGAAGACCGCCCTGCTGGCCGTCTCCCGCGGCTTCGCCAAGGAGGCCGCCGGCACCGGGGTCACCGTGAACTCCGTGATCGCCGGGCCGACCTATACCGAGGGCGTGCAGGACTTCGTATACCAGCTGGTGGATGCGGAGCTGCCGTGGGAGGAGGCGGAGGCGGAGTTCATGCGGCTCCACCGCCCGCAGTCTCTGATCCAGCGCCTGATCCGCCCCGAGGAGATCGCGAACATGGTCCTCTACCTCGCGTCCCCGCTGGCCTCGGCGACGACCGGTGGCGCGCTGCGCGTGGACGGCGGGTACACCGATGCGATCCTGCCCTGAGGCGGGGGCAAGCTCAGCGCCGCCGCAGCACGACCACCGCGTCGAGGTGCTCGCCGGGGGCGCCGTCCGGGCCGATGGCCGGCCGGGGCCGGTCCTCGCAGGTCACGACCTCCCAGTCCGCCGCGGGCAGGGCGAGTTGCTCGACCTCCTCGCAGGAGCCGATCATCCGTGCCGGATGGTCGCTCGCCCACGACGGAGGCGCGGCGTGGGAGACGAGCACCAGGTGCCCGGCGGGCCGCAGCGCGGTGGCCGCACGGCGCAGGATCGCGGTGCGCTCGAGCGCGACGTCGGACTGGAAGAACGAGGCGGTGACGAGGTCGGCCGACGACGGCTCCGGCTCCCAGGACTCGAGGTCGGTCGCGGCGAAGGTCGCGGTGGCGAGCCCTCGCGCCTCCGCCTCGGCGCGGGCGCGCCCGACGGCGGTGGGGGAGATGTCGAGGCCCTGCGCGGTCCAGCCCTGCTCGGCGAGCCACAGCACGTCCCCGCCCTCCCCGCAGCCGAGATCGATCGCCTCGCCCGGGATGAATTCGGCGACGACAGAGGCGGTCGTGGAGTTGACCTTCCCGGACCAGACGCGGTCGGACTCGGCGTAGCGCTGCTCCCAGTGTGCGGTGGGGGAGAGGGGAGGGGTGCCGGGAGCGGCGGGGTGTCCCGGCGCGTGGGCGTGCTGGTGCTGGTGGGTCATGGGGTGAGGGTGGCAGACGGTGGCGCTGCGCGGAAGCGGTGTTGCCGGGAACGCCAGTACGCACCGAGCCCCCGTGCGACGTGGGCGAACCGAGGTAGATTGTCGCCACTTCCAGCGGCTCCGTCGCCGCGGGGAGCGGGGGAGGGAAACTTGATGACGAGCACGCGCTCGAGCCGCGCCCAGCAGGTCGATGCCGCGACCCCCGCCTCCCGCAACCGGGTGGTCGACTTCCTTCGCGCCGCAGCGATCACCGTGGTGGTGCTCGGGCACTGGACGATCATCGCGGTCGACCCCGACGGGGGGATCCTCCCGCATGGCGTGCTGGACGGCGCTCGGTGGACCCATCCGCTGACCTGGGTGTTCCAGGTGATGCCGATCTTCTTCCTCGTCGGCGGGTACTCCAACGGCCTTTCCTGGCGCTCCGCGCGGCGCAAGGGGATCGGCTATGCCGAGTGGCTGCGCACGAGGCTCCGCCGCCTCGGCATCCCGCTGATCCCGCTGCTGCTCGCGTGGCTGGTGATCGGTGTGGTCGCCGTGCTCGCCGGCGCGCCGACCGCCACCGTGCAGATCGCCTCGCAGATGGCGCTGATCCCCACGTGGTTCCTCGCCGCGTACCTGATGGTGATCCTCGTGGGCCCGCCGTGCCTGTGGCTGTGGGAGAAGCTGGGCTGGTGGTCGATCGCGGGCGGGATCGCGCTCGCCGGCGTGGTGGACGCGATCAGCATCGCCGCCGACCAGCCGCTGCTCGGCTACCCGAACTACCTGCTGGTCTGGGCGGCTTTCCATCAGGTCGGCTACGCCTGGCTCGACGGCCGACTCGCCGGGACCGGGAAGCGGCTGGGGCTGGCCGCGATCGGTCTGATCGGACTGCTGCTGCTCGTGCTGGTGGGCCCGTATCCGGTCTCGATGATCACCGCCGGGGGAGACGCGATCTCCAACTCGAGCCCGACGCGCGTGACGATGGCGTTCCTCGGCATGCTGCAGGCGGGGCTCGTGCTGTCGTTGGAGAAGCCGCTCGAGGCGCTGCTGCGCCGGCCCCGGCTCTGGTTCGCGACGGTGCTCGTGAATCAGCGGATCATGACCTGGTTCCTGTGGCACCTCACCGTCATGGTGGGCCTCGCCCACCTGCTGCTCGCCCTGGACGCTCGCGCGCTGCTCCCCGAGCCGCTGACCGGAACGTGGTGGGCGACGCGGCCGCTGTGGGTGATCGCGCTGCTGGCGCTCACCGGACTGGTCGTGCTGGTGATGGGACGCTTCGAGACCCCGCGGGCCGACGACCGCCCGGCCCCGCCCCTCTGGAAGCCGCTCGCCGCCGCGGTGTGCGTCATCGCGGGCCTCGCGGTCATGGCGAAAGTAGGCGTCGCGGGGGAGAGCGGCGTCACCTGGTGGTGGCCGCTGCTGCCGGTGGTGGGGTTGTGGGGGTTCGGGGTAGTCGAGGTCGGGCGTCGCCGGGTCGTTACAGGTCCGGCCTGACACAACTGCTCACGCCACCGCTCGGGCCTCCATGAACAGATCGACGGGCATCGTCCGGTCCAACTTCCATACGATCTGCATCGGTCGCGTCCCAGTCGCGTGCTGGAACTGAGCCGTGCCGAGGCAGGTGTAGGGCTCAGTTCCGATGTCGCCGGTTTTCGCACGCCGCACGAAGAGGACGACGCTCGTGCCGCGCGACGAGTGGTTGATGTATCGCTGCCCGGTAGGGCTGTCCGCGTTGGTCGTGCTCTGCGACTCCCAGTGGAATAGCTCCTGGTTGATGGCAAAGTCGCGGTACATCGTCGTGGGGGAGTAGTCGGCCTCTGACTTCTTAAGCGTCACCAGGAGGGCGTCCACGCCGAGCGTGGGAAGCCACTTCACCCCCTCGCGAATAGATCCCGGAGTCCCCTTGTCGAGAGTGCCGAGGCCGAAACCCGCGAGAAGTTCCTCTCGGGAATATCGCGCATGGGAGCGCAGCGGCGAGCGAGCTGCGGATCCGCTGAGCGGCTCTGGTAGAACCCGGGATGCCTGCTCCTGGTAGACCAGGAGATCAAGCATCTCTGCGACAACCTGGGGGTATGCGCGGATAGTCTCGAGCCCCACCCGGACTCCCTGCTCGCCCGCTGGCCAGAAGGAGAACACGAGCATGGCCGCATAAAGGTCTGTCTCGGCGTCGGTCGGAAGCGATGGTGTCGTCAGCAAGCGACGGTAGGCGCGAATCCGCTCGGGATCGTCCACATGCGTAAGGGTGCCGACTCGGCGCAGGAGAGCGTCGGCCTGGTCCGAAAACCCCTCGTCGGTGGAGGCGGGGAACGCCCAGTCGACGAGTGTGGACCACGACGCCGACCGTTTCTCCCCGGCAAGGCTGCGAGTGCCAGGCGCGTACACATCGGCGAGCGATCGCTCGGCCGCATGCAAGTAGGACCCCAGGGCGTAGCCCCCAGGTGCAACTTCCTCCGACTTGTGTTGGCGCACGTCAGCAACCAGGTCCCGGGTCGACAGCTTGAGCTGCTTCTTCACGTTCGAGAGCACGATGTCTTGTGCGACGCGGTCGAAGACGATCTGCGTCCCGGGAGGGAGGAACGGGAAGCCGTCACGGATACTGCGCTCAAGCTTGTTGCGTGAGAGTCCAGTGAGAGCTCGGTACTTCAAGTCGAAGCGGAAGTTCTCGTTTTGCAGGCCCACGAAGTCGAGGACCGTGAGCACAGCCTTGTTCTCCGCTCGACGCAGGCCGCGCCCGAGCTGCTGCAGGAAGATCGTGGCTGATTGCGTCGGCCGCAGCATGAGAACGGTGTCGATTAGCGGAATGTCGAGGCCCTCGTTGAAGAGGTCGACCGCGAAGAGGCACACGATCTCGCCGCTGCGAAGCTTCGCCAGTCCGTCCCGACGCTCGTCCGACCCGGAAGCCCCGGTGAGGGCCAGCGAGGGGAGACCGGCACGGGTGAAGACATCGGCCATGTAGTGCGCGTGGTCGACGCTGACGCAGAAGCCCAGGGCCTTCATCTGACGGGGGTCGGTGACCTTGTCTCGCACAGCAGAGAGGATTTTGCCCGCTCGCGCATCATTCCCGGTGTACACCGAGTTCAACTGGTCGATGTTGTACGAGCCGCGAGAGAAGCGGACCTCGCGGAGATCCACGTCGTCGGCGATCCCGAAGTAGTGGAACGGGACGAGGAGATCGGCGCTGAGGGCGTCCCAGAGGCGCAGCTCGCTTGCCACGCGACCGTCGAAGAACGCTTGCGCCACGTCGACCCCGTCGGCCCGCTCGGGCGTCGCGGTGAGACCGAGCAGTTCCCGCGGCGTGAAGTAGTCGAGGACCTTGCGGTACGTCGCGGCCTCGGCGTGGTGGAACTCGTCCATGACGATGATGTCGAAGTGGTCGCGTGCCCACCGCTCCAGCTCACCGGGCTGCTGCAGCGACTGGATCGAGGCGAAGACGTGTCGACGCCGGAGAGGCTTGTGCCCGCCGACGAAGAGCTCCCCGAACGCGCCATCCTTGAGAACGTCGCGATAGGTCCTCAGAGACTGCTCGAGGATCTCCCTGCGGTGCGCGAGAAAGAGGGTCGTTGGCTGGTCGTCCTCCGACGCCCGCAGGCGCTTGTAGTCCAGCGCCGCCACCACGGTCTTGCCGGTCCCCGTTGCCGCGACCAGCAAGTTGCGATGGCGGTGGTGGACTTCCCGTTCCGCCGAGAGGTCATCGAGCATCTCGATCTGATGCGGGTACGGCCGCACGTCAAGATGGCTGATCGACAGGGCTGTCGAGGCGGTGCGCCCGCTGTTCTTCGCGAGAAGTGCGTCGAGGTACTCGGCGTCGGCGTCCGGGTCATAGGGAGCGAAGGCTGCGTCATCCCAGTACGTCTCGAAGGTGGACTCGAACTTGTCCACCAGGCTCGGCGTCGCCAGATGGGACAGGCGCACGTTCCACTCGAGCCCATCAACCAGAGCAGCGCGGCTCATGTTGGAGCTGCCCACGTAGGCGGTGGTGTACCCGCTGGAGCGATGGAACATCCACGCCTTCGCATGGAGGTGCGTGGATTGGGCGTCGTAGTTGACTCGCACCTCGGCGTTCAGCGAGCGTACGAAGTAATCCAACGCCTTTCGGTCGGTGGCGCCGATATACGTTGTCGTGAGCACACGAATGGGCACACCGCGTTCTGAGGCCTCGCGCAGCGCAGACTCCAGGACTCGAATCCCGCTCCATTGCACGAATGCACACAGCAGATCGATGCGATCAGCGCTCGCCATCTCGAGACGCAGCTCCGACCCGAGTTGGGGGTCCATCCGGGAATTGGTGAAGAGGGCGACGTCGCTGAGAGGCGTCGAGGGACGCGGCATCAGAGGTGCCTCGGGGGCCGTCACCGACGTGAGGAGCCGGGGACCCGGAGACACAGAGGGATCCGGCACTGCGGCGGGGAGTGCAGAGAGCACACGGTTTGCGAGCGCGATGCGCTCTCCACGCGGAGCGATTCTCAGCGCCTGCTCCACGGTCCGTGCGACGTGCTGAGTAAGGATGTGCGCAACATCAGCATCGTCCACGTCATCGGTCGGCGTGAGGAATCCGCGCGCCTCCGTCGACCGTACGGCGTCGGTCAGGCCGGTGGTGAGGAGCAGTTCGTAGAGCCCTGGATCGAGGGCCTGCTCTGCCTCCATTACTCCGCCTCGGAGTTGTGTCGAAGAGAAATCAGCCGCTCGGGCAAGCCCGCGAGCAACGGAACATCTCCCGGCGCCCATTGCAGTGACGACAACTCAGCGAGGGGGACCCACTGCATCGCGTCGTGATCGCTGCTGGCAGAAGGGTCGTCTCCCTCGAACTG
Source organism: Brachybacterium sp. B718/18 (assembly GCF_055454375.1). Lineage (NCBI taxonomy): Bacteria > Bacillati > Actinomycetota > Actinomycetes > Micrococcales > Dermabacteraceae > Brachybacterium > Brachybacterium sp. B718/18. The sequence goes on along the minus strand of NZ_JBVDDO010000002.1, from coordinate 519,226 downwards.
TGCGGCGTAGCAGGAGAGCTCGATGCGTGCGGTGCCGACATCGCTCAGGCTCCGGTCGACGAAAGGGCCGACGGTGACGTCGACTCCGAGCTCTTCCCGCAACTCGCGTCGCAGAGCGGCCTCGGGAGACTCGCCCGGCTCCACCTTGCCGCCCGGGAACTCCCACAGGCCACCAGCGCTCCGATCGGCGTTGCGCCGGGCGGCGAACACGGCGCCGTCACGTTCCACGATGGCCCCAACGACGCGGATGACTGGACTTTCCCCCACGGTTGCTCCTTAGCAGTTCACCGACAGTGTTGATCCTACGGACGGCTGCCGACGAGTGCGCTGAGCACTCACGAGATCGGGTTCCTGACGACGGCGGAAGAAGAAGGGGTCACCCTCGGGCTGTGGGCAGGGAGGGCCAGCGTTGACATCGGGCGAGCGTTACCTACGACCCCTTGCTACCCACCCCATCACCGGCGAGAGTGGCCCCACCACCCCGCGCTCACTCGGAGGCCCGACATGCCCCGCACCCCGCAGCCGTCCGTCCTCTCCTACCGCTCCGAAGGCTCGGTCCTCTCGATCTGCTCGAAGAACTCGGTGCTCTCGATCGGTAGCGTCGGCTCGGCGCTGTCGATCGGTTCGATCGGATCATTCGCCTCGGTCCTGTCGATCGGCTCGGCCGTCTCGGCGGTCGCGATCTTGTCGTGGCTGACCGTCGGCGGAGTCATGACGGCCGCGCAGGTCTGCGGGCGCCACGCGGAGCGCTGACGTCGCGGCGAACGCCCAGCTCCCCGCGGACCCCCTAGATCTCGGTGAGCCCCCTCGCCGAGGTCAACGCGTCCTGGTGGGACGCTCGTTGTCCCGACGACATCGGCCTATCGCCCCCACCGCCCCGTACCCTTCCCCCATGCCGCCCGCCACGGAGAACTTCCAGGTCGACCTGCGGGGGATCGTCGAGATCCTGTCGCACAACCTCTACTCGAGCCCGCGCGTGTACGTGCGCGAGCTGATCCAGAACGCGCGGGACGCCGTTGTCGCGCGCAGTGGGAGCGATGAGCACGGAGCTCCGTTGCCGCCGATCGAGCTGGTCGTGGACCCCGCCGAGGGCGCGCTCACCGTGCGGGATCACGGCGTCGGCCTCACCGAGGCGGAGGCGCGCAGCCTGCTGTCCACCATCGGCGCGTCCAGCAAGCGGGAGGAGCTCGCGGCGGCGCGGCGCGAGTTCCTCGGGCAGTTCGGGATCGGCCTGCTGTCCTGCTTCCTCGTCGCCGACGAGATCGAGGTGACCTCCCGCAGCGCCCGCGAGCCGGACGCGCGGACCATGCGCTGGGTGGGCCGCGGCGACGGCACCTTCACCGTGACGCCCGCCCCGGAACCCCTCGCCGAGCCCGGCACCGAGGTGCGCGTGCACGTGCGCGAGGACGAGGTGGAATGGGTCGGCGCCGAGCGCGTCACCCGTCTCGCCGAGGAGTACGCGAGCCTCCTCGCCGTCCCGATCACTGTGGCCGTCGTCGGCGACACCGCCCCACCGACACCCGTCAGCGGGAACACCGCCCCCTGGGACCTGTCCGAGCCCGCCGCCGCCGACTGGTGCATGGACGCTTTCGGCTTCACCCCGCTCGCGAGCATCCCGCTGGACGTGCCGATGCTCGGCGTCCGCGGCGTCGCCTTCGTGACCCCTCAGGCAACGCCCGGGCGGGGACGCGCCGGGGACCGCGTGTTCTCCCACGGCATGTCCGTCGCCTCGGACAACACCCAGCTGGTCCCCGAGTGGGTCACCTTCGCCCGCGTCGCGCTCGAGGCGGGATCCCTCGGGCTCACCGCCTCCCGCGAGTCGCTGCACGAGTCCGGCTCCCTCACCACCGCCCGCGAGGGGATCGGCCGCCAGATCCGCGCGGGCATCGAGCAGCTCGCCGCCGGGGACCCCCCGGTCTTCACGCGGTTCGTCGACGTGCACGGGCAGAGCCTCATCGCCCTGGCCGTCGCGCACGCGGAGATGCTCGAGTTCGTCGCCCGCCACCTCACCTGGGAGACCAGCGCCGGCCTGCTGCGCCTGGTGGAGATGCCCTCCCGCATCACCTTCACCACCGACGACCGCGAGTTCTCCACCTATGCGCCGCTGGTGCAGGCGCAGGGCGGGCTGCTCGTCAACGGCGCCTATACGCACGGCGGGGCGATGCTCGAGGCGTACGGCGCATCGCAGACCCGCCTGACGGCGCGCGAGTTCGAGCTGTCGCGGCTGCTGGAGGACCTGCCTGAGCCCCGCGACGAGGACGCGGGCCTCGCCGAGCGGATCGGCGATGCCGCGCGGGCCGTGCTCGACCCGCTCGGCGTCGCCGTCGACGTGCGGGCCTTCCGCCCGGCGACCCAGCTGGTGCTCCATGTGCCGGGCCGAGCCGCCGGCTTCGTGTTCGAGGAGGCCGACGACGACCCGTGGGCCGACCTGCTCGGCGGCGGAGCCCCCGTCGGCCCCGCACCCCCCGTCGACCCCCGGCCGGCGCTCGTGCTGAACCTCCGAGGCGAGGCGGTGCGCGCCCTCGGCGGCCGGCTCGCCCCGTCGGCCCGGGACGAGGCGATCCGCGCCCTGCACCTGCTGAGCCTGCTCCAGGCCGGCATCCGCCTGCACGCGGAGGAGCAGGCGGGCCTGGCCGTCGCCCTGGAGACGCTGCTGCTGGCGGCGGCGCGCCCCGAGGACCGCACCACTGAAGACCGCACCACCGAGAACGACACCACCGACGAACGGGGACGAGCATGATCCGGTACGACCAGGTCGCAGGACTCACCGGCGAGCAGGCCCAGCGCGTGCGCGCGCTGATCGACCGCAGCAGCGAGCTCTGGGACATGCCCGATGACCTCGGCACGGTCCGCGCCTGGGAGGAGCAGATCGCGGCCTGCGAGGCGGAGGGCGTGCCCCACCTCGCGGCCAGCGGACGCTTCGGCCAGTACTCGATCTACAGCCAGGGCGGCAAACCGTTGGAGGCCCTCGACGCCTATGCGCGACTGATGCAGATCGTCGGCCGCTACGGCGACCACATCCACCCCGAGAACCTGAAGCGGTTCCTCGGCTCGGTCGCCGACCTGGTGGTCACGGTGGGGGAGGACCCGTCGGTCCCGCGCGACCAGCTCGAGCGCGTCGTCGATCTCGTGGAGAGGCCGACGATCGCGCACGGCTTCGACCTCTCGAACGTGACCCTCGCGCGGGCCCTCCTCGCCGCCGGGTTCGGGGAGCCGGAGCGCGCCCTGGCCCTGCTGGACCAGTGGCAGGGCATCGGCAGCCCCGAGTGGCCCCCCTTCGACGCCAACACCGTGACCTTCGAGATGATGATCCTCGAAGGCGTCGATCCCGGGCTGGCCGCGGCGACGCTCGCCCGTCGGTTCACGGCGATGGGCGTCCCGCCCGGACCGATCGACGTGGACCGGGACGACCACACCCAGCTCGTGCTGCTGCGCACCACGTTCGGTTCGCTGTCCGCGCGGGCGGGGAGGTGGGACGTCGCCGCCAGGATCGGCGACGAGCTGCTCGATCAGTTCGGCATCGAGCGCCTCATCCGCTCCGCGGAGATCGAGGACCTGCTGCTGGTGGTGGAGCATCGGCCGGAGGAGGCCCGACTCGCCGCCGACTTCGGCCTCGAGAACAGCCGGCTCGACCACGTCAACTGGCAGCTCCAGGCCGCTCTCGCCCGCAGCCGGTCCCTCGAGGAGCCCGACGGCGAGGAGGCGGCACTGCTGCGCGCCCTGGCCACGGAGGCCGCCGCGGCGCACGACGCCCGAGGCGGGACCGACGTCCACACCCGCGAGCTGCAACGCTTCTGGTTCGCCGGCCTGCCGCCCGCTGCGATCGTCGACGGCGTCGGTCCCGGGGCCGACGCCGACCCGCAGGACCGCGCCGAGCGGATCCTGCGCGCGGGGTGGATCTCGCGGCGCACCACACCGGTGACGTTCGATGCCGTCCCCATCTCGCTCACGGACCGCTACGTCGCGCTGCACGAGCAGTCGTCGTCGGTCCTGGGGGCCGGGTCCGCGGAGGAGGCCGAGGCGCTCGTCGCCGCCACAATCACCCGTGCCCGCGAGCTCAGGATGCCGATGGCGGAGTTCACCGCCCACCTCATGCACGCCATCCACGCCTACCAGGCCGGCGACCACGAGGCGATCGTGCAGCGCTACCCGCGGGCGCAGAGCGCCCAGATCCTCGCCCCGGACGGCATCGACCCGTCCCTCGAGAAGGCCGCCGCGGGACTCTTCGTGCCGGTGATCCTCACCGCCCTGGACCTGCCCTCGATCACTCTCGAGCGCATCGCGGAGATCATCTCCACGGAGACGGAGCTGCGCGCCGTGACCGGTATGCCCACCACGCCGCTCGCCGTGGCCGAGCTCGCCCGGGCGGCCCACCTCGGACGGCGCACGGAGATCGGTCCGCGGATCGAGGAGGTCCGCTCCCGCCTCGAGGCCGAGGCGGGCGACGTCGACCCCTTCGACGTGCATCTCGACCTGGCGCGGATCCTCGCGCCGGTGGATCCCGGCACCGTCCCGGGGCTCGTCGAGGGCGTGCTGAACCGGTCCCACGACCCGGCGCAGCAGCGGGCGGCGTACGCCTGGCTGACGTGGTCCGCGCTGAGGGCGGGGAAGTCCGCGGAGGAGTACGTCGCCGCGGTCATCGCGCAGCTCGAGACGGTCGACCGGGACCTCGAGGAGTTCGGGGACCTGCCGCGGTCGGTACTGCTCGAGATCGCCGCCCACGATCCGCGGGCGCGGGGCTGGGTGCTCGAGGCCGCCCTCGCCGCCACGACCCCGGGGGACCCGACCCGCCTCGACACCTTCGCCGGAGCGGCGCGCCTCCTGCTCGACCACGCACCGGAGGACGAGCGCGGTGCGAGGCTGCGTGAGGACGCGCGCCAGATCGCCGCGGCCCTCGACCGCCGGAACGGGAACACGGTGCAGTCCGCGCTGCTGGAGGAGAGGTTCTTCGCCGGGGGGTGAGGGCGGTCGGGGCGGCGGACCGACGGCCGACGGGCTCCGCGTCGCCCCCCGCCCGGCCGACTACCGCCAGGTGTGCTCCGGCGCGTAGCCGAGCACTCTCCGAGCCTTGTCGATCGAGAGCAGGGTGCCGTTGCCGGCGATGTCGCCGTGCACGGGGACATCGGGGAACACCTCGGCGACGAGCTCGCGGTTGTCGCGGGTCATGACGGTGTCGGCCGCGGCGACGATGAAGCGGTCGAAGCCGGTCCCGTCGTGGTCCAGGGAGCGGCGCACGGCCTGGGCGGCGTCGCGGCCGTCCACGTAGCCCCACAGGTTCCACTTGCGCGCCGTGGCGTCGGCGTCGAAGGCGGGGAAGCGCTCGTAGTCCGCCTCGTCCATGACGTTCGAGAAGCGCAGCGCGATGACCTTCAGGTCCGGATGCCAGCGGCACAGCTGGATCGCGAGCTGCTCCTCGAGGTGCTTGGACAGCGAGTAGTGGGACTCGGGCCGGGCCTCGTACTCCTCGTCCACCGGGATGTACGGCGGCGGGGTGTCGAAGGGCAGGCCCAGCACCGTCTCGCTCGAGGCGGTGACCACGTTGCGGATCCCCGCCTTCAGCGCGGCGTTCAGCACGTTGTACGTGCTGACCATGTTGTTCTGGAAGGTCGCCGAGTTCGGGGCGAGACCCGGCGCGGGGATCGCGCTGAGATGCACGAGCGCGTCGAATCCCTGCGGTGCCTGCTCGTCGATGCCGGTGAGGGCGTCGAGCACCTGACCCGCGTCCCGGAGGTCGATCTGCACGAACCCGGAGCCGCGTTCACCGGCCCGGTCGAGGTTCACCACCTGGTGCCCGTGCTCGCGCAGGTCGCGCACCACCGAACGTCCCAGCTTGCCGGATCCACCGGTCACCGCGATTCTCATGCGCACATCCTGCACCGTGGGCCGCCGGGCGGCCACCGGCGACCGTCGAGAGCGGCCGGCGCCGGCCCTCAGATCGTGATCTCGCGCCCGTCCTCCGTGCGCAGCACGAGCTCGAAACGGCTGCCCTGGCCCTCGCGGATCTCGGCGAGGGCGTCGCCGAGGCCGAGCGCGGCGGTGGCCTCGCGCAGCGGCTCGGGGTTGACCTCGATCCGGGCGAAGGAGACCAGCTCGAGGGTGGGGAGGTCGCCGAGCCCGGGCTGGTCCGCGGTGCCCCAGTCGATGAGGAACGGCAGGCCGTAATTGATGGGCGGCGGGGCCTGGGTGAGGCGCCACTGCAGGGTGTCGCCGGAGGGGGTGGTGCGGGAGAGAGACTGCGGGTCGCCGAGCTCCACGCCGCCGGCCCGTGCTGCCGCGACGACGCCGTCGAGGTCGCCGGGATGCGCGGCGTAGGTGATGAGCGTCGGCTTCCGCAGCCGGTGGATGTTGAACAGCTTCGGCAGCGCCTCGCCCTCCCGCTCCGGGTCCGGACCGACCAGCTCGAGGTAGTGGGGCCGGCGCTCGCCGCCGACGGTGAGGGCGACCAGCGCGTTCGCGGTGCCGACGGGGTGGCTCCCGCCCGGTGCGGCGGTCACGCCGGTGAGATCGCGGAACCAGCCGACGAGCTCCTCGAGGGACGGGCCGGCGATGACGATGTGGTCCAGCAGCGGGGGAACGTTCATGGCCCCGACGATAGCCCGCGCGGTGGTGCCGGATCGCTCCCCCCCCCCCCACGTGCACGTGTCCACGACCGCGAGTCGTGACCCATTACGTGTGAGCCCTCCGTGATGCAATGTCTGCTCACGGGGCGGAGACTCGCGCGGACCCGAGAGGGATCTCGGGGCCGCGAGATATCCCCGCGCCGACCGATCCGCGGGGGAACGAGGGGAGGGTGCGCGTGTTCCATCGTCGGCTGCTCGATGCGCTCGACGCCGCCTCCCCGCTGCTGTTCTTCGAGGCGGTGCCCGGCAGCGGGCGCTCGACCGTGCTGCACCAGTGGGAGAGCCAGGCCGTCTCGGAGTCCGGCGAGATCCGGCTGCTCTTCGACGCCCGCCAGATCCCTCTGCACCGGCCCGATCGGCTGCAACTGCTGGTGACCGGGCTCCGGCACAAACTCGGGGAGGGCGCCGGGGAGCTCTCCCTGGACGAGGAGCATCTCCGCGACGGAACCTCCCGGATCCTGCGCGATCTCGGTCGGCCCGTCTCGATCGGCATCCTCCAGGCCGATCATCTTCCCGTCGACGTCTTCTACGCCGCGCTCGCACTTCTCCCCGCCGGTGTTCGGCTGCTCATGGTCGGTGTGGACATGTCTCCGCTCGTCCGCCGGGCCGAGCAGCTCGGCCACTACTTCACGGTGCTCGACGAGGGCGATGCCCAGCTCACCCTCGAGGAGACCCGCGCCCTCGTCGCCGAGCGCGGTGTCGAACTGTCCGAGCAGGCCGCCACCGCCCTCCGGCGGGCCACCCACGGCCACCCCGGCATGATCCTCGCCAGCCTCGATGCTCTGCCCGTCGACGCCGCCGCGGGCCTGATCACCCGTGACCGAGCCCTCGCCGCCTACCTCATGACCGGTGCCGGCACATGGGGGCCGGCTCCCTTCGCCCTCTTCCTCGGCCTCGTCGTGCAGACCCCTCGGATCACCACCCGCGAGGCGGAGGCGCTCACCGACCCCGCCACCGCCGACCGATACCTCGAGCGGATGGTCGCCCTCGGTCTCGGCACCCGCGTGTGGCACGACGGACTGCAGGTGCGGGTCTTCCGCTGGGACGAGTCGATCCGCCAGATGCTGCTGCACTCGGCGCTCAGCCGCTCCACCCCGACCCTCGAGCTCGACCATCGCCTGGTCGAGGCGGCGCGCCGCACCGGCGACGAGGAGCTGCTCATCACGGCCCTGGTCTCCCGCGGGAAGCTCGCCGAAGCGGAGGAACTGCTGGCGGAGGAGATCTGGTACCTGCTGCCGAACTCGCAGTCCCCGCTGTGGGCTCCTCTGCAGCGGATCAGCCCGCTCTCCCTCGAGGAGCATGCGTCGCTGCTGCTGGCCCGGTTGCGGCTCAGCCCGCACCGCGCGGAGTCCCCGGTCTCCCTGCGCGCCGCGCTGCGCGCCCTGCGCACCCATCTCGAGGCGTCCGAGCCGGACGCCCCGTGGGAGCGCCTGGGGCACCTCGCCCACGCGTTCGCGCTCGCCCTCTACGCGGGCGAGCGCGAGGGGATGATCGAGGTGTTCACCCGTCTGCGGCATCTGCTCGAGGACCTCGCCGGCACGGAGGCCGCCGAGGCCGCCCGTCCCCGGGATGTCTGCGTGTTGCTGCTCGTGGTGGACACGGCCTTCCGCAGCGGCAATGCGATCTCTGCCGCGGAGATCGCGCGGTTCGTGGTCCAGGTGATCGAGACTGATCCGGCGCGGCTCGACCCGCAGGGGGTCCGCACGGAGTCGGCGCTGCGCGTGATCCTCCACGACCATCGCGCCCGCGGACTCGAGGACGGCCTGGACCCCGAGCCCCTGCTCGCCGGGTCCCAGCGCCTGCACCGCGACATCGACGTGCTGGTCGCCGCGATGTGCTTCATGTGGGAGGCGATGGACGAGGGCGACTTCGAGGCGGCCGACGGATACCTCGAGGCCGCCTCGGAGCGGCTTCCCGATCCCGAGGGACTGCCGCTCCTGCAGCTCATGCGCGCGCACATCGCCGTCTACCGGCACGCCGCGTCGAAGCTCGAGACCTGTGCGAAGGCCTACGAGCGCGCCACGCTCTCCGTCCCTGCGCACGTCGCGCAGTCGGCGCACAGCCAGATGCAGCGGATCACCGATTTCCTGGCCCGTCACGTGGGGCGGCCCCTGCCGAGTCCCGGCTTCCTGCCCGCCGCTCCCGTGCCCGGCCGGCTGTTCTACCCGCGCACCGAGTTCACGGTCCTGCTCATGGAGGCCCTCTACGCGCTGCGCGAGGGGAGGCTGCCCAGCGTGCGGGTCGCCCTCGGGAAGGCCGCCGCTCTCGCCCCGCGTCGCGACCTGGGCCTCTATGTGCTCGGCCATGCCACCGGGGCGGAGATCACCGAGCTGATGCGCCTCGCCCAGGAGGTACCCGGGGGCGACACCCTGCACCTCGAGCGGGCCATGCGCTTCGCGGGGAACTTCGCGCGCCGCCCCTTCGACCTGTCGGAGCGCGAGCGGGAGGTGCTCGAGCTGCTGCGCCAGGGTGCGACCAATCCCGAGATGGCCGAGGCCATGTTCGTCTCGGTGAACACCGTGAAGTCCCACCGGCTCACCCTGATGCGGAAGCTCGGCGCCTCCAACCGGGACGAGGCGCTCGCCGCCGCCGATCACTGGCGGCTCTGAGCCCGACGCGTCGGCCGCAACGGCTCGGCCCGCCCGGCGCGACCGCCCTACTGACCCGCCCAGGCGGGCGGGAGCAGCGTCGTGCGCGGCTCCGCCCCTGGCTCGCGCAGCAGCCGGACCAGCTCCCGCACCGCGAGCGCGCTCACGTCGGCCTGGCGCGGGGTGAGCCGGGGCAGCGTGGCGACCGGGCCGCCCACCCCCTCCAGCGGCTGGTCGGCGAAGGAGATCACCACGCGGTCCTCGCGGCCCAGCCGCCCCGCGAGGGCCAGGGCGAACAGCAGCTCCTGTTCCTGCGACAGCCCGAACAGGGCGGTCCGGCCCCCGGCCGCGTCGAACGACGCGTCGAGGGCGACCACCTCCTCCGGGGAGCCCGGGGCGATCACCACCTCGAGCTCGTCCGGCGCCGCGGCGCGCAGCCCCCGCAGGAAGCGGGAGACCTCATTGCGACGGCTCTTCGCGTCCAGGTGCCCGAAGAGCAGCAGCCGCGCACAGCCTGCCGCGAGCGCGCCCTCGACCACCATCGTCCCGAGCAGCTCGAAGTCCAGGTCGACCACGGACGCCCCCGGCACCGCATCCGGCTTGCCGAGCGACACGCAGGCCAGCCCCGAGGCCGCGACCGCATCCAGCCGGTCGTCCTGCCGTGACACCTCCATGAGGATCAGCCCGTCGCACAGGCCGGTGCCTGCGACCCGCCGCACCCCGGCGGCGCCCTCGTCGGCCGTCACCACCAGCACGTCCAGGTCGAAGCGGCGGGCCTCCTGCGAGATCGCGACCAGGAACGGCATCGGCCCGACGGGACGGGGCGCGCTCGCCGGGACCATCAGGCCGATCACCCCGGAGCGGCGCGAGCGCAGCGTGCGTGCCCCGGAGTTCGGGTGGTAGCCGAGCTCCTCGATCGCCGCCTCGATGCGCCGCCGCGTCTCCTCGGAGATCGGCCGCGCCCCCGTGAGGGCGTAGCTCACGGTGGACTGCGAGACACCGGCCAGCCGCGCCACGTCCTGGCTCGTCGGCGCCGACCGCTTCACCACCGCAGCTCCCCGCTCCCCGAGGAGGCCCCGGTTCGTCCGCTCACCCAGCCCTCAGGCCGCTCGCGCCATCCTCCCATCGCGAGAGCGCCGCGCGGACGGCCTCCGGGCCGGGCATCTCGCGGGCCTGCGCGAGCGCCTGGTCGAGCACCTCGGCGAGCTGGACCGTGCGGTCCTCGTCGGACGAGCGGACCGCCGCCTCGACGATCGCCTGCGTCCACACGTTCCCGTGCACCTCCCCGGCGGGCACCGGCCCGCCGCGCAGCGCGGCGCAGAAGTCGGCGAGCGAGCCCGCGAGCTCCCAGCGCTCCGCGGCCGACGGCGCCGTGCCCTCGGCCACCGCGCCCTCCGCGGCGACGGAGCGCGGGACGTTCTCGCCGTCCCAGGTCACGGTGCCGCCCGCGCAGCTGATCCGCCAGTCGCCGTTCCAGCTGGTCTCCTGGCCGGGCGAGCACCAGGAGCCGGTGAAGGCGTGCACCGCGCCCGAGTCGTAGGTGACGTGCACGGTCGCCGCCGCATCTCCCGCGTACCAGCTCCAAGAGGGGTTGTGGGAGATCGCGCGGACCGCGACGGGGCTGCCCTCGATCAGCACCCGCGCCGCGTCGAAGGCGTGGATGGCCATGTCCACGATCAGCGGGTGGTGCATCTCGTCGCGGAACCCGCCGAAGTGCGGCGCCTTGAAGAAGCTGGTCGCGACGATGCCCGAGCCGCCGAGGGCGTCGGCCAGGCGCCGCGCCTCGTGCAGGTGCGGGTTGTAGCGGCGGGACTGGGAGACCATGAACAGCTTCCCGCTCGCCTCGGCGTGCCCGGCGAGCGACACCGCCTCGGCGAGGGTCGCCGCGCACGGCTTCTCGCCGAGCACGTGCAGGCCGGCCTGCAGGGCCGCGGCGGTCACCGAGTGGTGCGCCTCCGGCACGGTCACGTCGATGACCGCCTCCGCGCCGGTCGCGAGCGCGATCTCGGTCCCGTCTGTGCCGACGGCGATCCGCTCGCGCGCCGACGGGTCCTCGATCACGTCCTGCACGGCGCGTCCGGCCGCACCGGGCACGACGTCGGCGACGCCGACGAGCCGGGCCGCGTCGGAGTCGAGCACCGTGCGGATCCAGGCGCGGCCCATGCCGCCCGCGCCGACCACGACGACACGGACGCGAGAGTCAGAAGGGTCGGTGGGGCCGGAGCGGTCGGAGGGAGAGCGCGCCTCGGTCATGCGGTCTTCCCCGCGGCCTCGGCATCGCCCACGCCCTGGCCGCCCTCGCCGGAGAGGAACCAGTCGGTGGGATAGCGGTCCAGGAACGGGACCTCCCGCACGGGGCTCACGGGCCGTGCCCACGAGACGCCGTTGGCGATCACGCGGCGCACGTCGGTGTGGTGGTACACGGGGTAGTCCTGGTCGCCGGGGGAGAAGTAGAAGATCTTGCCCTTGCCGCGGCGGAAGGTGCAGCCCGAGCGGAACACCTCGCCGCCGCTGAAGGACGAGACGAAGATCAGCTCGTCCGGGGTGGGGATGTCGAAGTGCTCGCCGTACATCTCCTGCTCGGGGATGACGATCGGATGCGGCACGCCCTCGGCGATCGGGTGGGTGGGGTCCACGGTCCACACCAGCTCGCGGTCGGACTCGTTGCGCCAGCGCAGGGTGCAGGTGGTGCCCATGAGCTTCACGAAGATCTTGCTCCAGTGCCCGGAGTGCAGCACCACCAGGCCCATCCCGGAGAGGACGTGGCGCTGGACGCGGTCCACGACCTCGTCGGACACCTCGCCGTGCGCCATGTGCCCCCACCAGGTGAGCACGTCGGTCTCGGCGAGGACTTCCTCGCTGAGCCCGTGCTCGGGATCGTCCAGCAGCGCGAAGCGGGTGGTGACGGAGTCGCCGAGGTTCTCGAGGATCCCGTCGCGGATCGCGGCGTGCATGCCCTCGGGGTAGTGGCCGCGCACTCGCTCGTCGCGCTGCTCATGACGGTTCTCGCCCCAGACGGTTACCCGCAGGGGGTTGGTAGCGGGGGACGGGTGGACTGTGGTCACAGGGGCCTCTTCCTCGAGGAACAGATGGCGGCGGTCGGCCGATGGAGGGTGCGTCGATTCGAATCGACGCGACATCGAGGATGATGCTTCCATGCCCGCGCGGAGCGGCGCAAGGGGGGTGCGGGGGAAGCGCGCGGGGTAGGTGTGGCCGCGCAGAGGGTGCGGGGTGGCGTGCCCCGCGCCTCAGAACCAGTCCGTAAAGCGGTCGAAGGTGCCGAAGCTCGAGACCATCGGCCACACGCGGCTGAGGAAGAACACGCTGACTGCCACGACCGCCAGCGAGATCCCGATCCCCTTGAGCGCGCGGACGGGGGAGAGGGCGCGGCCGTTCTGCGGCGCGATGAACCGCTCGGGGCGGTCCCGGTCGTAGAGGACGTCGACGGTCATGCCGCTGCGGTCGACGGTGTGATGCTCGGCGACCCAGGGGTTCGCGCGCACGGTCCGGCCGCGATCCGAGGTGAACTCGATCGTCTCGATCATGTAGGTGACGCTGGAGCTGTCGCCGCGGCCGCTGTCATGGGACTGCGAGGAGATCACGCGCCCCTGGGCCTTCTGGCCGGTGGCGGCGAGACGTCGACCCCGCAGCAGTTCGATCGCGGCGGTGAGCAGCCTCCACAGGGCGCCCAGCAGCATCATGCCGGGGATGACCAGGAACATCAGCGGGACGAGCTGAACTGCGGACATGAGCCCTCCTCAGCCCAGCGCGCCGAGGACCCAGTTGAGCCCCCAGATCACGAAGATCGCGCAGACCTTCCGGAACACGGAGACCACGCGCCCCTCGACCTGGGTGCCGCTCTCGGCGAGCCGCTGCGAGGTTTTCAGGTTGCGGAACGCCGGGATGCCGAAGCGCGCGGCGGCCGCGATCGGCGCGAGCCCGACGAGGCCGGTCAACAGTTCGAACTCTCCCACGGAGCCACCCCTCAGTACATGTTGGTCGACCGCGTCGGCGCCCCCTCGGCACCGGTCGACCAGCACAGAGGTTACCTGGTTGAGGGGGAGGCCAGGGAGACAGCGGGTCAGGAGGCCAGTGAGTCAGGGGGCAGGGGCCACGGCGCCGGCCGGCACCGGTCAGCGACGGCTGCGGCGGTTCAGGTGCAGTCCCAGCAGCACCGCGGCGACCTGCAGCAGACCGACCCCCGCGGCGACGACCGCGAGGGTCCCGGCCGCCAGCAGCACCCCGAGGCCCGGCCGGGGCAGCCGGTCCGCCTCGAGCGGCTGCGGCTGATCGGTGAGGTCTGTGGGCTCGCCGAGCCGGTCGGTGAGGGCGCCGCGGAGATCGTCGGGGGCGTTCCGTGGCAGCGCGCACCAGGTCGTCGAGTAGGAGCCGTCGCCGCCGTACCCCCACAGCAGCAGCCGCGTGCCCTTCTCGAGGCGGCCCAGCCCGCAGGCCGTGGACTGCGAGTGGGTGCTGAGCCGGATCGTGCGCGACTCCTCGCCCTTCCACACCGTGTCGACCACCGCGTAGTAGGTGACCTGCCCGGCATCGTCCGAGATCTTGTGCTCGACGGTGACGTCCGCGATGAGGTCCGCCGCCTCGATCGCCCCGTCCAGGTCGTAGCTTGTGCAGCTGCAGGCCTGGGCCGAGGGCGCCGCGACCAGAGAGACCAGCAGCAGCCAGGACAGCATGACGAGCAACGTCCCGCTGCGGCGCACCCCCGTGATCCCCATGTACCGAGGATAGGGAGGGCGGCCGACACCCGCCACCCCTGGAGCACCCGTCGGCCCCGGATCTCCCGCGCCCCATGACCTCTCGGACTCCCGGACCGCCCGTCGGGGCCGGAGCGGGCGCTGGTAGCGTCGGCGCTCGTGCCAGATCTCGCCGCCCTGATCCCCGCGCTCGGCCCCGCCACCTGGGCGCTGGTGTGCGCCGGGGCGCTCGTGGTGGGCCTGTCCAAGACGGCGATGCCCGGCGGTGGCACCATCGCGGTGGGACTGTTCGCGCTGGCCCTGCCGGCGAAGGAGTCCACCGCCGCCCTCCTGCTGCTGCTCATGGTGGGGGACGCGACCGCGCTCTGGGTCTACCGGCGCGAGCCCGACGTGCGCACCCTCGTGCGCCTCATCCCCAGCGTCCTGATCGGCGTGGTGCTGGGGACGATCTTCTTCGCGATCGTCGGCGGGGACACCGTCCGCACCACCATCGGCCTGATCCTGCTGGCCCTCATCGCCGTGACCGTCTGGCGACGCCGGGCGGCCCGCCGGAAGGAGCTGCGCGCCCCGTCGGCCGACACCGGGACAGCCGACGCTGCGTCGGCCGATCCGAAACCCGCGGCCTCGGCGCTCGCCCGCGCCGGCTACGGCGTGCTCGGCGGCTTCACCACCATGGTCGCCAATGCGGGCGGGCCGGTCATGTCGATGTACTTCTACGCCATGCGCATGCCGGTGCTGACCTTCCTCGGCACCTCCGCGTGGTTCTTCGCCGTGGTCAACGTGATCAAGCTGCCGTTCTCCGCCGGGCTCGGCCTGATCACCCGCGACACGCTCGTCATGGACCTGATGCTGGTGCCGCTGGTGCTGCTCGGCGCGTTCATCGGCGCCCGGGTCGCGCGGCGCATCCCGCAGGGGATCTTCGAGAAGGCCGTCCTCGTGCTCACGGTCGTCTCGGCGCTCGCTCTGCTCGTGCTGTGACCTCGCCCGCCCAGCGGCCGAGCCCCCCGATGATCTCCAGCAGCTCCGGCGGCTCGATCACCTCGAGCTCCTCCCCGAGCAGGGCGAGATGCAGTGCGGTCCAGCGCAGGTCGTCGTCGCCGGCGCGCAGGATGCAGGCGTCCGGACCGTCGGGCTCGAGGGTGACCGCGCGGGCCGAGACCTGCGGGGCGACCCGCTCGTACGGGGCGAGGATCCGCACGGTCACCGACCGCTCGTAGCCGCGCACCGCGATCGACTCCCGCACGTTCTGCTCGATGTCGCCGGCGTCCCGCGGCATGAAGGAGAAGGTGCTCGCAGCGACCTCGTGCATCCGGTCCAGGCGGAAGGTGCGCCAGTCCTCCCGCTCGAGGTCGAAGGCGTAGAGGTACCACCGACCCTCCATCGACAGCACCCGATACGGCTCCAGGCGGCGCTCGGAGCGCTCGCCGTCGGCCCGCTCGTAGTCCACCCGCACCCGCACCCGATCCCGCACGGCCGACGCGAGCGTCACCAGCACCTCCGAGCTGGCGGCCGGTGCCGCGTTCGTGATCACGTCCATCGCGTCCGACACCGCCTGCACCTCGGCGCGGATCTCCGGGGGCAGGATCCGGTCCAGCGCCGCGAGGGCGCGCAGGGCCTCCTCGTCCAGTCCGCTGATCCCCGAGACGGCCGTGAGCCGGAGCCCCACCGCGACCGCGAGCGCCTCCTGCGCCCCGAGCAGCAGCGGCGGCAGCTCACGGCCGGCGCCCAGCTGGTAACCGCCGCCGTGCCCCGCGGAGGTCAGCACCGGGTAGCCCATCTGCCGCAGTCGGTCCACGTCGCGGCGGACCGTCCGCACGGTCACGTCCAGGCGGTCCGCCAGCTCCGGACCCGTCCAGACGCTGCGGGACTGCAGCAGCGCGAGCAGCCGCAGCGCCCTCGTGGTCACATCGCTCATGCCGCCAGTGTGCGCCCCCGGGCGGACAGATTCCGTCCGCATGCCCCCACAGCGATGCGCGATGACGCACCATGTGGGCATGTCCTTCGACGTCGTGCCCCTCGAGCTCCTCGCCGTGACCCTGATCGCCGTGATGACCGCCCTTCCCGTCTCGGTGCCGCTCGCCGCCGGGGCGACGGCCGGTCCGCAGGAGCGGTGGAACGCCGCGGGACTCGCCCTCGGCGGCGGGCTGCTGGTCGGCGTGCTCGGCGCGATCGTGCTGCTCCTCGCCGGTGAGCTCGCCCTGGCCTCGCTCCTGGCCCGCCTCGCGCAGGTCCCCGGTTTGCTGCTCCTGCTCGCCGCGGCGGTCCTCTCGCTGCTGCGGGTCCCGCAGCCGACGCTCCCGCGGGTGCTCGGACTGATCGGCTGCCTGCTCGTCGGGCTCGGCGAGCCGCTCCAGGTGCTGCCGGCGCTCGGCGGGATCTCTAACTCGGCGCTGGTGCTGATCGTCGGCGTCGTCGCCGAAGCCGTGGCCGTGGTGGTGATCGTGGGGCTGCTGGTCGCCGTCGCCTCCCGGGCCGAGTCGTTCGTGGGCGGTCTCGCCGTGGGCGGCGCCGTCGGAGCGCTGGTGCTGCTGATCGCGCTGCTGCTGCCGCACGGGATCGGGGTGATCGTCCAGGTCGTGCTGATCCTCCTCGGCATCGTCGCGGGCGTCGTGCTCTCGGCGATCCGCTCCCGCGCCGCGTAGCCTGCGGGCATGGAGATCACCGGAGCCCTCACCGCCGACGGCACGGACCTGGTCCTGGTCCGTCACGTCCCCGCCGCCCGCGCCGAGGTCTGGCGCCATCTCACCGAGTCCGAGCGCCTCGCCGCCTGGTTCGGGACGTACACCGGCGATCCCGCGAGCGGGACGGTCCAGGTGACCATGACCGCCGAGCCGGGCGACGACGTCGCCTCCGAGTACACGATCCACGCCTGCACCCCGCAGGAGCTGCTCACGGTCAGCTCCGCCGCCGGCGAGGGGACGTGGCGGCTGTCGCTCGAACTGGCCGACGCGGCCGACGGGGCCGACAATGCCGACGGGGCCGGGCCGGACGCTGCGGCGCGCTCGGCGGGCGGCGGCACGCGCGTGGCCCTGCGCCACCACGACGTCCCCCGCGAGATGGTCGAGAGCATCGGCCCCGGCTGGGAGTGGTACCTGGACCGCCTTACCGGCGCGGTCACCGGCGACGACGTGCCCGGGATTGACGTCTGGGACGCGCAGTACATGAGCCTCGCGCCGGCGTACGCGGAGCTGGCGGCGGGGGGAGCGAAGCGGGGACTGAGCGAGGACTGAGCGGGGCGTGGAGTGAGCAGCGCGTGGACCAGTCAGGGCGGATCTGAGCAGCGCGGGACGCGCGCCGTTCTTCGCGGACACATCTTGTCCGCCCGGCACGGGAACCTGGGAGCTGTCAGCGCGACTCCTCGCGACAGATCCCCGGAAGGATCCCGTCATGCCGTTCCTCACCCGCAACGTCACCACCGAGGCCGATGGCCTCGCCGCCTTCAGCCGTCAGCAGGTCCAGCAGATCATCACGACTCTGCACGCGCTGGATCCGCAGCAGCTGCGTGCGACTCCGAGCGCCTCGGAGCTGAGCGTCGGCGCGATCGCGAACCACGTGATCGCGGTGGTCGACGGCAACGCCCACGAGATCGAGCGGGCCACGGCCCGTGCGGCTTCTGCCGCGGTCGGGGACGAGGCGGTCATCCTCGGGTCCGGTGAGGTGCCGGAGGATCTCAGCGATCCCTCGCTGACCGTCCCCGACGGGGCGAGCGCCGTCTCGCTGAGCGACGCGCTCGAGCAGGCCGGGGCGCGCCTCGAGGCGGCCCTGCGCGCCGCCGACCTCGATGCCCCCGTGCCGACGCCCGACGCGCCCTGGTACACCGGCGCCGAGGACTGGAATGTGCGCTGGCTCGCGCTGCACACGATCGAGGAGGTCGCCCGCCACGCCGGGCAGGCCGACGTGATCCGCGAGAGCATCGACGGCAAGGGCGCCTACGAGCTGAACGCCCTGACCGACGGCGAGACCTGGCCGCCCGCCGGCTGGTGAGCCCGCCGGCCGGCGAACCGACTGCCCCCCCTCCCCGGACCGAAGGAGCCCTGATGACCTCCGAGACCACCGCCCCCGAGACCCCCGCCGAGCGCGGACCGCGCGGCCTCGACGGCGACCTGCCCACCGTCCTCATCGACCAGATCGAGTTCCATGTGCGGGCGATGCTGCGGCCGCGCCTCGAAGGGCTCACCGACGAGGAGTACCTCTATGACCCGACCGGGACGGGCGGGGCCTGGACGGTCCATCCGCGCGTGCCCGCGGGGCAGGAGCCGCCCACGTCGATCCAGGGCGGAGGAGGCGCGATGGCCATCGACGTCGAGCATCCCGAACCGAGCCCCGCGCCGTTCACCACCATCGCCTGGCGACTCGGCCACGTGATCGTCGGCGTCCTCGCCGTCCGCAGCGCCTCCCATCACGGCGGTCCCCCCGCGGACTACATGACCTGGGACTACGCCGCCACGGCCGATGAGGCCCTCGCCCAGTTCGACGCCGAGTACGAGCGCTGGATCACCGGTGTGCGCCGCTGGGACGCGGACGACCTTCAGGTCGCCGTCGGCGAGGCGGAGGGTCCCTTCGCCCAGTACTCCCGCGCGACCCTCGTGGCCCATATCCACCGTGAGCTCATCCACCACCTCGCCGAGATCGCGCTGCTGCGGGACCTGTGGGCGCACCGGGGGTGAGGGCGTCGAGCGGGGCGCAGGCCGCTGCCGCGGAACGGCTCAGGCCTCGTCGCCGACGCTGATCGCCTCCGCCTCCTCGGCGGCGGTGAGATGGTGCTGGTGGCCGACGGCGGCCAAGTGGCGTCGGCCGATCAGCAGCATCGCGATGCTCACCACCAGGGCGCCCGCGGCCAGCAGATAGGGGGCGCCGGCGGTGGTCGCGGCGGCGAGCGGCCCGGCGACGGCCGGGGCGATCGCGCCGCCCAGGAATCGCACGCCCGAGTACGCGGAGCTGGCCACGCCGCGGGGCAGATCGGTCGCCTCCATGACGGTCTCGGTGAGGGCCGTGTTCAGGACGCCGAGCAGCAGCCCGCCGATCACGATCAGGGTGATCATCCCCGGCAGCGAGGTGTGCGCGATCGACAGGACCAGCATCAGCGCGGTGAGCAGGGAGAGTGTCGTCAGCAGGGTCGGGATCAGCCCGAATCGGCGGGTCAGCACCGGGGCGGCGAACACGGAGGTGATCGCGAGAGCCAGGCCCCAGCCGAAGAAAACCCCGCCGATCCCGAGGGCGCCGAACGCCGTACCGCGCGCGGCAGCGGCCGCCTCGAGCGGGAAGGGGGAGTAGGCGAGCAGGGTGAAGAAGGCGACGTTATAGAAGATCGCGGTGAGCGCGAGGGTGCGCAGCGCCGGGTTCCCGAGGGCGCGGAGCGCCGCGAGCGGCGAGACGTGCGCGGGCCTGGGCTCGCGCCGCAGCAGCACGGCGATCGCGAGGAAGCCGATGCCCATCAGCACCGCGGTGCCCGCGAAGGGGGCGCGCCAGGAGACCGAGCCGAGCAGTCCGCCCAGCAGCGGCCCGAGGGCCATCCCGATCCCGAGCGCGGTCTCGTAAAGGATGATCGCGCCGCCGCTCGGTCCCGCGGTCGCGCCCACGATCGCGGCGAGCGCGGTGGAGATGAACAGGGCGTTGCCGAGGCCCCAGCCGGCGCGCAGGCCGATGATCTCGCCGACGGAGCCGGAGGCCGCTGCGAGCGCCGCGAAGACCACCACGAGGGCCAACCCGATCAGCAGGGTGCGCTTGGTGCCGAGCAGGGAGGCGAGCCAGCTGGTGAAGAACATGGCGATCGCGGTGACGACGAGATAGCTGGTGAACAGCAGCATCGCCTGGGACGGCGAGGCGTCCAGCTGCACGCTGATCGCGGGGAGGATCGGGTCGACCAGGCCGATGCCCATGAAGGACACGGTCGCGGCGAAGGCGATGGCCCAGACGGCCCGCGGCTGGTGGAAGGCGTCCCGGAGCGTGGGGGCGGCGGGGTTCGGGGCGGTGGAGGTCGTGGGGGAGGAGGTGCCGCGCGCGGCGGCCGGGGCGGTGGTCATACGGGGAGTCCTTCGGAGGGTGCGCGGGGGCGGTCGGGACAGGGCCGGGGCGGGCATCGTCAGCGGTCGTGCGTCTCCACCAGGTCGGCGAGGATCCGCGCCGCGCGGTCGAGGGCGGCGAGGTCCTCCTCGGGCAGCGGCTCGAGCAGCCCGCCGACGCCGGCGGCGAGCTGGTCGCGCCACTGCGCGAGCTGCTCGGCGCCCTGCGCGGTGATGCCGATCAGCGAGGAGCGGGAGTCCTCCGGGTCCGCATCGCGCCGCACCAGCCCCTCCTGCTCGAGCCGCTTGATGACCGTGGTCGCGGTGGGGCGCGAGACCCGCTCGCGATCGGCGAGCTCGCTCAGCCGCAGGGGCCCGTGGCGCTGGATCGTGGCGACCACCCGCCAGGACACCGTCCCCACGCCCACCTCGGAGCGGCGCGCGGCGAGGCGCGCGAACTGGCTGCACACGAGGGCGAGGGTCTGCGGGAGCTCGGGATGACGGGCCGAGGGCCGCGCGACCACGTCGCGGGGAGCGGGGGCAGGGGTTCTGGTCACGGCCACCGATAGTAGTTAGGAATGCGAACTATCGCAACAGGGTGTGGCGCCACGGTGTCCCCGTGGCCGACGGGCTGTGCGATGCGGAGGTGCAGATCCGCACTCGACTCTGAGCGGACGACGACGGGGCCCGACGAG
>NZ_JBVDDO010000002.1:411939-498597 GCF_055454375.1 Brachybacterium sp. B718/18 | reverse complement strand
TCGGGCCCCGTCGGCTCAGGCATGCGGCTCAGCGCCGCGCTGGCTCAGCGGCCGGTCAGCTCCCGGGCCTGCTTCTGGGCGATGAGCGCGAGCTCGACGGCCTTGAAGGCGTGGGACTGGGTCATGGCGTTCTCGGTCCGGTTCAGGACGTCGAGCACGAGCTCCCCGAAGAAGGGGTAGCCCACGTTCCCGTTCGCCTCGAGGCGGTGCTCGCCCTTCCCGTCGACGAGGATCACCTGGTTGGGGCCGTTCTCGGTGGTGACGTCGATGTACTTGCGCAGCTCGAGGTAGCCCTCGGTGCCGACCACGAAGGTGCGTCCGTCGCCCCAGGTGCGCAGGCCCTGCGGGGTGAACCAGTCGACGCGCACGAAGCCCGTCGCGCCGGAGGACAGCGCGATGTGCGCGTCGCCGAAGTCGTCGAGCTCGGGGTGCTCGGGGTTCCCGAAGTTGCCGATCGAGGAGGAGAGGACCTCCGCGTCGTCGGAGCCGGTGAAGGTGAGCATCTGCTCGAAGTTGTGGGAGCCGATGTCGGTGAGGATGCCGCCGTAGCGGGCGCGCTCGAAGAACCAGTCCGGGCGGGTCGAGGGATCCCCGATGCGGTGCGGGCCCATGCCCGTGACCTGGAGGACCTTGCCGATCGCGCCCTGCTGGATGAGCTGGGTGGCGAGCACGGCGGCCTCGACGTGGATCCGCTCGGAGTAGTACACGGCGTACTTCTGGCCGGTGCGCTCGACAGCGGCCTTCGCCTCCGCGAGCTGCTCGAGGGTGATCAGCGGCGTCTTGTCGGTGAAATAGTCCTTGCCGGCCTCCATCACGCGAATGCCGAGCGGCGCGCGGTCCACGGGGACGGCGGCGGCCGCGACCAACTTCACCTCGGGGTCTTCGAGGATCTCCTGCTCGGAGCTCGCGACCTTGGCCTGCGGGAACTGCTCCGTGAAGGTCTTGAGGCGCTCCGGCTGCGGGTCGTACACCCACTTCAGGGTGCCTCCGGCGCCGAGCAGGCCCTGGGTCATGCCTCCGATGTGGCCGTGGTCCAGGTGCATCACGGCGAAGACGAACTCGCCGGGCTCGACGACCGGCTTCGGCATCGCGGCGGGCGCGTAGTTGGCTCCTTCGGAGGCAGACATCGACAGTCCTTTCGGTCGAGGCGGGCGCCCGGCGATCAGGCGCATTCCTCGCCAGTCTCCTGCATCACCAGCGGTGATCGGGCTACATGCCGGGGGTTGCCAGGTGGGTGGGGCGAGCACAGCGCTCAGTGCTCAGCGCTCGGTCCCACCCACCGGCCGACGGGGCTCATGCCTCGTCCGTGTTCTCCGCGGGCTCCGAGCTCTCCGCGGGCTCCGTGTTTTCCGCGGGACCCTCGGCAGCGGGGGACTCCTCGGCGAGGATCCGGTACACCGAGCGCTTGGCCTCGGTGAGCAGGGCGGTGACCTTGGCGAGCTGCGCGGCGTGCGCCGAGCGGCCGGCCTCGCGGACGGCGCCTCCGAGGTCGTGCAGGGCGGCGCGGAGATCGGGGATCTCCTCATCGGCCCCGGCGTCGGGAGAGGCGAAAGGATCGGCCCAGCCGGCCGAGTGCTCCTCGACGTGGGCGCGGCCCGCGTCGGTGAGGGTCGCGAGCTTGCGCCCGCCGTCGGGGGTGGTGGACACGAGCCCCTCGTCCTCGAGCTGCGAGAGCGTCGGGTAGATCGCTCCCGGGCTCGGGTTCCAGCGTCCGCTGGTCCGCTCGGTGATGGTCTGCATCAGCTGGTAGCCGTGCTGCGGGCCCTCGGCCAGCAGCAGCAGGACCGCGGTGCGGACGTCGCCGCGGGACCGCCGGTCGCGTCGGCCGCGCTCGCCGCCCCGATGGGGGCCGCCGCGCCGCTCGTCACCGGGGCCGAAGCCCCCGCGCGGACCGCCGCGCCGCTCGCCGCCAGGACCGAAGCCCCCGCGGGGATCGCCCCCGGGGCCGAAGCCGCCGGGACCGAAGCCTCCGCGTCGGCCGCGGCCTCCGCGCGGACCCCAGGCCCGCGGGTCGGCGTCCGCCGGACCCTCGCCGAAGCCGCCGAAGCGGCCCCCGCCGGGCCGGCCGCCTTCGGGGCGGTGTGCTCGCCCGCGGCGCCCGCCGCGGAACTCGTCGTATCGATGATCGTCATGATGCTGTCGCATGGATGCGCTCCTTCAGTGTGTTCGTATCGTGACAGCATCACGATATATCGCTAACGAGAATCCGGCAAAGGGCTGTGACGCGCGACCCGTCGGCGCTCTCGCGGCGACTGTCGCCCGGCGACCGGCGACCGCCCCGACCGCCGACGCAGAGCGGGCCGAGCTCGAGGAGCTCGGCCCGCCCGGCGGGATGCTGCCACTCCCGCTCGTCCGACCCGTCGGCCGGCGAGCGAGAGCGGGGATCAGACGCTCACGTGCACGTCGGCGAGGGGCACCGCGTCCGGTCGCTCGAGCGTCGAGGCGATCTCGACCCGCTGCCCGGAGCCGGAGGACTCGAGCATCGCGTTCATGACCTCGAGGGCGTGCTGGCCGAGCGCGCCGGAGGCCCGCAGCTGCTCGCCGCGGGTCGCCATGTCCTGCAGGGCGATGCCGCGCGAGGCCCCGACGTACCCGGCCGACTCCGGCACGGTCTCCCAGCCGCCGGAGCCGAGCACGTTCACCGACACCTCGCCGTCGAACCGGTTCGGGTCCGGCACGGAGAGGCTGCCGAGGGTGCCGTGCACCTCGATCGGATGCGCATGGGTCGCGACCGCGTCGAAGCTCATGACCAGCGTGGACAGTGCCCCCGAAGCATGGATCAGCACCCCGGTGACGTGGGTGTCGGTGGTGACGGGGATGACCTCGCCCGCCCGTGCACCCGACCCGATGGTGCGCTCCTCGCGCAGCCGGCTCGACGCCCCGATCACTGCCGAGACCGGACCCAGCAGGGTCACGAGGGAGTGGATGTAGTACGGGCCCATGTCCAGCAGCGGGCCGCCGCCGGGCACGTAATAGAAGTCCGGGTTCGGGTGCCAGCGCTCGTGGCCCGGGGTCATCATCGTGGCGACCGCGGAGATCGGCGTGCCGATCAGGCCGTCGTCGATCGCCTGCCGCGCCGTCTGCGTGCCCGTGCCCAGCACGGTGTCCGGGGCGGAGCCGACGAGCACGCCCGCGGCCGCGGCGGCGGCGAGCACCTCGGCGCCCTCGTCGGCCGTGACCGCGAAGGGCTTCTCCGCGTGGACGTTCTTGCCCGCGGCGATCGCCCGCAGGTCGATCTCCGCATGCGCCGCGGGGATGGTGAGGTTCAGGACCGTCTCCACCTCCGCATCGGCGATCAGCTCGTCGACCGTGAGCGCCCGGACGCCCTCGTGCTCGGCCGCGACGGCGCGCGCCCGGTCCATGTCGAGATCCGCGACGGCCACCAGCTCCACGTCCGGGAGGGTCGGGAAGGTCTTCAGGTACTGCGCGGAGATGTTCCCGCAGCCGATCATGCCCACCCTCATCGGGTCGTCTCCTGCGCGCCGGCAGTGCGGAGAGCGCCGTGCTCGCCGTAGGGCTGTTCGGAGCCGCGCGCCGCCCACAGCAGGCCGCGCTCGATGATCGTGCGGACGTTCGGATCCTCGAGCACCTCGACGCGGTGGCCGGGGGTGGAGACGAAGATGCGGCCCTCGCCCCAGTGACGGGTCCAGATCGCCGGCGAGGTCACCTCGCGGTGCCACGGATCCCACTCCCGGACCTTCTGGGTGGTGGTGGCGAGGACGTCGCAGTAGTCGTCGGCCAGCACCCAGTACTGCTCGGTGACCAGGTCGAAGTCGCTGATGCCGGTGGTGATCGGATGGTCCGCCGCGGCGGGCAGCAGGTTGACGGTGTAGGGCACGTAGTTGTCGGCCTGCTCGCCCTGGCGCTCGTCGGGGTGCTTGCCCGGGTGGCAGCCGAACTGGCCGCCGATCAGGGTCAGGTAGTCGGACTCGTTGCGGTAGCTGTCGGCGATGCCGCCGTGCCAGCCGGCCATGCCGGTGCCCGCCTCGATCGCGGCGCGCAGGCCCTCGAACTCGGGCCGCTGGATGGTGTTCATGGTGTTGCACTGGACGATCAGGTCGACCGTGGCCATGTACGCGGCATCGGCGTAGATCGCCGGCGACTCCTCGATGCGGACGTTGAAGCCGTTCTCCTCCAGGAAGGGGATGAACAGCTCGGTCGCCTCGACGGGCTGGTGGCCGTCCCAGCCGCCGCGGACGACGAGGGCGACGCGGGTGGGGGTGGTGCTCATGCGGAGGGCTCCTGGGTGTCCTGGGTGGTGGTGGTCTGGGGGCCGACGGGTGTCCAGCGCGAGCCGTCGGCGTCGCTGGCCTCCACGGCGGCGAGGACGCGCTGCACGTGCAGGGCCTCGGCGAAGGAGGGCGAGGGGTCGGTGCCCTCGCCGATCGCGCGGACGAGGTCGACGACCTCATGGGTGAAGGTGTGCTCGTAGCCGAGGCCGTGACCGGTGGGCCACCAGGCCGCGGCATAGGGATGCTCCGGCTCGGTGGCGAGCACGCGGGTGAAGCCCTGGCGGCCCGCGGGCGCAGTCGCGTCGTAGATCTCCAGCTCGTTCATGCGCTCGAAGTCGAAGGCCACCGAGCCCTTCGCGCCGTTGATCTCCACGCGCATCGCGTTCTTGCGGCCCTGCGCCATGCGCGTCGCCTCGACGGCGCCGAGCACGCCGTTCTCCAGGCGGACGGAGAACAGGGCGGTGTCGTCGACGGTGACCTGCTGGCGCTCGCCGGAGGTGTCCCCCTTGCCGCCGAGGCCATGCATCGCGCCCGCCGCGGGGCGGGTGGGGACCACGGTCGCGAGGGTGCCCGAGACGGCGGCGATGTCCAGCCCGGAGATCCACTGGAGCAGGTCGATGACGTGCGCGCCGATGTCGCCGAGCGCGCCGGAGCCGGCCTTCTGCTTGTCGAGACGCCAGGTCATCGGGGCATCGGCGTCGGCGAGCCAGTCCTGCAGGTACTGGGCGCGGACCTGCCGGATCTCGCCCACGAAGCCCTCCTGGACCAGCTGCCTCGCATACGCGAGCGCCGGGGTGCGACGGTAGGAGAAGCCGCAGATGGAGCGGATCCCGCGCTGCGCGGCCTCCGCGGCGGCCGCCGCCATCTCCGCGGATTCCTCGACCGAGTTCGCGAGCGGCTTCTCGCACAGCACGTGCTTGCCCGCCGCGAGCGCCGCGAGAGCGATCTCGTGGTGGGTGTCGCCCGGGGTGCAGATGTCGACAACGTGGATCTCGGGATCCTCGATCAGGTCCTGCCAGCGGGTGGTGTGCGCGGCGAAGCCGTACTGCTGCGCCGCCGCCGCGACCGCGGACTCGGTGCGGCCCGCGATCGTGTGCAGCACCGGCGTGGCCGGCAGGTCGAAGAAGCGATGCGCGGTGCGCCAGGCATGGGAGTGGGCGGCCCCCATGAAGCCGTAGCCGACGAGGCCGACGTTGAGGGGCTGGGGGGATGAGTCAGTCATGGACGACGGGGTCTCCTTCAGGGTGGGGTCACTTCCCGGAGCCGGCGGTCATGCCGCTGACCAGATAGCGGCGGCCGAAGGCGTACAGGATGATGATCGGGATCGACGACAGCACGACGGCCGCCATCACCACGGGGACGTTGGTGGCATATTCGCCCTGGAAGCTCCACAGTGCCAGGGGGAGGGTGCGCTTGTCCGGACTCTGGGTCAGGATCAGCGGGAACAGGAAGCCGTTCCAGGACATCAGCGCCTGGTAGACGGCGACCGTCACCAGCGCGGGCCGCACGATCGGGAAGGCGAGGCGCCACATCTTCTGCCACTCGGTCGAGCCGTCGATGTCCATCGCCTCGAAGAGTTCCTTGGGGACGTCCCGCAGGGAGTTGGAGATGATCAGGATGCTGAGCGGCAGGCCGAAGGCGATCGCGGGGATCATCAGGGCGACCAGGGAGTCGTACATGTGCAGCCGGATGATCATCAGGTAGATCGGCACGATCGTCGCCTGGACGGGGATCGCGAGCCCCAGCAGGAACACGCTGCGCACCGGACGGAACACCCGTCCCGTGCCGCGGACGATCGAGTACGAGGCCATGAAGGCCATCAGCACGAGCGGCACCACGGTTCCGACGGCGACGAGCACGCTGTTCAGCAGGTACCGAGTGAAGTCCGCCTCGAGCACGGCGAAGAAGTTCTCGATCGCGACGGGCGCCGAGGGGAGCACCGGGTTCGAGCCGAAGTAGGTCGAGATCGACTTGAGGCTCGTGATGAGCACGAAGTAGATCGGGAGCAGGACGACGCCGAGCCAGAGCCAGCCGAAGGCGCCGCCGATCCAGTTGCGCTGCATGTCAGGCTCCTTCCATCTGGCTGGCGGAGGTGTCCCGGCCGCCGAGCCGCTGCACGCCGAGCGCGAGGCCCAGGCCGATGACGACCAGCATCACCGCGAGGGCGCTGGCCACGCCCATCTCGTTCCCGCGGAAGCCGGTGAGGTACATGTCGAGCGGGAGGATCCGGGTGGCCATCCCCGGACCGCCCTGGGTGAGGACGAAGATGATGTCGAAGTAGGTCAGCGCGCCCACCACCATCAGCGTCGAGCTGGTGATGAGCGTGTACTTCAGCTGCGGCAGGGTGATCGAGAAGAACTGGCGCAGCCGGCCGGCGCCGTCGATCTGCGCCGCCTCGTACATCGACTGGGGGATCTGCCGCACCGCGCCCTGGTAGATCAGGGTGTGGAAGGGGATGAACTGCCAGGCGATGATGAACAGCAGGACCACCCACACCAGCACCGGATCGCCCAGCCAGTTCTGCTTCAGCAGGGGCATGTCGAGGCCGTTGGCGAGCCCGAAGTTCGGGTCCAGGAGCGACTTGAAGGTGATCGCGATGGCCGCGGAGGACAGCAGCAGGGGCAGGAAGTACAGGATCGCGAGCACGTTGCGGTACCGCTGCTGACCGGCGAGGAAGGAGCCCAGCAGGATGCTCATCGGGGTCTGCAGCAGCCAGGTCGCGACGATCATGATCACGACGAGGCCGAGCCCCTGCCAGGTGGTGGGCCGGGTCAGTGCCTCGGCCCAGCTGGTCAGGCCGGTGAACTCGATGGCTCCGATGCCGTTCCAGCTGGTGAAGGACAGGGCGGCGACGCCCACCAGGGGGAGCAGGGCGAAGACGCCGAAGAAGAGCAGCGCGGGCAGCGCGAACAGGACGTGCGAGATCTGCACGCGATCACGGGAGGGACGCGGGGCGGTGGCCGCCGTGTCGGATCGACGGGTGGCGGACGCTGACGCGTCGGCTCCGGCCATGGTGCGCGGCGTGACCGACGGGGAGAGCGCAGTCATCCTCAGGCCCCCTTGCCGGCGGCCATGTTCTCCGCGAACTGCTCGGGGGTAATGGCTCCGAGGAACAGCTGCTCGGTGTTGACGAGCAGGGTCTCCGCCTCGGTGGGCTGGAGCGCCTGGTCCCAGGACTGCGTGAAGGCCGGGGCCTCCTGGATCGAGGAGTAGACCCACTGCAGGTACTCGGCGTCCTCGCTCGCCGCGAGAGCTTCGTCCTGGCCGACGATGACCGGCACGGAGCCGGACGCGATCAGATCGGTCGCGACCTGGTCGGACATCGCGCCGTCCCGCAGGAAGGCCTTCGCGACCTCCTTCTCCTCGTCGCTCGCCGCGGAGGAGAGGGACAGGTAGTTGCAGGGATTCCCGACCAGGTTCGTCAGCTCGCCCGCGCCGCCGTCGATCGTCGGGAACGGACCGAATCCGAGACGGCCTGCCTGCACGAAGTCGCCGCCGCTCGCCTTCATGCTGCCGAAGGTCCACCCGCCGTGGAGCATCAGCGCGGCCTGGTCGGTCCACAGCAGCGCCTGGTCGGTGTTGGAGTCGGCGGCCATCGACTCGAAGCCATCCGCGAAGGCGCTCGCGTCGACGAGCTCCTTCACCTTCTCGCCCATCGCGATGACCGAGTCATCGAGCCAGGCGTCGGACTCGCCGGCCGCGATGCGCGCGAAGACCTCGGGGCCCCCGATGCGGTCGAGCAGGTACTCGAGCCACATCATCGAGGTCCAGCGCGACTGCGCGGCGAGGGAGATCGGAGCGACTCCGGCGGACTTCGCCTTCTCGACCACGCCGAGCAGGTCGTCCCAGGTCTCCGGGGCCTCGGCGCCGATGGTCTCGAGCACCGTCTTGTTATGGAACAGGATGATCGGCTGGGTCGCGCCCTGCGGCACCGCCGAGATCTTGTCGTCGACGGTCGCGGCCGCCCAGACGGACTCGACGAAGCGGTTCTTGTAGTCAGCGTTCTCGTCGAGCCAGCCGGTCAGATCGTCGACCTGGGACTCCTCGACGTAGGTGCGCAGACCGCCGCCGCCCCATCCGTAGATGATCGTCGGGGCCTCGCCCGCCCCGATGGCGGTGCGGATCTTCTGCTTGTAGGCGTCGTTCTGGAAGAAGGTCAGATCGATCGTGCCCTGGTCGCCCTCGTTGAAGGCCTCCACCGAGTCGCCGTAGATGGTCTCGTTGGGCTCGCCGGACAGCGCCCAATAGCTCGCCGAGTTGCCGCCGCCTCCACCGGAGCCGGGGCCGGCGGTACCGCAGGCGCCGAGGGTGAGCGCGGAGAGCCCGGCGGTCGCGCCGAGCAGGGACCGACGGGAAAGAGGAAAGTTTCGCATGACCTGCTCCTGAGTGTCGTCATTGACGGGATCGGTCGACAGCGGGCAGGGAGGCCCGTGCCGGGGAAAGTAAGAGCAAATTACCAACGAAGTTCCGTTGGGTCAACAGCCACCCGATCTGAGACCGGATCGACATGTTTGCGCGAATGACCTGCGTGTTCGTTCGATGATTCGGGCGGAACCGCTCGCGCGTCCCGTCTCGACTTGCCAGGAGGGCTCTCCGACGGACGGGATGTCGCTCCTCCTGGGCTGCAGGCCGCCCGGGCGTGCGACCCGCGCCCCGAGCCCTTGTATCGGTTCAGAAGCCGGAAGAAAGTTTCGCGATAGGTATCCTGACCGCGAGAAGCGACGGAGAGGAGCCGGGTCGATGGCGACGAACAGCGGGAGGACGAGGCGCGTCACGCTGGAGTCCGTGGCGGATCGGGCAGGCGTGTCCCTGGCGACGGCGTCGAAGGTGATGAACGGGCGCGGGGCGATCAGCAGCGCCACCCGTGCAGCCGTGGCGGAAGCAGCTCAGGAGCTGGGGTACGAGCAGCGTCGACGCAAGACGGGGCGCCGCCGCCAGATCGGACTCCATCTGGAGTCCGTGGACAGCGGGTACGTCATGGGAGTCCTCGCCGGCGCTGTCCATGCCGCGCGGCGGGCGGACGTCGACCTGATCGTCTCGAGCCTCGGCGGCGGCGGGCTCACCCGCGAGTGGATGGCCGAGATCGCCTCGCAGCAGGCGGAGGGGATCATCGCCGTGGTGACCACCATCGGCCCCGAGCACCTCCGCTGGAGCCGCAGCCTCTCGCTCCCCCTCATCGCGATCGACCCCGTCCTGGCGGAGCCGGAGCTGGAGGGGCTCCTGACGGTGGGAGCCACCAACTGGGAGGGCGGATCTGCCGCGGTGCGACATCTGCTCAGCCTCGGGCATACCCGGATCGGGCTCCTCGCCGGTCCTCCCGGCTCGGTGCCGGGGCGACAGCGGGTCGAGGGCTATCGCAGTGCGATGGCGAGGGCGGGCCTGGAGGTCGACGAGGAGCTGGTGGACTCCCGGGCCTTCACCGCCGAGGCGGGCGAGGAGGGGGCGCGGCGGTTCCTCGACCTCGCGGATCCTCCGACGGCGATCTTCGCCGCGGCCGATCCGCTCGCCCTCGGGGCGCTCCGTGCCGCGGAGGCGCGCGGCGTCCGGGTGCCGGAGCAGCTCAGCGTGATCGGCTTCGACGACACGATGATGACCCGCTGGACCACGCCCCCGCTGAGCGCGGTCAGTCAGCCCCTGTTCTCCCTGGGGCAGGTCGCGGTGGAGCGCCTGCTGGCCCTGGCGGCGGATCCGCAGGCCTTCGCGCATCCGTTCCAGCTCGAGACCCGGCTCGTCGAACGGGGGTCGACAGCGGCGCGGACCCCGTGAGCCATCTGTGGCTCACGGGGTCCGCGATCGGTCCGTCCGGGTGAACGGTCAGCCGGTCAGCTCAGGCGAGGTCGAGCTGCACGGTGACGTACGAGGCCGGCGGAAGGTCGATCTCGAGGCCGCTCGGCGTGGACCGGACGGCCGAGAGCTCCCGCGGGCTGACCTCCGACGGCGTCTCCGGGGTGTTGACGCTCTGCAGGGTCTCGGACGTGAGCACGGTGGCCCGATGCCCTCGTAGCTCCGCGCCGCGCAGATCGAGCTCGACCGTCCGACCCGCCGTGGCGTGGACGTTCGTCAGCGAGATCAGGGCCGAGCCGTCCTTCACCGAAGCGCTCGCGGAGAGGAGCGGGAGCTCGCGGCCGTCGACGCTCGCCGTGCGCTCGGGCAGCGTGACGTGCACGGGAACGGCGGCGGCGTCGTGGTGACCGACGTTCATCGCGAACACGTGATAGCTGGGCGTGAGGACGAGCGCACCGGTGTCCGGGTCGGTGAGGATCATCGCCTGCAGCACGTTCACGGTCTGCGCGATGTTCGCCATGGTCAGACGTCCCGCATGGCGATGGAAGGCATCGAAGTGGATCGAAGCGACGAGGGCGTCACGGAGGGTGTTCTGCTGGTACAGGAAGCCGGGATTGGTGCCCGGCTCGACGTCCCACCAGGTGCCCCATTCGTCGAGCACGAGGCCGACGGTGCGGTACGGGTCGTAGCGATCCATCGCCGTGCTGTGCCGGGCGAGCAGGGCATCGATCTCGTAGGCACGTGACAGCGTGAGATACCAGCCGTCCTCCGTGAAGTCCGCGGCGTTCCCCTTCTCGGCCCAAGGGCCCGAGACGGTGTAGTGGTGCAGGGAGATCGCCTCGAAGGGGTTCGGTCGAGCCTCGGGCCGCTCGATGAGGCTCTCGCCGAAGACCTGCATGAGCGATTCGGTCCAGGCGAGGTCGCCGTCGGAGGCGCCGGCCGCGATGCGGGTGACCTGGTTCCCGGCATGGTCACGGACGAAGGTCGAGTACTGCCTGGCGAGTGCCGCGTAGTCCTCGGCGCGCATGTTCCCGCCGCAGCCCCAGGACTCGTTGCCGATCCCGAAGAACGGCACCTTCCACGGCTCGTCCCGACCGTTCTGGCGGCGCAGCGCCGCCATCGGCGAATCATCCGCGCGGGTGAGGTACTCGATCCACTCGCTCATCTCCTGCACGGTGCCCGAGCCGACGTTCCCGTTCACGTACGCCTCGGTGCCCAGCAGCTCGACCAGGTCGAGGAACTCGTGGGTGCCGAAGGAGTTGTCCTCCACCACGTCGCCCCAGTGGGAGTTCACCATCCGCGGCCGCTGCTCGCGCGGGCCGATGCCGTCCTTCCAGTGGTACTCGTCCGCGAAGCAGCCGCCCGGCCAGCGCAGGTTCGGGATGTGCAGCGCCCGCAGCGCCGCCACCACATCGTCCCGGATGCCGCGGGTGTTGGGGATCTCCGAGTTTTCCCCGACGAAGAACCCGCCGTAGATGCATCGACCCAGATGCTCGGCGAAATGCCCGTACAGGTGCCGGGAGATCGTGGCCCCGGGCAGGTCCAGGTCCACCACGACCCGGGCGGGGGAGAGCGGTCCGGTCGGCAGCTCGGCCCGCTCGGCGCCGGCTCCGTCGGCGGACAGGGAGGTGACGAGAGCCGTCGCGAGCGAGCGACGGCGATTGGCTGTGGTCATGAGGAAGTGCTCCTGCGTCATCGAAGAGAGCGCGGAGGAAGGCGCCCAGCGCCATCGTGTATCGATACATCGGCCCCGTCAAGAGATGCTCGACGAGAAGGCGCCCTGCCGGCTCGCACGGAGGGGTGGCGGGGCTCCGGTCACCTCAGCGCCGCGTCGACTCCCGCTCGACGAGGATGTACGGCGCCGTGAACTCCAGGTCGTCGGGCGTCCCGTCCTCGAGCAGCCCGCGGAGCAGGGCCACCGCCCGCTGCGCGATCCAGGCGTGGTCGGGGCTGATCGTCGAGATCGACGGAACGGAGAGCTCCCCCTCGGGGATGCCGTCGAAGCCGATCGCCAGGGCGTCGCGAGGGACGTGGAGACCGACGTCGGCCAGCCCGCGCAGGGCGCCGAGCAGGACCCCGTCGGTGATCCCGAGGTAGGCGTCCGGGCGGCGTCCGCGGCGCACGGACTCCCGGACCGCCGAGCGGGCGGCGTACGGGGACAGGTCCGAGATCTCGACGAGGTGCGGCTCGCCCGCTTCGGGTCCCCAGTCGGCGAGGGCGTCGCGGTAGCCGTCCGCGCGCCGGGTCAGCACGGTCTCCTCGTCCGTCGGTGCCCCGCTGATCAGCGCGATGTCCCGTGCTCCCTGCTCGAGCAGATGCCATGTCGCCGCGTAGGCGCCGTCCCGGTTCGGCAGGCCGATGTGCGGAACGCCCAGCGGGCCGGGCCTCTCTCCGAGGACGACCAGGGGGAAGTCCGCGGGCAGGCGTGATGCATGCTGCGGCCCGAGGGCCAGGGGGGTGATGATCATGCCGTCGTACTGGAGTGACCGACCCTGCTCGATCGCCGCCAGCTCGGTCTCCGCCTCCGGGGCGGGACCGGGGGACTCCACGACGAGGGTCAGCCCGTGTCGTCGCGCCTCCTGGGCGATGAGCCCGCCCAGGCGGGCGTAATAGGAGTACGGCTCCGTGGCTCCCGGCACCAGGAGGCCGATCACCCCGCTGCGGCCCGAGCGGAGCGTGCGGGCGGTGGTGTTCATGCGATAGCCGGTGGCGGCGATGGCCGCCGCGACGCGGGCGCGGAGATCGGGGGAGACGCTCTGTTTGCCGCTCAGCACGTTGGACACGGTCATCGGGGAGACCCCTGCTTCGCGGGCGACGGTAGCCATGGTCACTCTCGCAGCCCTCACGGGGTCCTCCTCTCCGGTGCAGGCCCGCTGAACGCGGTTCCCGAAGGCTATCGGAGGGGGAGGTCACCCGTTGACTGCCTCGCGCGCACTGCCCTACGCTGTCACGAAAGCCGACAGAAAACTTTCCGAATGAATCAGAACGGTCGACGGTCGTCTGCGACCCGCACCGACCGCCGTGCAAAGGAGCACCCGTGAGCGCAGCCCCGTGGACCGACCCGTCGCGCAGCATCGAGGAGCGCGCCGATGCCCTCCTCGCCGAGCTCTCCCTCGAGGAGCGGATCGCCCAGCTCGGCAGCTACTGGAAGCGGCCGGAGATCGGCGATGCCGAGGGCTTCGCCCCGATGCAGGCCACCTTCGATGAGGGGCGCGATCCCTTCGAGGAGGCCGTGTCCCACGGGCTCGGTCACCTCACGCGTCCCTACGGCAGCGCCCCCGTGACCGCCGCGGAGGGGGTCGACGCGCTGCGCGCGATGCAGGCCGCCGTCGTCGCCGCCTCGCCTCAGGGCATCCCGGCCATCGTGCACGAGGAGTGCCTCACCGGCCTCATGGCCCACGGTGCCACCACGTACCCCGCGTCCATCGCCTGGGGGGCGTCCTTCGACCCGGAGCTCATCCACGAGATGGCCGCGCGCATCGGCGCGGACATGCGCGCCCTCGGCATCCACATGGGCCTCGCCCCGGTGCTCGACATCGTCCGCGACTACCGCTGGGGTCGCATCGAAGAGACCATGGGGGAGGACCCCTATCTCACCGGCACCCTCGCCACGGCCTACGTCAGCGGCCTGCAGAGCGAGGGGATCATCGCGACCCTCAAGCACTTCGCCGGGCACGCCGCGTCGCGCGCCGGACGGAACCACGCCCCCGTCTCGATCGGGCGGCGCGAGCTCGCCGAGATCGACCTGGTGCCCTTCGAGATGGCGGTACGGCGTGCCGGAGCGGGAGCCGTCATGAACTCCTACGCGGATCTCGACGGCGTGCCGCCCGCGGCGAGCCACT
The DNA here is from genome assembly GCF_055454375.1 of Brachybacterium sp. B718/18. Taxonomy (NCBI): domain Bacteria; kingdom Bacillati; phylum Actinomycetota; class Actinomycetes; order Micrococcales; family Dermabacteraceae; genus Brachybacterium; species Brachybacterium sp. B718/18. The sequence continues at coordinate 484,739 of NZ_JBVDDO010000002.1, read as the reverse complement.
GGCTGCTCACCGAGCTCCTCCGGGACACCTGGGGCTTCGACGGCACCGTCGTCTCCGACTACTGGGCCGTGGACTTCCTGCGCACGATGCATCGGGTCGTGGGGACGAGCCGGCAGGCCGCCGCCACGACCCTGAGCGCGGGGATGGACGTCGAGCTGCCCGAGACCAGCACCTTCCCGGAGCTGGCCGGCGCCCTCGAGGACGGCACGCTCGATCCCGCCGTCCTCGACCAGACGGTCCGACGGGTCCTGCGCCAGAAGATCTCCCTCGGCCTGCTCGACCCGGACTTCGACCCGCGGACCACCGGGGAGGCCGTCGACCTCGACGCGCCGGAGAGCCGGGCTCTCGCGCGACGGATGGCGGAGCAGTCGATCATCCTGCTGCGCAATGATGCGGGACCCCACGCGCTGCCCCTCACGGCACCCGCCTCGCTGGCGCTGATCGGCCCGGCGGCGGTCGAACCGCGCAGCTTCCTCGGCTGCTACAGCTTCACGAACCACGTGCTCTCGCGGCTCACGGAGAACGGCACCTCGGTCCCGGTGCCGACCCTCGAGGAGGCCCTCGGCCAGGAGTTCCCGGACGCTCTGATCTCCCTCGCCCGCGGCGTCGGATTCACCGGTACCGACACCAGCGGGATCGCCGCCGCCGTCGCCGCCGCTCAGGAGGCCGACGTGGCCGTCCTGGCCGTCGGCGACATCGCGGGGCTCTTCGGCGCCGGCACCTCCGGCGAGGGGTGCGACGTCGCCGATCTCCGCCTCCCCGGTGCCCAGCACGAGCTGGTCGAGGCCGTCCTGGCGACCGGGACGCCCGTGGTGCTCGTGATGGTCACCGGCCGTCCCTACGCGCTCGCGGAGTACGCGGACCGCTGCGCGGCGATCGTCCAGGCGTTCATGCCCGGCGAGGAGGGCGCGAGCGCGCTGGCCGGGGTGCTCTCCGGCCGCGTCAACCCCAGCGGGCGCCTGCCGATCGGCATGCCCGCCTCCCTCGGGGGGCAGCCCGGCACCTACCTCGCCCCCGTGCTCGCCTGGGTCAGCGAGGGGATCTCCAACCTCGATCCCAAGCCGCTGTTCCCCTTCGGGCACGGCCTGAGCTACACCCGCTTCGCCTACTCCGATCTGAGCCTCGCCGCCGAGGAGATCGCCCCGGACGGCTCCGTCGAGATCTCGGCGACCGTCACCAACGTCGGCGACCGGGAGGGCGCCGAGGTCGTGCAGCTCTACCTCGGCGATCCCGTCGCCTCGGTGGTCCGGCCGCTCAAGCGGCTCGTCGGCTTCACGAAGATCGCCCTCGCCGCCGGCGAGAGCGCGCGGGTGACCTTCTCCCTCCATGCTGACCGGACCGCGTTCCTGGACGAGCGCCTCCGGCGCATCGTCGAGCCGGGCGAGCTGATCGTGCGCGTCGGCGCCTCGAGCGAGGACATGACCCTCGAGGGATCCTTCGCCGTGGTGGGCGAGGTGCGTGAGGTCGGGGACGGGGACCGGGTCCTCGAGACCCCGGTCCGGGTGGAGCGGGAGTCCGCGAGGACCGTCCCCGGAGCCGCCGCGGACGTGGCCGCCCCCACCGGCGCGGTGCGGAGCGCGACGTGATCGACCATGACCGCGTGGAGACCCTCCGGCTGAGGATCACGGATCAGCACGGCCGAGCCCGCGCCGGGGAGACCGCCCGCCTCGAGCAGGTCCGCCACGCGTTCGGCTTCGGCTGCTCGGCGTTCGAGCTGCGCCCCGAGGAGCCCGATGCCCACACCCGGCTCTGGCTCGACCTGTTCGACATGGCCACGCTGCCCTTCTACTGGCGGTGGTTCGAGAAGACGCCCGGCGAGCCGGACACCGCACGCCTGCTCCGGCTGGCCCAGGGGCTGCGCGGCCACGGGGTACGAGTCAAGGGGCACCCGATGCTGTGGCACACGCTCGCTCCCCAGTGGCTGATGACGGAGGACGACGCCGGGGTCGAGCGGCGCATCCGGGAGCGCATCACCCGCGAGGCGACCGACTTCGCGGGCGTGATCGAGCAGTGGGACGTGATCAACGAGACCGTGATCCTGCCGGTCTTCGAGGCCGAGGAGAACGCGATCACCCGCCTCGCCCAAGCCCGTGGTCGCCGGGAGGTGATCCGGCTCGCCGTCGAGACCGCGCGGGCCGCCGACCCCGCGGCGCGGCTGGTGCTGAACGACTTCGATCTGTCCCCGGCCTTCGAGGACGTCATCGAGGAGTGCCTCGAGGCCGGACTCGGGATCGACGCCATCGGGCTGCAGACCCACATGCACCAGGGCTTCCGGGGCGAGGAGCAGATCGCCGAGATCATCGGACGCTTCTCGCGGTTCGGCCTGCCGATCCAGCTCACCGAGACCACCCTGGTCTCGGGGGACCTCATGCCCGCTCATATCGAGGACCTCAACGATCACGTGGTGGACTCCTGGCCCTCCACGGACGAGGGGGAGGCGCGGCAGGCGGACGAGATCGAACGCCACTACCGCACCGTCCTCGCCCAGCCCGCTGTCGAGTCGCTGACCTACTGGGGCCTCGGCGACGCCGGTGCCTGGCTCGGCGCCCCGGCGGGCCTGGTGCGGGCCGACGGCTCGCCCAAGCCGAGCTACGAGGTGCTTCGCGGGCTGATCCGCGACGAGTGGTGGGTCGGGAAGCGCACCGTGCACGCCGACGGGGAGGGCGTCCTGGAGCTCCGCGGATTCGCCGGGGAGTACCTCCTCGAGCTGGACGGGGAGAGCATCCCGCTCACGATCCCCCGAGGGGGCGGGGAGAGGGAGCTGTCTCGGACTCGTCCGGAGCTGCGGGGCTGACGAACCTCTCGGCGATCAGCCGGGTCACGGGCCGTTCCGAGGCCCACAGCGCGAACACCAGCAGGGATGCCGTGATGAGCAGCAGGAACTCGCTCACCATCAGGGTCATGCCGAGTACCAGGACGCTCAGCGAGAGCAGGGCGAGGGTGGAGAGCGGAGCGGCCAGCAGCGTGAAGGCCGCCAGCCGGAAGGTGTCGCGCACGCGGAAGTTGAAGGTCGAGACGATCGAGAGCACGCGCGCGAGGACCAGCAGCGAGATCGCCCCCGTGACGAGGAGGGCGATGGTCAGCGCCGCGCCGCCGGCCGACGCGACGGTGGAGAGGTTGAGCGCGACCAGGGAGAGCACGAGCAGCACCGGCGTGCCGACCTTGAGGCTGTCGACCGCGTTCCGCCGATAGCCCGTGAGGAAGTGACGGGCCGGGATCAGTTCCCGGTCCTCGCGCCAGGCGCGACTGGCGTGGAGGCCGGCCGCCACCGCGGGCAGCATCGGCAGCGCTCCGAGCACGAAGAGCATCGAGCTCAGGGGGCTCGGGGATATCACGGTCCAGAGCACCAGGGTGGGTGCCACTGCGAGCACCAGCAGCACGTCGAGCGCGAGGAACCAGTAGATCCCCTCGGCGAGCTCGAGGAACAGTCCGCGTGAGCGGTGGGGTGGCGTCATTGCTCCTCCTGGGGGCGCCGCGGTGCCGCCGGGAGCGACACGACCCATCATGCCCGAAAGTTTCGACTCCTGTCGAGGCGTAGTTGCCGGAATGTGACCTGAGCGCGTGCCGACTCTGCGGAGCTCTAGAAGGGCTATTCGACACAAAAGCCCAGGTCGCAGCACTTCTATCCGGTCCTGCGATCAGAACTGCGTGTTTTCGGGAAGTTCTTGACCGGCGCTGAATCCGGGGCTAGGTTGAGGGAGTCACGAAAACCTGACGAAAGTCTCGGCAACTCCCCGGCACAGTCGCTGGCCAATGCCCCGTCAATGAGGCGGATCGTCAGGTGCGCTCGAGCATCCCCCCGGTCATCCGGGAGGGGCTGGACCGACGTGAGTGCAGCAGTGTAACGATCCACTTCACCCTCGCCGCCCCGACCGGCCGCGGCGCTGACTCTGATGAGGAGACGGCAATGACGACGCCCCGCACCTTCCCCTTCGCCCCTTCCCGACGCAGCTTCGTCGGCCTCTCCGCCGCGGCCTTCGCCACGGTGGCCCTCTCCGCCTGCAGCTCCGACGCCGGGGAAGAGGTCGACGTCTCGACCCAGAACGTCGGCGCGATGGAGAACTACACCGCCGACATGCAGTTCAAGGCGACCGAGCCGATCCAGGTCAGCATGCTGTGGACCGATTGGCCCGACGTGCCGGTGGAGGACACCTGGCGCATCTTCGACCTCATCAAGGAGCTCACCAACGTCGAGATCACGCTGACGCACATCCCCTTCAGCGATGCGACGGAGAAGCGCTCCCTCCTCATCAGCGCCGGTGACGCGCCGACCCTGATCCCGCTGGTCTACACCGGTGAGGAGGCCCCGTTCGTCTCCTCCGGTGCCGTGGTGCCGATGAGCGACTACGTCGACCAGATGCCCAACTTCCAGAAGTACGTCGAGGAGTGGGATCTCGGCGAGATGATCAACAACCTCAAGCAGGCCGACGGCAAGTACTACATGGTGCCGGGCCTGCAGGAGGTCTCCGTCCCCGTCTTCAGCCTCGTGATCCGCAAGGACGTCTTCGAGGAGCTCACCGGCGCGGTGCCGAACACCTGGGAGGAACTCCACGAGGGCCTCAAGCTCATCAAGGAGAAGTACCCCGACGCCGTCCCGCTGGCGGACGGCTTCGAGGCGCAGTCCATGCTCAACTACGCCTCGCACGCCTTCGGGACGAAGGCCGGCTGGGGCTTCGGCGACGGCACGGTCGAGGGGCCCGACGGCAAGCTCACCTATGTCGCGGTCACCGACGAGTACAAGCAGCTGCTGGAGACCTTCCATGCGCTCGTCGCCGACGGTCTGCTCGATCGTGAGTCCCTCACCGCCTCCAACGACGGCAGCGGCGCGGCCTCGGTGAGCGAGAAGTTCGCCGCGGAGACCTGCTTCGCCGCCTCCGGCTCCTCGGGCACCGCGATCGAGTTCGCCCAGGCCCTGAACGAGACCGTGGGGGAGGGCAACTACTCGGTGACGCTCATCCCGCCGCCCGCCGGGCCCGCGGGGGACAACGTCGAGCCGCGCAACTTCTGGCACGGCTTCATGCTGAACTCGCAGATCACGCAGTCCGAGAACTTCCTCGCCACGCTGCAGTTCCTGGACTGGCTCTACTACAACCCGGACGCCCGCGAGATGCTGCGCTGGGGCGAGAAGGACGTGAACTACACCAAGTCCGAGGACGGCACCATCGAGCTGATGGACGGATTCGCGCTCGAGAGCTACAACATCAACTCGGGGGCCGAGGTCGACATCAACGTCGATCTCGGGTTCTCCACCTTCCCCTGCGAGTCGACGGAGTCGCGCGCGCTCAAGGAGTCCTACAGCACCCCGGAGTTCGTCGAGTACATCGACAACGTCCTGTCCGTGCGCACCCCGCGGGATCCCTACCCCCCGAAGCCCATGGACGAGGCCGAGCTCGAGCAGGCCTCGCTGCTGGCGACCCCGATCAAGGACGCAGTCGACACCGCCACCCTGCAGTTCATCATGGGCGAGCGGGACCTCGGCGAGTGGGATGCCTTCGTGGGCGAGCTCGAGGCCGCGGGTCTGCCGCGCTACCTCGAGCTGCTCAACACTGCTCGTGACCGGTTCGTCGAGGCGAACGGGTGACCGGCCCCTTGAGCGGCGGGATGGTGACCCCATGACGACCACATCGACCGTGGAGGTCGCGGCGCCCGAGGCGGCGCCGCGGCCTCCGGCCCCGGTGCGCAGGCCAGGGGCCTGGAAGCGAGCGCTGCGCCGCGACTGGCCGCTCTACACCTTCGTGATCGCACCGCTGATCTTCCTCGTGATCTTCCGGTACGTGCCCATGCTCGGCAACGTGATCGCCTTCCGCCGGTTCCGACCGGGCGGGAGCATCTTCGGCGACGAGTGGGTCGGCACCTTCTACGTCGACATGTTCATCCATGACCCGGCGTTCTGGAACGTCTTCACGAACACCGTGATCATCGGCGGGATGACACTCGTGGTCTGCTTCCCGCTGCCGATCATCCTCGCGCTCATGCTCAACGAGGTGCGGCGACGGCACTTCAAGCGGATCGTCCAGTCCATCAGCTACCTGCCGCACTTCCTCTCGGTCGTGATCGTGGTGGGCATGGTCTACCAGCTGCTCTCCCTGCAGGGCACGGTCAACCAGGTCATCGAGGCGTTCGGCGGCGACGCCGTCTCCTTCCTCCAGCGACCCGAGTGGTTCCGGTTCGTCTACGTCGCCTCCGAGGCGTGGCAGACCGTCGGCTGGGGAACGATCCTGTACCTCGCCGCCCTGACCGCGGTCGACGACGCCCTCTACGAGGCCGCGCGCATCGACGGCGCCAACCGCTGGCAGCAGACCTGGCACGTCACCATCCCGGGGATCCGGCCCACCATGGTCACGCTGCTGATCCTGAACATCGGCAGCTTCCTCAACGTCGGGTTCGAGAAGGTCCTGCTGCTGTACAACCCCATGACCTACTCCACGGGCGACGTAATCTCCACGTACCTGTACCGCGTAGGCCTGGTGTCGAACAACCTGAGCTACGCCGCGGCCATCGGCCTGTTCCAGGCGATCATCGGATTCGCGATGGTCATGACGGCCAACTACATCTCGAAGCGATTGGTGGGGACGAGCCTGTGGTGATCGAAGCGATGACGTCCGACGCCCCGCGCAGCACCGCGCCGGCCCGGCGGACCTCCCGGATCAAGGACTCGACGTCCTACAAGGTGTTCACCGTCGTGAACACGGTGGCGCTGCTGCTGCTGTGCGCGATGATGCTCTACCCGTTCATCATGCTCCTGGCGCAGTCGTTCAGCTCGGCCGGGGCGATCAACGCCGGGAAGGTCAACCTCTTCCCGGTCGACTTCAACCTCGACACCTATCGGGCGGTCGCCAACAACGGCAGCTTCTGGCGCAGCTACGGCAACACCGTGGTCTACACCGTGATCGGCACGACCATCGCGATGGTGCTGACGACGACGTACGCCTTCGTGCTCTCCAAGAAGCACCTGCGGGGACGCGGCCTGCTCATCGGCATCGCTGTGTTCACGATGTTCTTCAACGGCGGCATCGTCCCCAACTACGTGCTGATCTCCTCGCTGGGCATGAAGAACACGATGTGGGCGGTCATCCTGCCGCCGGCCCTCTCCGTCTTCAACCTGCTGGTCATGAAGGCGTTCTTCGAGAACCTGCCCACGGAGCTCGAGGAGGCCGCGCACATCGACGGTCTGAGCTGGTTCGGGATCTTCTTCCGGATCACGCTGCCGCTGTCCAAGGCAGTCATCGCCACGATGGTGCTGTTCTACTCGGTCCAGTACTGGAACGACTGGTTCGCTGCCTTCCTCTATCTGGACCGCACCGAACTCTTCCCCGTGACGCTGTTCCTGCGGAACCTCATCGCCGGGGCCTCGACCGCCGCGTCCGAGGGTGCCGCGGCCTCGGGCGCCGCCGTCAACGACATCAACGCCAACATCCAGTCGGTGACGATGATCCTGATCCTGATCCCGATCCTGTGCGTGTACCCGTTCGTGCAGCGGTACTTCGTCTCCGGGATCATGCTCGGCTCGGTCAAGGGCTGAGCACCCGCGCCCCGTCGATCCCCGGTCGACGGGGCGCGCGCACGTGCAGGCGCAGTTCCGATCTGTCCTCACCCGACGACGACGTCGAAGGAGACCCATGAGACGCCGCGAGATCTTCACCGCCGGAGCAGTCGCCACCACGGTGGTGGCGGCCGCCCCCTCCGCCTCCGCAGCCCCCGACGGCGGCACCGGTCCGGGGCGGCCTCCCGGGAACGGGAGGACGACACCGCCGGGCCTGGCGGCGAAGGACACCCTGGCCTTCGCCGCCGGCGACCGGCTGAACATCGGCTGCGCCGTCGCCGGCGGCGGGCACCACCGTGGCCAGGACTATCCCGACCCGTTCACGAGCGACGAGCCGTACCGCGAGGTGCTCGCCGCCGAGTTCACGTCGCTCTCGGCCGAGAACCAGATGAAGTGGGATCATCTGCGCCCCGCTCCGGGTGCCTTCGCCTTCGCCGACTCCGACGCGATCGTGGACTTCGCCCAGGGCAACGGTCAGGTGGTGCGGGGCCACACCCTGATGTGGCACAACCAGAACCCGAGCTGGCTCCTGGAGGGCGGCTACACCCCCGAGCGGCTGCGCGAGATCCTGCGGGAGCACATCCACACCGTCGTCGGCCGCTACGCCGGCCGGATCCAGCAGTGGGACGTGGTCAACGAGATCGTCGACGACAGCGCGGCGTTCCGCCTCGAGGGCAACATCTGGCTCCGGGAGCTGGGCGTCGGGATCATCGCCGACTGCTTCCGCTGGGCGCACGAGGCGGATCCGGAGGCGCAGCTGTTCGTCAACGACTACAACGTCGACGGCATCAACCCCAAGTCCGACGCCTATTTGGCGCTGATCCAGGAGCTGCTCGCCGACGGCGTGCCGGTCCACGGCTTCTCCACGCAGGGGCATCTGTCGATCCGCTACGGCTTCCCCGACGACCTCGCGGAGAACCTCCAGCGCTTCGCGGATCTCGGGCTGCACACCGCGATCACCGAGCTCGACGTGCGCATGGACCTGCCCGATGGTGCCGCGCCGACCCCGGAGCAGCTCGAGCAGCAGGCCGACTACTACCGGCGCGTGACGGAGGCCGCCCTGGCCGTGGACAGCTGTCGCTCCCTGACCCTGTGGGGAGTGCTCGACAAGTACTCATGGGTGCCGGTCACCTTCCCGGGGGAAGGGGCGGCGACGGTGCTGTGGGACGACTTCACCCGCAAGCCGGCCTACGACGCCGTGCAGGACGCGCTCGCGGAGGCGAGCGGTCGTGCCGGGCATTCGGCGCTGCGGCGCTGACGGCCCTGCCCGCCCCCGACGGAGCGGGGGCGGGTGCTGCGGCACCGGCCCCCGCGCCTCCGCTCAGAGGTGTGCGTGCAGCCAGTCGAGCTGACGATGCTGCTGCGTGGCTCCTCCGCCCTCGTGGTTGTTGTAGGGGTAGACGACGATCTCCCGCTCGGGATCGGTGCCGCTCGCGCTGCCGTAGAGGTTGTAGGCGGCGAACACCGTCGAGGGCGGGCAGATCGTGTCCCGCAGGGCGACCGAGAACATCGCCGGCGCTGTGGCTCGCCTCCCCAGGTGCAGGGCGTCGACGTAGGCCAGGGTGCGGAACGTCTGCTCCTCGCGGTCCCGGTGGACCGCCAGGTAGCGGACGATCTCCTGGTAGGGGTCGGCATCGGTGATGTCGACCGCGCGGCGCATGTGGGTGAGGAAGGGGACGTTGGCCATGAGGGCGTCGACGTCGGGCACCAGGCCCGCGGTCCCGAGGGCGAGCCCCCCGCCCTGGCTGTTGCCGGTCACGGCGATGCGTCCGTCCGCGCCGGGCAGTGCACGGGCGGCGTCCACGGCGCGCACCGCGTCGGTGAACAGGCGCGTGAGATAGCTGGTGTGCGGGGAGGAGATCCCGCGGGTCATCACTCCGGGGGCGGCCGGCCCGGAGCCGACCGGGTCATCGGTGTGACCACCGGAGCCCCAGGTCGAGCCCTGACCGCGGGAGTCCATCACGAGGTGTCCGTACCCGGCGGCGGAGAAGGAGAGGCGCTCGAGCGGCTCGCCGCGGCCGCCGCCGTAGCCGAGGTACTCGACGACGACCGGCAGGTCCGATTCGACCGCTGCGGGACGGTTGTACCAGGCGCGCACCGGCGTGCCGTCGTGGCCGGCGAAGGTCACGTCCCAGGTGTCGATCAGCGTCAGGCCGTTGTCGACCTGCTCGAGCGACAGGATGGGCCCGGAGCTCTCGCGGGCCCGGGAGAGCGTCTGCTCCCAGAAGGTCGGAAGGTCGTCGGGTTCGCAGAGCTGCGGGCGGTATTCCCGCAGCGCCTCGAGGGGCAGGTCGAACAACGCCATGGGGGTGGGCCTCCGCGGTGAGGACCGGGCGGGGACACCCCACGCTCCGGTGGACGATGAATGCGAAAGGCAACTGAAAGTTGCGTAAGAGTTTAGGCTATGGGCGGCCGTGGTGACGGTCAAGCAGGGCATCTGCGGGTACCGTTCAGCGAGGTGCCGCAGTGCCGGTGGCGATGGAGCAGCGGAGGACGAGGACATGGTGCAGAGCGAGTCGCAGGGCGAGCGCGTGACCCTGAAGGACGTGGCGGAGCGGGCCGGGGTCTCCCTGGCGACCGCGTCCAAGGTGATGAACGGCCGTGCCGATGTGCGTCAGTCGACCCGCGAGACCGTCGCCGAGGCCGCCCGTCAGCTCGGCTACGAGTCCAAGCGGCGGGGGAGCGAGAGCCGGCGCGCCGTCCTGATCCACTTCGACACCCTCACCAGCCCCTACTCGCTGCAGGTCCTCGAGGGCGCGGAGCAGGCCGCCCATCGGGCGGGGGTGGACCTGATGGTGGTCAGCGGGGACCAGACCGCAGCCGGTCTCACCCGCGCCTGGATGGCCGACGCCGCCGCCCGCGGGGTCGAGGGCGTGATCCTGGTGACCACACCGATCGGTGCCCGGCACGCGCGGTGGAGTCGGGACCTGCGCCTGCCGCTGATCGCGATCGACCCCGTCTCCATCGATCCCGACGTGAACGGCATCGTCGTCATCTCCGCGACCAACTGGGAGGGCGGCGCGACAGCCGTCCAGCACCTCCTGGACCTCGGGCATCGTCGGATCGGCGTGCTCGCCGGGCCGACGGACTCCGTGCCCGCCCGCCAGCGGCTGCAGGGCTATCACTCCGCGCTCGGCGCAGCCGGCGTGCTGTGGGAAGAGGAGCTCATCGCCCACGGTGACTTCTCGTACGCCGACGGTCAGAGCGGTGCCGAGCGCCTGCTCCGGCTGCCCGAGCCGCCCACCGCGATCTTCGCCGTCGCGGACACCCTCGCCGTGGGAGCCCTGCGGGCCGCCCGGCAGCACGGGATCGACGTGCCGGAGGAGCTCAGCGTGGTCAGCTTCGACGACACGATGATCGCCCGATGGACCCACCCCCAGCTGACCGCCGTGCGCCAGCCGCTGTTCTCGATGGGGCAGGTCGCTGTCGAGCGGCTGCTCGCCCTGTCCTCGGACCCGGGGCTGTTCGCTCACCCCTTCAAGCTCGAGACCCATCTGGTCGAGCGGGAGTCGACGGCGCCGCCCCGGGCGTGACCTCCTTCCCCTCACGGGCAGGCGATCAGCGGCACCTCAGGACTGCTCCTCGAAACGGTCCCGTGCGGTGTTGACCAGATCGAGATAGGCGGGGAGCCCCGCCGCCTCGAGCTCCTGCTGGAACGCATCCCATTCCTCGATGTCGCGCTGGCCCAGGATGAACTGCAGCGTCGCCGTGTCGACGGCGTCCTTCAGCGGGGTCGCCATGAGCGCGGCCTGCTCGAGCTCGGCCTCGTCGAGAGGCGCGGGGGTCCACGGGGGCATCGGCTCGAGGTTCTCCAGGACGCCGTCGATGTAGGTCGTGTAGTCCGCGGAGTTGTAGGACTCCTTCAGGGCCCGGGACTCGGTCGACTCCGACAGGTAGGTCGAGAAGCCGAGGTCCTTCTGGAGGTCGGTGCCCCCGTCGGGGTTCAGGTCGAAGGCGGTCAGGGAGTGCTCCGCGTCCAGCGTGATCGTGCCGTCCTCCGCCTTGGTGTAGGTCTCGCCCTCGATGCCCCAGCGGAGCATCTCGCGGGCGGCGGGGTTGAAGTACAGCCAGTCGAGGAACTGGAGCGTCGCCAGGAAGTTCTCCGACTCGGCGACGTGGGAGGAGAGCACGAAGCCGTGCCAGAAGTTGCGCGGCCCCATGATGTTCCCGGCCGGGCCCGCCGGCGGCGGGATGAGCTCGAGCTGGTAGTTCCCGCGTCCGACGGTGGCGTCCAGCGCCTGGGCGAACTCGATCAGGGTGCCCGACGAGCCCGACGCCGCGAAGCAGGTCTCGGCCGCGAACTTCTCGTGCACGCCCCCGCCGCCGCTGCCGTCGTTCGACGCGGTCAGCGACTCCGGGTCGAGCAGCCCCTCCTCGACGAGGGACCGGTAGTACTCGACCATGTCCCGGTACTCCGCGGTCGCCGCGGCGTACTCGACCGGACCGTCCTGGCCCTTGATCATGCCGTCGCCGAAGCCCCAACCGGCCCGGGTGCCGAAGGCGTAGCCGCCGTAGTTGATCAGCGACTGGCCCTCGAACCCGTCGGCGAGCGGGACCGACTCGGTATAGCTCTCCTTGATCAGGCGCAGGCCCTCGCGGACCTCGTCCCACGTGGCCGGGACCCCGATGCCGACCTCGTCCCACACGTCCCGGCGGATCACGAGCGAGAACGCCGGGACCCAGACCTCCTGCAGGCCGGGGATCAGGTAGTGCTTGCCGTCGGCCTGACGGATGTTGTCGAGCATCGCGACCGCATCCCACTCCTCGACGTACTTGCGGAAGTGAGGCATGTGCTCGACGTAGTCGCTCAGCGGCAGGATCGCACCGGAGGAGACGAAGGGGGTCTCGTCCCCGCGATACATCAGGGGGATCACGCTGGGGGCGTCTCCCGCGCTGAGCAGCAGGCTGCGCTTCTCGACGTTGTCGCTGAAAGGGACGTGGGTCGGCTCGAGCCGGACGCCCGTGAGCTCCTCGATGTGGTCGAAGAGCTTCCACGACTCCGTCACGGGGTTCTCGGGCCAGTCCGTCCACAGGATGGAGAGGGAGAAGGGCTCGGTGGCGGTGAACTGCTGGTCCGCCTCGTAGGACTCCATCGCCCCGACATTCTGCGAGGCGACATCGGCGGGCTCGTCGCTGTTCCCTCCGCACGCGGCGAGGGTCATCCCCCCGAGGGCGGCGGCACCCAGTCCGAGCACGGAGCGGCGGCGGGGTCGCGAGACGGGCAGGGGCAGGGGGTGGTGGAGCATTCTGGCCTCCTTCGGAGGGGGAGGGCGCTGGGTGCGCGGCCCGGGGTGTGCCGGTGAGCAGGTGTGGATGTGGCGGAGGCTCGCTGACCTGCGGCGATGCAGATCTGTCGCGGCTCCAGACGTCAAATGTATCGATACACGACCGATGCTGGCAAGAGTAGGTCGGGGCCCATTGCCCGTCAAGGGGTCGCGCGGCAGCGGGGCTCGTCGGGCCCCCGCCCTCACTCCGTCGCGATCTCCAGCTCGAGGTCGCCCGCGCTGCTCGCGGGGATGAGGAGGATCGTGCCGGCCGGTTCGTCGGTCCCGCCGTGGACGGTGAACGCCTCGCCGGGGGCGTAGAAGGCGCGGCCGCCGAGCGCCCCGCGGGCGGTCAGCCGCATGCGCCCGGAGCCGTCGGCGGCGACGAGCTCCGCGGTGGCGACCACCTCGGTGGCGACGAGCTCCGCCGCCCCGACCACCTCGGCGGCGGCCTCGCGCTCGCCGGCGGTCCCGCCGCCCGCAGCCGGAGCCGGCTCGCCCGGCCCGGCCGCCCGCAGCACGTGCCGGCCCTGGGCGTCGAGCTCCAGGTGACCGCCCGCGAGCTCCCCACCGTCGAGCGCGAGCAGCAGGCACAGAGCGGTCGTCGGACCCGTGAACGCGAGGCGCAGCACGGTCCTCCCGGGATGCACCTCGACCGTGCCGCGCGTCGCGAGCGCGACCTCGTCGGCGGCCCGCCGGGAGAAGTCCATGGCCGCGGCGAAGCGACCGTTGAAGGTGAGCGCGTAAGCGTCGTCGGGGGAGCGGTCCGCAGCCGACAGCGGGTGGAAGTACTCGCCCGCCACCCGCTCCTCGAATTCGAAGCGGATCGGCTCCTCACCGGGCCGGTCCCCGGGCAGGCGGCGCGGGGAGCTCGGACGCAGCGGGCCGAGCGAGAAGAAGTCGCGGCTCAGTCGCAGCTCCCGCACCGAGAGCCCGCCGGCGGAGAAGCGCAGCAGCGTCGGATTCGACGCCGCGCCGCTCGTGATCCGGCCCAGCGCCGCGGTGTCCGTGCCGCCGTGGATCACGACCCGCGTCCGGCCGTGGTCGACCACGGCGAGACCCGAGTCGGCGAACTCGTGCACCTCCGGCGCCTCGGCCGACGGGTCCGCCGCCGCCGCCGGCAGCGCGCCGAGGGCGGTGCGGTCCTCGAGCCCGAGGGCCAGCAGGGTCAGCGCCGCCTCGGTGTCCGCGCGGGGGAGCACCCGCCGGGCCGCCCGCGCCGTGAGCGGATCCCCGGTCCGCGCGGCATGCGCGTGCACCACCGGCAGCATGGCGCCGCCGTCGAAGGGCGCGCCCTGGTCCTGGCGCCGCGAGGCGATCGTCTCGATCATCCCGTCGGGGCCGGTGAGCTCCGCCTGTGCTCGCGTCGCCCGATCCGCCGCCGCGCGCAGATCCTCCCGTCCGAGCACCCGGGCGAGCACCAGCAGCGAGGGCACCGACACGTGCGCGGCGTAGTTCGCGCTGCGCTCCGAGAACAGCCCGTCGGCCTGCAGGTCCACGCCCTCGGCGAGCCACTGCTCGGCGCGCTCACGGCAGGGCTCCGCCCCGGTGAGCTCCCAGAGCCGCACGAGCGCCGCGCTGATCTCCCAGCGATGGTTAGGGGTGTGCACCCCGCCGGTCACGAGCGCTGGCGCCGCCGCGGCGAGCAGCTCGTCGAGGACCGGCAGCAGGGCGTCGAGACCGTCCGGCCCGTCGCCCAGGCCCTCGGACGTGATCGCCCGCCGGGCCCACGCCAGGTCGTTGAGGGTGAACGCCGAGTCCGGCGGGGAGTCGACGTTGTCGCCCGAGCGGAAGGTGCCGCCCGGGGACTGCAGGTCCCGCAGGCGGCCGAGCGCCTCGAGGGCGAGCCCGGCGTCGGCCCCGCCCGTCGGCCCCCCGCCCGTCGGCCCCGCGACCCAGCGGTCGAGCACGACGTCCCGCACCAGGCGCCCGAGCGCCCGGTGCCGCGCCAGCGGTCCGCGCAGCGCCGCCGCCCGCTCGGGGATCGACGCGAGACCCTCGTGCACGAGCGCCGGCAACGGCGCGGGCAGGTGCGCGAGAGGATCGAACGGGCCGGGCTCGGCGGCTGGGGTCACGGGGTCAGTCCTTCAGGCCGGAGTTGATGTCCGAGTTCATGATCTGGCGGCGGAACACCAGGAACAGCAGCACCATCGGCAGCAGCGAGATCACCGAGGCGCCCAGCAGCACCGACCAGTCGATGTTCTCCGCGCCGACGATCGAGCGCAGCGCGAGCTGGAGCGTGTACTTGTCGGGATCGTTCAGCACGAGCAGCGGCCAGATGTAGTCGTTCCATCGCCACTGGAAGGAGAAGATCGCGAGCACCGCGATGATCGGCCGGGCGATCGGCAGCATCAGCGTGAAGAAGATCCGGAACTCGCCGGCGCCGTCGATGCGGGCCGCCTCGAGCAGCTCGTCGGGCACCGTCGAGAAGAACTGCCGGAACATGAAGATGCCGGTCGCGGTGATGATCGACGGGATGATGATGCCCGCGAGCGAGTTGTACAGTCCGAGCCCCAGGATCACCGAGAAGGTGGAGGGCATGATGACCTCGGTGGGCAGCATCGTGGTCGCGAGGATGCACAGGAAGAACGCCTGCACCCAGCGGTTGCGGTACTTCGCGAGGGCGAAGCCGGTGCACGCGCTGACGAACACGGTGAACACCGTCGTCACCACCGCCACCAGGGCCGTGTTCAGGAAGTACTGCTGGAAGTCGTACCGCTCCCACGCCGTGCGATAGCCGGAGAGCGTCCAGTCCTCCGGGAACATCCGCAGCGGCCACGTAAACAGCTCGCTGCCCGGCTTGAAGGAGCTCAGCAGGAACCACAGCACCGGGAGCAGGAAGAGCGCCGCGAGGATCCAGGTCAGGGTGGTCGGTGCCACCCAACGCAGGGACTTCGTCATGAGAGGTCGCTCCTGTCGAAACGGGTCTGGACCAGGGCGATGATCAGCAGGATCACCATCAGCACCATCGAGGCCGCGCTCGCGTAGCCGATCTTGGACTGCTCGAAGCCGGTCTTGTAGATGTACTGCACGATCAGCACGTTGGAGGTGCCGGGGCCGCCGCCGTTGAGCGCCTGGATCATCGCGAACTCCTTCATCGCGCCGATCGTGCCGAGCAGGATCACCAGGAACGAGGTGGGCCGCAGCAGCGGCCAGACGATCTTCACGAAGCGCGTGATCGACCCGGCGCCGTCGAGGCTCGCCGCCTCCAGGTAGGAGGTGGGGATGTTCCGCATCGCCGCCATGAACAGAAGCATCGAGAACGCGGTCCCGCCCCACGACCCGGCGAGGATCACGACCACCATTGCGAGGTTCGGATCCGAGGCCCACTGCAGCGGGTTCAGGCCCACCGAGGAGATCAGGTAGTTCACCAGCCCGAAGTTCTCCCCGAACATCCACCGCCACACCACGCCCGTGACGATGGGCGAGATGAGCCAGGGGAAGAAGAAGATCACCTGGGCCAGCGAGGAACCCTTCGTCTCCCGGCTCACCAGCAGGGCACTGATGATCAGGGTGACGAAGTAGCCGAAGGGGACCGACACCGCCGTGTACAGCACGGTCCGCCACAGGCTTCGGTAGAAGTCGGAGTCGGTGAACAGATCCGTGTAGTTGGCGGCGCCGACGAACTCCGGCGTCCCGTACCCGCGGTAGTCCGTGAAGGAGTACGCGAGGCCCAGCCCCGCCGGCGCGACGAAGAACAGCACGAACAGGACGAAGGCGGGGAGGAGGAAGGCCGCCGCGATCAGGCTGCGGCGCCTCCTCTCCGACCGGGCGGTGGTGACGGCCATGCTCAGGCGAGGCTCTCGTTCAGCTGCTCGAGAGCGCTGCTCAGGGCCGCGTCCACGGTGGTCTCGCCGTTGATCACCTGGATGATGCCGTCGCGCAGCGGGTCGCCGTCGAGCGGGGCGGCGGTGCCGGCGGCCTGCAGCTGCAGATCGCGCGCCTTGGACTCCTTCACGAAGGCCGGGGTGTTGGCGATCGCCTCGTTGTAGAGCGCGAAGTCCTCGGGACGGGACGCGTAGGTCACCTCGACGCCCTCGGTCGCCGGCAGGAACCCGGAGATCGTGGAGAGCTCGCCGTAGTTCTCCGGCTGGTAGAGCCAGCGCACGAACTCGAGCGCCTCCTGCTCCTGGCCGGTGCCCTCGAAGACCACGACCACGGCCGCGGTGCCGAAGTTGGTGGCCTTCTCCGGCTGGGCCGGCATCGGCACGCTGACCCACTCGAAGTCGTCGATGTTCGCGTCGAAGTCCGCGATCTGCCAGGAGCCCGAGTAGTAGGCGGCGACCTGACCGGTCTTGAACATGGCGTTGGGGTCGTCCTCGGACAGCCACACGCTGCGTGGCATGAAGGTGTCGTCGTTCAGGCCCACGAAGTACTCGAGCGCAGGAGCGGTCTGCTCGTTCGCGGAGTATGAGGTCATGTCCTCGGAGAGGGCCAGGCCCTCGGAGCCGAACTGGTAGAGGAAGGAGTTCAGCCGGTGCGAGGAGCGGTCCATCGCCATCGCGAACTTGATCCCGGTCGCCTCGCGGACCTGCCCCGCGGCGTCCACGAACTCGTCCCATGTCCAGACCTGATCCTCGAAGGAGGTGGGGTAGGCGACGCCCGCCTGATCCCACAGGTCCTTGTTGAGGAACATGCCGACGGCGGTGAGGTCGCTGGGCAGCGAGGGGATCTTGCCGTCGGCGTCCGCGGCGTACATGCCCTCGATGGGCTTCACCTCGCCGGCGATCTCGGCGAGGTCCGCGGTGCGGTCCAGCCATGCCGGGTCGAGTGCGGGCATTCGCGCGAGGGCGGGCAGGTCGTTCGCGCGGGCTGCGTTGGTGATCTTGGTGCCGAGATCGTCGTAGGGGACGTCGACGATCTCGATCTCGATACCGGTCTCCTCCAGGTATTTCGCGGCCATCGCGGCGTAGCCGCCGCCCTGGTTGGCGTCACCGGAGAGGACGAACTGGAGGGGGCCGCTCGAGGAGCCGCCCGAGCCTCCGGAGGAGGACGAGCCGCACGAGGCGAGCGCGGGGGCGGCGGCCGCGGCGACGGCGCCGGCGGCGAGGAGGGAACGGCGATTCATGGAGGGCATGGCGTGAGCTCCTTCGGCGGCGACGCATCGTCGACGTGGCCTGGTCCGCCCGGGGCGGCATCGGCGCCGGACCCGGGGGCTCGGGGGGACCCGAGGTGCTCACATGATCCCGACATGGAAAGCGCTTTGTCAATACCTAGGTTGGACAAGCGCCCTGACAGAAGCGCTTACCCGCGCGCGCCCCCCAGTGTCCCGCGCGGCAGGATCACGGGCACGGGGCGCAGGATCCGGGCACGCCGCGGCGGCTCCTCGACCAGCGCCTGCAGGGCGCGGCCGACGAGCGAGCCGGTCAGGCGCAGCGAGTGGCCGAGAACGGCCACCGGCGGCTCGTGCAGCTGACAGGACATGGAGTCCTCCCAGCCGATGATGGAGAGGTCGGCGGGGACGCTCACCCCGAGCGCGGGCGCCGCCTCGAGCGCGCCGATCGCCATCGCGTCGTTGTCGCACACCACCGCGGTGGGGCGCGGATCGCGGGCGAGCAGCCGGGCGAGCGCCTCCGCCCCGGACTCCTCGGAGTAGTCGCCCTCCGCGGTCAGACCGGTCCCGGCCGCCGCCTCCTGCACGTCGGCGAGGAAGGCCTCGCGGCGCTGCCGGGAGTGGAGCAGGTCGGCCGGCCCGCCCAGGTGCGCTATCCGCTCGTGGCCCAGCGTGCGCAGCTCGGCGAGCACGGCGCGCATCGCGGCCGCGTTGTCGACGAGCACGGCTGCCTCCTCGCCCTGCTGGGTGACGTCGCCGAGCAGCACGTAGCCGAGGCCCAGCTCGTCGAGCAGGGCCGGCCGGGGGTCGCCCTCGCGCAGGTCCCGCAGGACCACCGCCCGCACCGCGCCGTCCGCCGCCCAGCGGCGGTAGATCGCCATCTCCTCGGCGGGGGACTGCGCGGCGAGGGTCACCACGGTGTGCCCGTGCGGGGCGACCTCGTCCTCCACGCCGGCCAGGACCTGGCTGAAGAACATCTCGGAACGGGCGTCCCAGAGGTCCTGGGGGGCGAGGAAGCCGAAGGTGCTCATGGGGACATGGTGCCCCGGTCAGCGGGCGGCGCGCGCCACCAGCTCGTTGACGCTGCGCACCACCCCGTCGGCCAGGAACGCCGCGGGATCCAGCGGCCCGTCGGCCCCTGCCGTGACGTGCACGATCGCCGTCTCGCCGGGGAACAGATCGAGCATCTGCCGATCCGCGACCGCACTCGGATGCACCCGGTCCGCGACCACCACCACGTCCCGCACGAGCGAGCGGGCGCGCAGGGTCAGCACCACCGCCCCCGGCGCGGCGGGATCCGCGGCGGCGCTCACCTCGAGGGCGTCGGGGTCCAGGGCGAGGTCCTTGTCCTCCGCGTACCAGTGCACGGCGCGCACGGCGGGCCCGTCGTGCCCCTGCGTCTCGAGCAGCAGCGCCTCCCGGGACGGGTCCCCGGCGGCGGCGACCGCGGCCGGCAGCGGCAGCAGCACGCTCCCGCGCCCCGATACCCGCACCGGCAGGGACTCCTCGGCGAGGACCGTGCCCTCGCGATCGATCCGCCGCAGGCGCAGCGTGCCCGTCAGCTCCTCGTCGGTGTCATTGCCGAGGGCGGCGACGGGGCCGTCCTCGCGCGGCTGCACGGTGAGCAGACGCGGCGCGTACAGGTCCCGCATCGCGTACCAGAGCAGCTTGCGCCGCCCGTCGCCGTCCACCGCCGCCCACGAGGTCACCGGCCAGCAGTCGTTGAGCTGCCAGATGATCGTGCCCGTGCAGTGCGGCCACAGCGCGCGGTAGTGCCCGATCCCCACCCGCAGCGCCCGCGCCTGGTTGAGCGAGGTGGTGAGGTGGAAGTCCGCGAAGCTGCCGGGATCCGGGTCCGGGAAGTGGGGGCGGTAGCCGGAGATCAGCTTCTCCTGGCCGCGCACCGCCTTCTGGTGGGAGAGCATCGCGGGGGAGTCCGCCGTGAGCGGCCGCTCGCTGATCGCCCGCTCGATCGTCGCCCAGGACGCCGGGCCCTGGAAGCCGAACTCGGCGGCGAAGCGCGGGTCGGTGTCGCGGTAGTGGACGTAGTCGTTGTCCTCCTCGCTCGCCCACACCACCCAGTTGTGGACCGTGCCGTGATCGGGGTTCCGCGGCTGGTCCAGGGCGCCGCGCGAGTACGGGCTCGACGGCGTGAAAGAGCGCGTGGGGTCCAGCTCCGCGAGGATCGCGGGCAGGATCTCCGTGTAGTACGCGTTGCCCCAGCCCGTGCCTTTGGGCAGCACGTCCTTCCAGCCCCAGTGGTAGTAGCCCTCGACGTTCTCGTTCGAGCCGTTCCAGTGCACGAGCGCGGGGTGCCAGGCCAGGCGCACCGCGTGCTCGCGCAGCTCCGCCTCGATCTCGCCGCGCAGCGGCTGCTCCTCGCTGTAGGCGGCGCAGGCGAGAGCGACGTCCTGCCAGACCATCACGCCCAGCTCGTCGCACAGGTCGTAGAGCTCCTCGGACTCGTACAGTCCGCCGCCCCAGATCCGCAGCAGGTTCATGCCGGCGTCCACCGCATGGCCGACACCGCGCGCGTAGTCCGCCGGGGTGAGCCGGGTGGGGAAGCAGTCGTCGGGGATCCAGTTCGCGCCCTTGACCAGGATCGGGCGGTCGTTCACGACGACGGTGAACGAGGTGCCCACGGCGTCCGGCTGCTCCACCACGCGCGCGGTGCGGAACGCGATCCGGTGGGTCATCTGGTCGAGCGGCTCCCCGGCCGACGGGGTCTCGGCCGCCGCGTCCTCGAGCACGACCCGCGCCGTGTACAGCGGCTGCTCGCCGTAGCCGCGCGGCCACCAGCGCTCCACCGCGTCCAGCGCCACGGTGAGCTCCACTGCGTCGCTCGCGTCGGTCCCGGCGGGGATCTCGGCGGTCGCCGTGCCGAGCACCGTGCCGGCGGCGTCCGCGACCTCGAGGCGGGCGCGCAGCGGGGCGTCCGTCCCCGGCTCCCGCTCGACGGGCACGTGCACGGTGACCGTGCCGCCGGGCCCGTCGGCCGCGGGGACGACCAGCGGCCGCACCCTGTCCAGCCGCGCCCCCGACCAGCTCTCCAGCCCGATGGGCCCTGCGATCCCGCTGGTCACCAGCACCGGACCCCAGTCCCAGCCGAGGTTGCAGGCCATCTTGCGGATCGCGTTATAGGGCAGCGCATTGCCCACGAAGGGCAGGTTCCCCTGCGCCTGCGCGTTCTCCCGCGCGGTGCGCAGCGGGGAGGCGAAACGGATCTCGAGGGTGTTCTCCCCGGCGCGCAGCAGCTCCTCGACCGCCCAGCGCCAGGAGCGGTGCTGGTTCTGCACGGTCGCGACCTCGGTGCCGTTGAGCACCACGGTCGCCGCGGTGTCGAGGCTCGCCGCGACCAGGTCCGTGCGCCCCGCCGGCACCGCGTCGAGGGTGAAGCCCGTGCGGTACACGAGGTCGCACTCGCCGCTCCACGCGAGATCGTGCTCGTTCCGGTCGAGGTACGGATCCTCGATCAGCCCCGCATCCAGCAGGTCCGTGAGGAAGGTGCCCGGCACCGTCGCCGGCAGGTCCTCCACCGCGAACGGGATCGGCCCGTCGGTGACGGTGAGGGTCCACACCTCGTGCAGGTCACGGCGGGAGACGGTCATGCGAGGTCCTCCTGGTGGGCGAGGTGGTCGGGCATCGGCACGCCGCGGCGGCGGGCCTCGGCGAGGAAGCGCTGGTTGGTGGCCGGCTCGGGGGCGGCCGCGAGGAGGCGGCGGGTGAACTCCTGCTGCGGCGAGAGGATGACGTCGTCGGCCGGGCCGCGCTCCACCACCCGCCCCTCGAACATCACCATGATCTCGTCGGAGAAGTGCCGTGCCGTGGCCAGGTCGTGGGTGATGTAGAGCATCGCCAGGTCCTCCTCCTGCTGGAGGCGGGCGAGCAGGTTCAGCACGCCGAGCCGCACCGACACGTCGAGCATCGACACCGGCTCGTCGGCCACCAGCACGCTCGGTCCCGGGGCGAGGGCGCGGGCGATCGCCACGCGCTGACGCTGCCCGCCGGACAGCTCGTGCGGGCGCCGCTCGAGGAAGGCCTCGTCCGACGGCAGGTTCACCCGCTCGAGCAGCTCCTTCGCCGCCCCGCGGGCGGTCGCCGACGTGGCCCGCCCGTGCAGCAGCAGCGGACGCACCAGGTGGTGGGCGATCGAGTGGTACGGGTTCAAGGAGGCGAAGGGGTCCTGGAAGACCATCTGCACCTGGTGGCGGTAGTCGGCGAGGGCCCGGCCGTGACGGCCGATCGGCGCCCCGTCCAGCAACAGGCTGCCGGAGGTGGGGGTCTCCAGCTGCATCAGGAGCTTCGCGATCGTGGACTTGCCCGAGCCGGACTGGCCCACGAGCGCGAGGGTGCGCCCCGGGGACAGCTCGAAGGACACCTCCTTCACGGCCTGCAGCCGCGAGAAGCGCAGGCCGTTGCGCAGCAGATAGGTCTTGGAGATATCGGTGGCGGTCAGCGTGGTCATCGCGTCTCCTCCGGGGAGTAGCCGGCGCGGAGGAAGTCCCCCGTCGAGCCGGTGAGCGAGGGGAAGGAGCCCAGCAGCCGGCGGGTGTACGCGTGCTGCGGCGCGAAGTACAGGTTCTCGGCGGTGTCGAGCTCGACGATCTCCCCGCGGCGCATCACGGCGATGCGGTCGGAGATCTCCAGCAGCATCGGGAGGTCGTGGGTGATGAACACGACCGCGAAGCCGAGCTCCTGCCGCAGCCGCAGGATCTCCTGCAGGATCTCGCGCTGGACCACGACGTCGAGCGCCGTCGTCGGCTCGTCCATGATCATCAGCTCGGGGTCCAGGGCCAGCGCCATCGCGATCATGACGCGCTGGCGCATGCCGCCGGAGAGCTCATGGGCGAAGGCCGTGATGCGGGAGGGATCCACACCCACGAGCTCGAGCAGCTCCTCGCAGCGGCGGCGCCGCTCGGCCGCGCCCATCTGCGGGCGGTGCGTCGTGAACACGTCCTCCAGCTGGGCCTTCACCGAGATGACCGGGTTCAGGGAGTTCATCGCCCCCTGGAAGACCATCGCGATCTTCGACCAGCGGAAGGCGCGCAGCGCCTCGCCCTCGAGGGCGAGGACATCCACCTCGTCGCCGTCACGACCGTGGAAGGTGACGCTGCCGCCGGTGATCCGGGCCGGCGGCCGGTGCAGCTGGTTCAGGCCGTACGCGAGGGTGGTCTTTCCGCTGCCGGACTCGCCGGCGAGGCCGAGCACCTCGCCGCGGTGCAGGGTCAGGCTCGCGCCCTTGACCGCGTGCACCGGCTGGGCCACCTCGTAGACCACGTCGAGGTCCCGCACGGTCAGCACGGGCTCCGCGGTCGCGACCTCGTGGCCGTCGGTCGCCCGGACCTGCTCGAGGTCGGGGATGATCTCGTCGACGGGCTCGCTCATGCCGCCGCCTCCTTCTGGGCCTTCCGCACGCGGCGCGCGTTCGCGGGGGCGTTGCGCAGGCGGGGGTTGATGATCGCGTCGATCGAGAAGTTGATCAGCGACAGGCCGCAGCCGAGCGCCGCGATCATGAAGCCCGGCGGCACGAACCACCACCAGCCGCCGAGGGTCAGGGCCTGGCCGTTCTGGGCGTAGAACAGCATCGAGCCCCAGGTCTGGGTGCCCACCACGCCGAGGCCGATGAAGCTCAGACCCGCCTCGCCGAGGATCGCGGTGATCAGCGCGAACACGAAGCCGCTGGACATCACCGGCAGCAGGTTCGGCAGGATCTCCACGGAGATGATCCGCCACGGCTTCTCACCGGCGATGCGGGCGGCGTGCACGTAGTCGCGGGTGCGGATCGAGAGGGTCTGCGAGCGCAGCACGCGGGCCGAGGCCGCCCAGGAGGTGATCGCCAGGACGAAGGCGATCAGCAGCAGGCCGCGCTGCTCCACGTAGGAGCCGATCACGATCATCAGCGGCAGCCCCGGCAGGATCAGCACCACGTTGGTGAACAGGGAGAACACCTCGTCGAGCCAGCCGCCGAGGTAGCCGCCGAGGATGCCGAAGAAGGCGGAGAGGAACAGGGCGAGCACCGCGACCAGGATGCCCACCAGGAGCGAGCCGCGGGTCGCGTGGGCGAGCTGGGCGAGGACGTCCTGGCCGGTCTGGGTGGTGCCCAGCAGGTGGGCTGCGCTCGGCGGCTGCATGCCGTCGTTGGAGACGGCCAGCGGGTTCTGCGTGACGAAGGGGGCGATGAGCCCGAACAGGACGATCAGGACGACGATGCCGACGCCGATGACGAGGGTCGCGGCGGGCCGCTTCCGGCGGGCCGACGGGGTGGCCTGCTTCGGCTCGTCGGCCCCGATCTGGGCGGATTCTTCGGTGATGACGGACATGGCTCCTCCTCAGCCCCGCGCCCGGGTGCGCGGATCGATGACGCCGTAGAGCAGGTCCACGGCGAGGTTCGCCGCCAGCACCGAGACGGTGATGATGAGGAACAGGCCCTGCATGAGCGAGTAGTCGTTGTTCTGCACGGCCTGCAGCATGGTGAAGCCGATGCCGGGGTACGAGAACACCGACTCGACGACGATCGATCCCGAGACCACGAAGCCGAGCGAGATCGCGAAGCCGGAGACGCTCGGCAGCACCGCGTTGCGCGCGGCGTAGGTGAGCATGATCCGGCGCGGGTGCAGGCCTTTCGCCTCGGCGGTGAGGATGTAGTCCTCGCTGAGGGTCGAGACCATCATGTTGCGCATCCCCAGCAGCCAGCCGCCCAGCGAGCTCAGCACGATCGTGAGCGCGGGCAGGAAGGCGTAGTAGATCGCGTTGGAGATGAAGGGGTAGTCGAGCGCGGGCCGCACCAGGGTCACGTCGTAGCCGCCCGAGATCGGGAACAGGTGCAGATTCACGCTCAGCGCGTACACGAACAGCAGAGCGAGCCAGAAGTAGGGCACCGACTGCAGGATCGTGGTGGCGGGGATGAGGGAGTCCAGCCAGGTGCCGCGCTTCCAGCCGGCGATCGTGCCGAGCGTGATGCCGATCAGGAAGGTGATGATCGTGGAGACGCCCACGAGCACCAGGGTCCAGGGCAGGGACTGCCCCACGACCTGCGAGACCGGGGTCGGGAAGTAGGTCACCGACACCCCGAAGTCGCCGCGCAGCAGGTTCCCCAGGTACTGCACGTACTGCTGGATCAGGGGCCCCTGGTCGTCGGCGCCGAGCATGACCTCGATCGCTGAGCGGGTCTCGGGGGAGACGGGGCCGCGCAGCGCGAGCTTGGAGAGCACGGCGTCGACCGGGCTGCCGGGCAGCAGGCGGGGGATGAAGAAGTTGAGGGTCACGGCCGCCCAGAGGGCGACCAGGTAGAAGCCGAGCTTCCGCAGGATGTGCACCGCGGTCCTTTCGTCGACGGGTCGGGAGGGCGCGGGCGCCCGGGGCCGTCAGACGGGGACGACGGTCTTGAGGACCTGGGCGTTGTCCGGGGCGGACCAGGACATCGGGTAGCAGTAGAGGTCCTCCTGCGTGGGCCAGCCGGTCACGCGGGAGTTGTTGTACTCGGTGAGGCTCGAGCCGATCAGCACCGGGATGTAGGGCATGTTCTCGACGATGATCTGCTGGATGATCGCGTACTGCTGCTTCTTCACCTCGGGATCGTCGGTGCCCGCGGCGGCGGCGAGGGCGGCGTCCACCTCCGGGTCGGAGAAGCGGGCCGAGTTCTGGTACGGGTTGCCGTTCTCGCCCACGGGCACCGTCGTCTCGGTGGAGAAGAAGGTGTGGTAGAGGTAGTACGGATCCGGGGCGGGGCCCTGGCCGAGCGAGTCGATGACCAGCTGGAAGTTGCCGGTCGACTTCGCGTCGTTCCACTCGTTGACAGAGACCTGCTGGGGGATCAGCTCGATGCCCACGGCCTTGTACTGCTCGGCGAGGGTGTCGAGGGCGGTCACGAAGTCCGACCAGCCGGTGGGGCAGCTGATGGTCATCGAGACCCGCACCCCGTCCTTCGCGTAGACGCCGTCGGAGCCCTCCGCGTAGCCGGCCTCCTCGAGGGCGGCGCGGGCGCCCTCGACGTCCGCGTTCCAGGGGGCGACGTCGATCGAGGGGTCGATGAAGTCCACGTCCCGCTCCGGGAGGCCGAAGGCGGGGGAGATGTCGGTGCCGAGGCCGTAGAAGGCGAGCGCGGAGAGCTGCTCGCGGTCCATGCCGAGGTAGAGGGCGCGGCGCACGGCGGGATCGGTCTGCGGACCTTCGCAGCCCAGCTCCGGGTTGCTCGCGGCGAACAGGGCGCACTGCGAGGTGGGGGAGTTGGTGTAGCTGAGGTCGGGGTTGTTCGCGACGTGCTCGTCGAGGTTCGGCATGGAGGTCGAGGTGTAGTCGATCTCGCCGGCGAGCCACTTGTCGGTCGCGGACTGGTTGCCGGAGAGGGACTGCACGCGCACGCCGCCGATCGCGGGCTTGCCCTCCTCCCAGTAGGAGGTGTTGGCGCTGAGCAGGTACGACTCGGGGGTGAAGTCGCCGAGGGAGAAGGGGCCGGTGCCGATCGGCTCCTCGTTGGTGTAGGTGGCGAGGTCCTCGACGTCGGTCCACAGGTGCTCGGGGATGATCCAGGTGCGGCCCAGGGCGTTCGGACCCTCGACGAAGGCGGGTGCGGGGTAGGTGAGCACGACGGTGGTGTCGTCGGTCGCCTCGGCGCCCGGGGCCGCGCCGGCGGGGTTCAGGGTCGCGTTGTCCTTGATGGCGTTGAAGGTGAAGGCGACATCGTTCGCGGTGAAGGCGGTGCCGTCGGTCCAGGTCGCGCCGGAGCGGACGGTCACGGTGAGGACCGTGCCGTCCTCGTTCCACTCGAAGCTCTCGCCGAGCTGCGGGACGGGGTCCACGTCGATCGCGGCGAGGGGGTTGTAGTAGAAGAGCGGCTCGTAGATGAGGCCCTGGACCATGCTCAGCACGGTCGGGGAGTGGGGGTTGAAGTTCTTGGTGAACCCGGCGCCCGCGCCGTTGTAGCAGTTCACGATCGGGAGGTCCGACCCCTCCCCGGAGCCGGTGTCCAGGTTGGACTGCCCGGAGCACGCGGCGAGCGCGAGCGGCATGGTGGCGAGGGAGGCGGCGGCGAAGGTCCGACGGGAAAGGTGCATCGTTGCTCTCCTGGTGACGCGGCGGTGCGACTAACTTCAGTAAGTTAATGAAGTGATTGGAGTATGCGACCATCTTCACGTCGCGTCAACACCGAAACCCCCTCCGCTCCCGTCACGAAGACGTCACGATCAGAGCGCACCATCGACCCGCGACAGACAGGGGCTCCCCGTGCCCGCTCTCACCGCTCGCAGCGGCGCCGCGACCGACGCCGCGATCCTCGACGCGATCCGTCGGGTCCCCGACACCACGCGCATCGCGATCGCCCGGGAGCTCGGGGTGACCCCGGCGACCGTCACCAACTCGGTCAAGCGCCTGCTCGCCGACGGGCTCGTGGTCGAGAGCGGCCGCGCCCGTTCCACGGGCGGCAAGCCCGCCTCCCTGCTGCGGGTCTCCACCACCTCCCGCTGGGCGATCGGCTGCACGGTCGAGAGCGACCGGATCGCCCTGGTCGCCATGGGGATCGGTGGTGCGCTGCGGGGGAGGGTGATGCTGCCCCTGGTCGCCGACGAGGAGCCGGTGCGCACCGGGGAACGGCTCGAGGCCGCGCTGGCCGCGCTCGGGGCCTTCGATCGCTCCGAGCGGGCGGCCTTCCAGGGCGTGGGCCTGACGGACCTGCGCCCCCGCTCCGCGGGGATCGAGGAGCTGGCCGCGCACGTCGAGGAGCTCACCGGCCAGAGGGTGGTGCGGGGCACGGCCGCGGTCTGCGCGGGGCTCGGCAGCGACTGGGTGGGGGAGCAGGACGGCGGCGAGCCGTGCCTGACCGTCCACCTCGGACCCACCGTCGGCGTGGCCCTGCTGCTCGACGGCCGCCCCCTGCTGCCGTGGGGCGAGTCGCCCGGGATCCTGCCCGTGCCGGAGGCGGGCTGCACGGCCGACGTCGAGCGGGCGCTCGCCGCGGGCCTCGGGCGGCACATCGACCTGGACGCCGTGGAGGAGCGGGTGATCACCGCCCACGCCCGGCTCACCGAGGCCGCCGCCCACGGCGATGCCGAGGCGAGCGCCGTGGTGGTCGCGGGCGCCGAGCGGATCGCCCGCGCCGTCGGCGCGCTGATCGAGCCGCTCGGGGTCGCCCAGGTGGTGCTCTCCGGAACGAGCGTGGCGATGGCGCCGCGGCTCTACCTCGAGGCGATGACCGCGCACCTGCCCGCCGGGACCCGGCTGAGGGTCTCGACGGTGCAGCCGCACCCCTGCGCGGTCGGCGCCGCGGCGCTGGCCCTCGCGCGGCGCGGCTGAGCGCGGCGGACGGGCCGCCGCCGCGCCAGCCCCGACTGCTAGTCTCCGAGCTGGCTGAGAGGGAGCTGATGAAATCCTCGAAGAGGGGCGCTATGAAGTAATGCGGCAGTCGCGCGATCACGATGGTGATTGCGGGGGCTCTTCTTGTGGTGGGGGCGTCTGCCAGCGCCGATGAGGTAGACAGTGTTGATCGCAGCGTGACCAGTATGGATCAGGGGGTTCTGCAGCGGTACGCGGTCGACGGCACGTCTCCCAGCGTGGTCGAGGATTCGTGGAGCCCTGAAGTCGAAGGTGGTGGGTCTTCCATCGCGGCAAGAAAGCCGACGGTGGGAACCTTCGACACCATCGCTGAATATCCGCACCTGTCAGGGAGCGAAGTGTCTGTGCACGGATGCTGGAAGCTCGGGCTGAACGGCTCGAAACTGAAGGGGAGGAAGGCAACCGTGAAGGTCTGGCTGCAGGTGAAGTCGGGAAGTACGTGGAGAACCGTCGCGAGTGGGCAGAAGGACGTGTACCCCGGCTGCGGTGGGGCCAAGAGGGCGAAGGCGCGTTTCGCGTGCAAGGGTCCGCAGAAGAACCAGTTCCGGAACATGGTCGACGTCGATGTGCACGGTGTCATCGACGGACCCGCAAGGGCTTACAGCGTGAAGACCCTGGCATGCACGGTCTGATCCCTTTCCCGCATGTGGAGGCTCGATGACCCGGCTCGAGGTACTCGGTGAGCTGCAGATCGATCCGGGCGGGCCGCTGGCGGAAGGGGGGCGTGGCGAGGAGGACCTCTGGAGCCTCTTGGTCGCGTACGGACGGATCCTCTGGCCGCCGGAAGGGCGATCCGGGTGGTTCTCCGGGCTCGACGCCCAGCTCCGTGATGCCTCGAGAGCTGAAGAGCCGCTGGCGATCATCGAGGCGACTGCACCCGCCGAGAACGCCCTCTTGACGGGCCTGGTCCTCAGCGTCTCGCAGGTGCTCCGGACCTGTGGCCGGGTCGAGATCACCGGCTTGCGGGTATTGACCGAGATCACCGACTTCGAACCGAGCTGGCAGCCGAGGAGCTGGATCGCCAACCTCGCCCATCGCACCGACAGTGCAGAGGGAATCAGGGTGTCGCTGCACTGCCCGTCATCGACGGACCCCGACATCCTCCCCTCTGCAGACCAGCTCGGGGGAGCAGTCCAGGAGCTCCTCTCCCTGGGAGGGAGGGACTATCCCTGTTCGACCGAGGCCACGTCGTCCGGTGTGAGCCTGCTCTTCGAGGAGATGAGATGGTCCGAGCTGCATGGAGCTCATCTCATCGACCTCGCCGTCCTCGCGTTACATGCCGCGGGCTTTCGCGGCGAGGTGACGATCGCGGCGCGACAACACACCTGAACTGCTCCGGCTCAGCCCACCCGCACCGGCATCCGCTCCGTGAGCCAGCGGATCTGCAGTGCGTTCTGCACCGCGGCCCCGCCCTCGTGGTCGTTCCACGGGTAGACCTCGATGTCCCGCTCGGGGTCGGTGCCGCTCGCCCCGCCCCAGTGGTTGAAGGCCGCGAACACGGTCGAGGGCGGGCAGGTCATGTCCCGCAGCGCCGCCGAGAACAGGGCCCGCGCGCGGGAGCGGCGGCCCAAGTGCACCGCGTCGACGTAGCCGAGGGTCCGCTCGACCGCGGCCTGCTGATGGCGGTTGCTGGCCAGGTAGCGCACGATCTCCCGGTAGGGGTCGTTGTCGGTGATGTCGATCGCGCGGCGGATCTGGCACAGGAAGGGCACGTTCGCCATCACCGCGTCGACGTCCGGGACCAGTCCGCCCGCGGCGAGGGCGAGGCCGCCGCCCTGGCTGTTGCCGGTCACGGCGACGCGCCCGTCGGCGCCCGGCAGCGCCCGCGCGGCGTCCACGGCGCGGGCGGCGTCGGTCATCAGCCGGGTCAGGTACGAGGTGGAGGGGTCCGCGAGGCCGCGGGTCATCGAGCCGGGCGCCGCGGGGCCCGAGCCGCCCGGGTCGACGGTGTCGCCGCCGTTGCCCCAGGCCCCGGCCTGGCCGCGGGTGTCCATCACCAGGTGCGCGTAGCCAGCCGCGGGCCACAGCAGGTGCTCGAGCGGCAGGCCCCGCCCGCCGCCGTAGCCGATGTACTCGACCACCACGGGGAGCTTCGCCGCGGCGCCCGCGGGCCGCAGGTACCAGGCGCGGATCGGGGCGCCGTCGTGCCCGCGGAAGGTGACGTCGAAGGTCTCCACCAGGTCGAGACCGGTCTCCACGTCGACCACGTCCTCGAGCACCTCGTGCTCGCGGGCGCGGTCCAGGGTGCCCGCCCAGAAGTCGTCGAAGTCCGCGGGCTCGGACAGCTCCGGGCGATAGCGGTGCAGCTCCTCGAGCGGCAGGTCGAACAGGGCCATGTCAGTCCTCCAGCAGGGTGATCGGGGCGTCCGGGGCGAGGCTCAGCACGGCGCTCCCGCCGGGCTCGAGGTGCAGGCCGCCGGTCGCGGAGTCGCCGCTGAGCAGATCCTGCCCGTCGGCGCGCACGGTCACCGGCGCCGCGCCGTGGTGGAGCAGGAACAGGTGGTCCGCGCCGGCGGACCGACGGCGCACCGCCTCGAGCCCCCGCTCCGCCGCGCCCGGCAGGGTGGGGGTGATGCCGAGCTCCGCGGCGAGGGCGGACAGGCGCTGGTCCCGCGCCTCCTGGGTCCAGCCGGCGGAGACATAGGTGACCCGTCCCGCGCCGCGCCGGGCGCGGGTGATCGCGGGCAGGGAGGCGAGCTCCCCGTGGGTGTAGGCGGCGAGCACCTCGGCGTCGGTCGTCTCGAGCAGCTCGGTCCAGCCCTCGGCCTCGGAGCCGTCGGAGAGGGTGATCCGCTCCCCGGCGGGCAGCGGCAGCAGCTCCTCGCCGCGCACGCCCAGCAGCTCCCGCAGCCGGCCGGGATAGCCGCCGGTCGCGATGCGCAGGTGCTCGTCGGCGAGACCGCTGAGGTAGGTGACGACGAGCTCGCCGCCGCCCTCCACGAACTCCTCGAGCCAGGTCACCTGCGCGTCGCTCAGCGGGTACTGCGCGGCGAGGACCAGCAGGCGGTGCGCGGAGAGGTCCGCGAGGGGACGCACGAAGTCCACGGGGATCCCCGCGCGCCAGAAGGAGCGGTGGGTCGCCCGGACCTCCGCCGAGTAGGAGAGGTGGGAGGAGGGCAGGTCCGGGGTCTCGAGCGCCCACCAGGCATCGGCGTGCCAGAGGATGCCCACCTCCGAGCGCACCAGCGGGCCGTCGGCCGGGAGCGCGGTCACCGGGGCGAGCCGCTCGAGGATCCCGCCGAGCCGCTCGACCGCGGCGAAGCCCCGCGTGTCGCCGCCGGCGTGGGGGACGAGCGCGCCATGCCACTGCTCGGAGCCGCCCGCGCTCTGCCGCCACTGGAAGAACAGCGAGGACTGGGAGCCGCGGGCGATGTAGCCGAGGCAGTGGCGGATCATGCGGTCCGCGCCCTTGGCGAGGGTGCGGCCGTCCACGCGGATCCCCCGCGCGTTCTGCTCCATGAGCACCCACGGCCCGCCCGACCAGGAGCGGGCGAGGTCCGAGCCGTAGGCGACGTGCGCCTCCGCGTCGGGGCCGACGGTGTCGAGGTAGTGGTCCAGGGAGACCACGTCCTGCTCGTCCGCCCAGGACCACTGTTCGAGATGGTTCCAGGTGGGGAGCATGAAGTTGGTGGTCACCGGGGCGGTCGAGCCGACGGCGCGGATCTCCTCGCGCTGCTCGACCATCGCCGCGAGCATCTCGTCGGAGCTGAAGCGGCGGAAGTCGATCGCCTGGGCGGGGTTGGGCAGGTACTGGGTCGCGCGCGGCGGGGTGATCTCCGCGAAGTCGGCATAGCCCTGGGACCAGAAGGCCGTGGTCCAGGCCCGGTTCAGGGCCTCGATCGTGCCGTAGCGGCGCGCGAGCCAGGCCTGGAAGGCGCGTTCAGCGTGCGGGCCGTGGTCGAGGGTGCCGTACTCGTTGTGCAGGTGCCAGCCGCGCAGACCCGGGTGGTACCCGTACCGCTCGGCGAGGCGGCGGGCGATCCGCCGCGAGGCCTCCCGGTAGGCGGGGGCGCTGATCGCATAGGTGTCCCGCGAGCCGTGGGTGAGACGGGTGCCGTCGGGCCGCACCGGCAGGGCGTCGGGATGGGCGCGGGTGAACCACGGCGGCGGCGAGGCGGTGGGGGTGGCGAGGAAGAAGCCGATCCCCGCGGCGGTGATGCGCTCGAGGATCTCATCGAGCCAGTCGGTGACGAAGGCGCCCTCGGTCGGTTCGAGCGCCGACCAGGAGAACACCCCGAGGGTCACCGTGTTCACCTTCGCCCGGCGCATCAGCGCGAGGTCCTCGTCCCAGGTCGCCGGGTCCCACTGCTCGGGGCTCCAGTCGCCGCCGAAGAGGACCTGTGCGGGCGCGTAGTCGCCGCGGGTCATCGCCCGGACCCCGCGTCGGCACCGGCCGCGCCCGATGCTCCGTCGCCCGCGAGCAGCGCGAGCGGGGCGGAGCCCTCGCGGGCGAACAGCCCCAGCGAGTGCACGTCGTAGCGGCGGCGCAGGAAGCGGCCCCCGTCGGACTCCTCGCCCTGACCGGACTCGACCACCTCACCGTCCAGCAGGTGCACCCAGCGGCCCGCCGGCAGGTACAGGTCCACCTCGCCGGAGGCGGTGAACACGGGTGCGACCAGCAGGTCCTCGCCGAGCATGTACTGCGTGTCGAGGGTGCGGCAGGCCGGATCCTCCGGGAACTGCATGACCATCGGGCGCATCACCGGGGCGCCGGTGGCGGTGGTGACCGCCGCCGCGTCCAGCAGGTACGGCAAGAGGCGGCTCTTCAGCTCCGCGAACTCGCGCATCACGGTGACCGCCTCCTCGCCGAACTGCCACGGCACCCGGTAGGAGCTCGAGCCGTGAAGCCGCGAGTGCGAGCTGAGCAGGCCGAAGGCGACCCAGCGCATGAACAGCGTCGGATCCGGCGTGCCCTCGAAGCCGCCGATGTCATGGGACCAGTAGCCGAAGCCCGAGGAGACCAGCGACAGCCCGCCGCGCAGCGACTGCGCCATCGCGACGTAGGTCGACTCGCAGTCCCCGCCCCAGTGGATCGGGAACCGCTGCCCGCCCGCGGTCGCCGAGCGGGCGAAGACCACGGCCTCGCCCTCCCCGCGCCGCTCCCGCAGCAGGTCGAAGACCACCTCGTTGTACTGCTGCGCGTAGTGGTTGTGCATGCGCAGGGGATCGGAGCCGTCGGCCCACACCACGCCGTCCGTGGGGATCCGCTCCCCGAAGTCGGTCTTGAAGGAGTCCACGCCGTCGTCGATCAGCGCGCCGAGCTTCCCCGCGAACCACTCCCGCGCGGCGGGGCTGGTGAAGTCCACCAGGCCCATCCCGGCCTGCCACAGATCGGTCTGCCAGACGGCGCCGTCGGTGCGGCGCACCAGGTGGCCGAGCTCGGCGCCCTCCGCGAAGAGGTGCGAGCGCTGGGCGATGTACGGGTTGATCCACACGCACACCTTCAGGCCCCGCTCGTGCAGCTTCGCGATCAGCCCGCGGGGGTCGGGGAAAGTGGTCGGATCCCACGTGAAGTCCGACCAGTGGAAGCCGCGCATCCAGAAGCAGTCGAAGTGGAAGACGCTCAGCGGGATGCCGCGCTCGGCCATGCCGTCCACGAAGGAGAGCACCGTCTCCTCGTCGTACTGCGTGGTGAAGGAGGTCGACAGCCACAGGCCGAAGCTCCACTCCGGCAGCTGCGGCGGGCGGCCGCTGCGGGCGGTGTACCGGTCGATCACCGCGAGCGGGCTGCCGCCGCCGTAGACCTCGTAGCGCAGCTCCTCGCCGGGCACCGAGAACTGCGTCGCCGCGACGTTCTCGGAGCCGACCTCGAAGGAGACCGGCCCCGCGTCGTTTACGAGCACGCCGTAGCCGCGGGAGGAGAGGAAGAAGGGGACGTTCTTGTACGCCTGCTCGGAGTTGGTGCCGCCGTCGGCGTTCCAGATGTCCACGCTCTGGCCGTTCTTCACGAAGGCGCCGAAGCGCTCGCCGAGGCCGTAGATCTGCTCGCCCACGTCGAGGGACAGCTGCTCGAGCACGTGCGGGCCCGCGCCCTCGACCTGCGCATAGCCGATCGAGCGCGCGGTCGAGCTGGTCAGGAGCTCGCCGTCCCACAGATACTCCACGTGCCAGGGGCCGGAGAGGGCCACGCGCGCGGCGAGCCGCCCGGAGCGGTAGGTGACGGTGCCCGACTCCTCGTCGTGCGTGATCTCCGGGTCGACGGCAGTGCTCGCCGTCTCGAGCGCGAAGCGGGGCAGCGGCGCGGGGGTGCCGGCGAAGTGCCGGATGCGCACCGCGATGACGTCCTCCCGCGGCGCGGTGAAGGACACCTCGATCACGGGGGTGTTCAGGGTGTCGCCGCGGGTGACGATGCGCTTCACGGGGGCGTGGACGCGCAGCTCGGCGCCGAGCACCTCGTGGTCGTGGACCTCGGCGGGACGCAGCATGGTCACGCCCTCGCGCAGCAGCCAGTAGCCGTCGGTGAACTTCATGGGGCGGGTCTCCTCGGTGGGGAAGGGGGTTCAGGGGTGCGTGACGCGCAGGCCGACGAGCGCGGCCCGGCCCGTGAGGCGCACGCGCACGCGGCCGGTGGGGCGGTCGCCGTCCGCGGGGACGACATGCGGGAAGGGCAGGGGTGAGAGGTCCGGCACGGCCGACGCAGCAGACGGGGTGGTCGGGTCGACGAGCTCGACTGTGCCCTCGCCGTCGCCCTCGAGCTCACCGGCGAACACGGTCGTGCCCGCGGGGAGCACGAACTCGGCAGTGCCGCCGAGGGCCGGAACGACAGGGCGCAGCACGGTGCCCTCGAGCAGGGTCGCGGCGCTGCGCAGCAGGCCCACGGTCTCCTCGGCGCGGGCAGCCGGGATCAGCGTCGAGGCCTCCGACGTCGGCCCGCCTGTCGGCGACCCGGCCGCGGGCACCGGCTCCGCGCGCACCGCGGCGGGCACGTGCAGCACCTCGGCGGTCTCGGTGCGGGCCGACGAACGGGCCAGGCGCACGGTGACCGGTCCGTCGGGCAGCTCCCAGGCGTCGAGGTCGGGGGCGAACAGGGCGAGCCGCTGCCAGGGGATCTCGACGACGGCCTCCGCCGATCCCACCTCGGGGACGGCCACGCTCGCGAAGCCGATCAGCCGGGTGGTCGGCACGGCGTAGCGCCGCCGCGAGAAGGACTCGGCGGGGACGTCCGCGTACACCTGCACCACCTCGTGGAGCGGTCCGGCGGTGCGCCTCTCGGACGGGGCGGCGACCCGCACCCGGGCGGTGATCCCCGCGGGACCGGTGGCGAGCGAGGCCTCGGGCCAGCTCGTGGGGTCCACGGCGAGTCCGTGTCCGAAGGGGAAGCGCGCGCCCTGGCCGTAGAGGTAGGTCGAGCCGGTGCCGATCACGTCGTAGTCCAGGACCGAGGGCAGCGGGGAGGCGTCCGGCCAGGTCTGGGCGAGGCGGCCGCTGAAGTCACGGGCCCCGGTGAGGAGGTCCGCGAGGGCCTCGCCCTCCGTCTCCCCGGCGTGGGAGGACCACACCACAGCACCGATCCGCTCCTCGAGCCCGCCCAGGTCGTAGGGATAGGAGGAGGTGATCACCAGGACGGTCGCCACCTCGCCCGCGAGATCGGCGAGGGCCTCGGCCGCGACGAGATCGGGGGCCGCGAGCCGCGCATGGGGGCGGTCCTCGGTCTCCCGGCCGTGGACGTGCGGGTCGTTGCCGACCACGAGCACCGCGGCCCGGGCCCCGTCGACGGCCTCCCGGACGGCGGCGCGGCCGTCCTCGAGGACCGTCGGCCGCAGCGGCGCGGCGGAGCCGGGCAGGGAGGTGGTGAGCACGAGGTCGCCGGTGAAGGACTCGATGCCGACCATCCGCCCGCTGCCCAGGTGGCGCAGGGTCCAGTCCCCGCCCTCGTCCACGGTGCGGTGGAAGGTCTCCTGCACGACCCAGCCGCCGATCGCGCTCGAGCGCAGGCCCAGGCGGCCGCGGTCATCGGGGGCGAGGTAGCGGTCGTCGGCCGCGGCGCGCAGGGCGATCACGTCCTCGCCGAGATCGACCACGACCAGGGGCTCCGGGGCGGGGACGGGGGCGGCCGGGTGCGCGGCGGCGCGGTCCGCGCGCAGCGCGCCGTCGGCCGCCCGGTGCAGCGGCTCAGGAGCGGCTCCGCCCGTGGGATCCGCGCCGGGGAGTGCCGGCGCCGCGGGGTCGAGCACCGCGAGGGTCACGGTGTCGCGGCCGGTCGCGCGGCGCACGGACTCCGCGCCGAGCCGCTCCTCGAGCGCCTCCGCGAGCGAGGTGACCTCGTGGAAGTCGCCGCTGTACCAGTCGTGGTGGACCTCCTCCGCCTGCGCGCCGAGGAGGGCGATCGGTCCCTCCGGCAGCGGCAGGGCGCCTTCGTCGCGGCGCGAGAGCAGCACCGCGGCACGGGTCGCGATCTCGCGGGACAGCTCCCGGCGCGCGGCGCGGGTGGCGGGGACCCCGGGGGCGGGCGCGTCGGCCGCCGACGGGTCCTCGCCCATCAGCTCGGCGAGCTCCCCGGTGCGGGCTCGGGCCACGAGCTGGCGCACCACGGCCCGCTCGAGGTGGGACTCCTCGATCAGCCCGCGCTCGAGCGCCTCGGTGAGCGCCGTGACGGTCTCGGTCGAATCGCGGTCGTGGTCCGTGAAGGAGTCCACGCCCGCGCGCAGCATCGCCGCGTACGCCTCGGCGGCCGTGCCCACCACGCGCTGGCTGCGGAAGAGGTTCGAGGGGGCGCCCGCGTCGGTCACCGCGAACAGCAGATCGGGGTCGGGCAGGACCGCGCGCAGCTGGGTCTCGAGCAGCTCCGTGAGATGCGCGGGGCGCCCGTTGACCAGGTTGTAGGCGAGCATCACGGAGCCCGCGACGCCCTCGGCGACGGGGCCGGTGTAGACCGGCAGCTCGTACTCGTGCAGCACGCGGCCGGAGAGGTCGGAGCTGGTCGCGCAGCGATCGGTCTCGTTCGAGTAGGCGAGGAAGTGCTTGAGGGTGGGGACGGTGCGCCAGGTCGCGCCGGGCCCGCGCAGGCCGCGCGAGTAGGCCGTGCCCAGCTCGGCGGTCAGCAGCGGATCCTCCGAGTAGGCCTCCTCGGTGCGGCCCCACAGCGGGTGGCGCAGCAGGTTCACCACGGGTGCCCAGACGGTGAGGGAGACCGACGGGTCGCTCGCGCGCAGCTCGCGGACCTCCTCGGCGACGACGCCCGCGGCGGCGGCCAGCAGCTCCCGGTCCCAGGTCGCGGCGAGGCCGACGGGCTGCGGGAACTGGGTCGCGGCACCGCGCCAGGCGAGCCCGTGCACGCCCTCGGTGCCGGTCACGAAGGGGCCGATGCCGAGGCGCTCCACGCCGGGGGAGTACTGGTGGAGCAGGGAGATCCGCTCCGCCGGGGTCATCGCGGCGGCGAGCTCGCGGGCGCGCTCGAGGCGGCGGGCGTCCGCCGGGTCGATCTCGCGCGGAGCGGGAGCGGCGGGTGCTGCGGAGCCGCGCCCGGCCGTGCCCGTCGTGCCGCGCGCAGGGGCGCCGTGGGCGGCGCCCGAGGCGGAGCGTGCGGGGGTGGCGGTGCGGCGCGTGCGGGAGCGAGGGGTCATGGCGGAGGATCCTTCGGCAGGAGGGGGCGTCCCCGCCACCCTTCCTCGGGCCGCGGGACGACAGACCCCATCGAATCGCTTCGACATCGAGACGTCAAGTCCCTGTCGATCAGGGCGCGTCCCCGCGTACCATCGGCATGTCGTCGCCGATCGGGCGCGCGGCGCGCGACCAAGGAGCCGAAGCATGGCGATCGACCTCGAGAACCGGACCCTCCAGGGCCTGAACGCCTTCGTGGCCTTCGTGGTGCTGAACCTCCTGTACCTGCTGTGCTGCCTCCCGCTGATCACCGCCGGCGCCGCGACCAGCGCGCTGCTCGAGGTCACCCTGCGCTACGCCGACGAGGAGCGCGGCCACCTCCTGCGGGACTTCCTCCGCGCCCTGGTGCGTGACTTCCCCCGGGCCACGGCGGTCCACCTCGCGCTCGGCCTGCCGATGCTCGCGCTGCTCTTCATCGCCCGCTTCTGGCTCACCCTCGGCGGACCGTTGTCCCTGCTCGGAGCCGTGATCGCGCTGCTCGCGGCGCTCTATCTCGCGGGGGCGTGGCTGCAGGCGATGGGCCTCGTGGCCGCCTTCCGGGCGCCGCTGCGGCAGACGCTCCGCAACGCCCTGCTGCTGCCCGGGGCCGAGCCGCTGCGCACCGCGGGGCTCGTGCTGCTGCCCGTCACGCTCGTGGCCCTCGCCCTCGTGGTGCCGGGCGCGGGGTGGGTGGTGGCGACGATCGGGGCGAGCGTCGCGGGCTATCTCGCGGCCCTGATCCTGCGCGGCATCCACCGCCGCCACCCGAGCGCCGTCTGACCCCGGGCCGCCCCCGCGCGGCCTCCCGCGACGCCCCCGAGCCGCTGTCCGTGCGCCCCGCCCCGCGGACCGCCGGTCCGCGCATCGCCCCCGAATCGCGTCCGATTCGTTATCGAAGCGCTTCGGAGAAAGTCTTGACGGGGGAGGGGCCCACACTTAGTGTTCCGAGTTAACAAACCCCCGCGGGAGCGATGACGCCCGCGGCCGACCCACGAGGGAGTGCGGAGTGGACAGCACGAGAGCGCGCTCGCCGCAGAGCGCCCGCAGCGCCGACGGCATCGAGACCGGAGCGCGGCACTGATGGCGGCGCCCGTCGGCATCGGCACGGTCGCCGCGACCGAGGCCGCCCAGGAGGAGTCGCCGCGCGCGAGCCGCCGCGGTCGGCGTGGCCGGACCGCCGGCACGAAGCCGCTGCCCAGCCACCGACGCCAGTCGTTCGGCCTGTTCCTGAGCATCCTGCCGCTGCTGGTGCTGGTGTTCCTGTTCAGCTACCTGCCGCTGTACGGCTGGATCTACTCGCTCTTCGACTACCGCCCCGCGCGGGGCCTGGCCGGCAGCGAGTTCGTGGGGCTGCAGTGGTTCGAGATGCTCGTCGGCTCTCCCACCCAGGTGCAGCAGATCGTGCAGGTCATGCTGAACACGCTGGCCATGAGCTTCCTCGGGATCGCCGCCTCGGTGCTGCCGCTGGCCTTCGCCGTGTTCCTCAACGAGATCCGGGCGACCTGGTTCAAGAACCTCGTCCAGACCATCACCACGCTGCCCAACTTCATCTCCTGGGTGCTCGTGTACATGATCGCCTTCTCGATGTTCTCCACCACCGGCATGGTCAACGGTCTGCTCGAGAACATCGGCCTGATCACCGAGCCGATCAAGTTCCTCGACAGCGACGAGCACGTGTGGCTGAAGATGGCCGCCTGGGGCATCTGGAAGACCGTGGGCTGGGGCGCGATCCTCTACCTCGCCGCGATCGCCGGCATCGACCAGTCGCTCTACGAGTCCGCGCGGGTCGACGGCGCGGGCCGCTTCCAGACCATGTGGCACATCACCGTGCCGCAGCTGATGCCCACCTTCTTCGTGCTGCTGATGCTCTCCATCGCGAACATCCTCAACAACGGCATGGAGCAGTACTACGTGTTCCAGAACGCCTTCAACCGCGAACAGATCCAGGTGCTGGACCTGTACGTCTACAACATCGGGATGACGGGCAACAACCTGTCGCTGGCCACCGCGATCGGGATGCTCAAGAGCCTCATCTCCGTCGCCCTGCTGCTGTCCGTCAACGCGCTGTCCAAGCGCGTGCGCGGCACCTCGCTGATCTGAGGGGACCGAGATGACCACCACCGAGCTCACCAGCCCCGGCGCCCCGACCCCGTCCGGCGCGTCCCGCCCGGCGCCCGCCCGTCGGCGCGGATCCCTGGACCGCCACCGCGGCCACCTGCCCTTCACGATCGTGAACTGCGCGGTCTTCGCGCTGCTCGCCTTCGTGTGCGGCTACCCCTTCTACTACCTGATCATCAACTCGGTCAGCGCCAACGACGTCTCCGCCCTCGGCGACATCCGCTTCCTGCCCCAGGGCATGCACCTGGACAACTACCGGCAGGTCTTCCAGCTCGACGGCCTCCCGCAGGCGGCGCTGGTCTCCTTCGCCCGCACCGTCATCGGCACCGCCGCGACCGTGCTCGCCTCCGCCTACCTCGGGTTCATGTTCACCCAGCCCCGGCTGTGGAAGCGCGCCTTCTGGTACCGCGCCGTCGTCATCACCATGTACTTCAACGCGGGCCTGATCCCCGTCTTCATCATCATGAAGTCGCTGGGCCTGACGAACAGCTTCTGGGTGTACGTGCTGCCGCTCATCGTGCAGCCCTTCAACATCATCCTGGTGAAGACCTTCGTGGAGTCCATGCCGCAGGAGCTGCAGGAGGCCGCGGAGATGGACGGCGCCGGGATCCTGCAGGTCTTCTTCCGGATCTACCTGCCCAACATGACCCCGATCCTCGCGACCGTCGCGATCTTCTCCGCGGTCACGCAGTGGAACAGCTTCCAGGACACGCTGATCTACGTCACGGATCAGAGCCTCTACACCCTGCAGTTCCTGCTCTACATGTACATCAACCAGGCCGACAGCCTGGCGCAGGCCGCCCAGCAGTCCGGCGGCAACCTCTCCGCCATCGCGGGCGCCGCCACGCAGCAGACCGCGACCTCGATCCGCACCACCGTCGCCGTCGTGGTGGTGCTGCCGATCCTCTTCATCTACCCGCTGTTCCAGCGGTACTTCGTCAAGGGCATCATGCTCGGCGCGGTCAAGGGCTGACCTCGCCGGGCGGTGCTCGCCCACCCACCCTGCATGGCCCCCTGAAAGGAAGAACGATGACCAGTTCCCCCACCCTCCGGCGCCGTCCCTCCCGCCGCACCGTCCTCGGCGGCGGGCTCAGCCTCACCCTCGCGGGCCTCGGCCTCGCGGCCTGCTCGGGCGGCGGCGACGCCGTCGTCGCCGAGGGCCCGTTCCCCGAGTCCTGGGACGAGGAGCTCAGTTTCGACGTCTTCGACGGGCTCGCCAACCAGATGGGCAACCAGCCCGGCTGGTTCGGGCACCTCGTCAAGGAGGAGTTCGCGCTCACCCTCAACGTCATCGCGCCCAACGTGGCCGGCGGCGGCGACACCCTCTACAACACCCGCGTCGCGGCCGGCGACCTCGGCGACGTCATCGTCACCGACGTGGGCCAGAAGCTCAACGAGCTGATCGACGGCGGGCTCGTCGCCGACCTCACCCCGTACTACGAGAACATGACCAACGCCGCCCGCTTCGACGCCGCGGTGCAGAAGGCCAGCGAGGGCGCGGACGGCATCTACGCGATCCCCACCCAGGTCTCCTCGATCAAGCCCACCGAGCCCAGCGAGGGCATCGACCCCACCTTCGGGCCGTTCGTGCGCTGGGACCTCTACAAGGAGGTCGGCTACCCCGAGATCGGCACCCTCGAGGACCTGCTGCCGGTGCTCAAGTCCATGCAGGACGCGCTGCCCACCGCGGACAACGGCAAGAAGACCTACGCCCTGTCGCTGTTCGCCGACTGGGACGGCAACTACATGAACAACGCCAAGCAGCCCTGCTGCTACTACGGCTACGACGAGGTGGGCTTCGTGCTCGCCAAGGCCGACGGCAGCGACTTCCAGTCGATCCTCGACCCGGACTCGCTGTACATCCGCGTGCTGAAGTGGTTCTTCGACGCGAACCAGCTGGGGATCATGGACCCCGAGTCCACCACCCAGAACTACGACACCCTGTTCTCGAAGATCCAGGCCGGCCAGGTGCTGTTCTCCTTCTGGCCCTGGCAGGGGCAGGCCGCGTACAACACCGAGGACAACATGGCCGCGGGCAAGGGCTTCATGATCGCCCCCCTCGCGGACCAGAAGATCTTCTCCTACGGCGCCTCCGTCTACGGCGCCCAGCAGGTGTTCGCCGTGGGCGCCGACGCCGAGGACCCGCAGCGTGCCGCCGCCTTCATCGACTGGCTGTACTCGCCCGCCGGCGTGTACGCCAACTCGAGCCAGACCATGGGTGCGGCAGGTCCGCAGGGCCTCACCTGGGAGCTCAACGCCGACGGCAAGCCCGAGCTGACCGACTTCGGCCGGCAGGCGCTGCTGGGTGCCGGCGCGGAGGTCCCCACGGAGTGGGGCGGCGGCGACTACATCGACGGCTCCTCCTGGCTGAACGTCACCACCGTGCTGGGCAACGACATCGACCCCGACACCGGTGCTCCCTACAACTACAAGATGTGGGAGACCTACCAGGAGTCCGTCTCCAACCCGCTGGTCGAGGACTGGGCTGGGCGCATGGGCGGCTTCGCCACCACGATGGAGTACCTCACCGCGAACGACATGGTCGCGGTCGGCACCGGCGCGAGCTATGTCGCGCCGGAGGACTCCTCCGAGGTGGAGACCATCCGCAACCAGGTCAAGGCCGTGATCGTCGAGAACTCCTGGAAGATGGCGTTCGCGAGCGACCAGGCCGAGTTCGACTCGCTCCTGGAGACCATGCGCTCGACCGCCGAGGGTCTCGGCTACCAGACCGTGCTCGACGTGGACATGGCCAACGCCGAGGCGCAGGCCACCCTGCGCGACGAGGTCGCCGCCCAGTTCGGCTGATCCTCCGGCCGACGGGCCGACGTCACCCCGCCACCCGCGTCCTCCTCAGAGGGCGCGGGTGGTGGCGCGTGCGGTGAAGCTCGGGCTGAGCAGTCGCGAGTGCGGGGCGACCTCGGAGGCGCCGAGCAGCTCGAGCACCATGG
Organism: Brachybacterium sp. B718/18; assembly: GCF_055454375.1. Classification (NCBI taxonomy): domain Bacteria; kingdom Bacillati; phylum Actinomycetota; class Actinomycetes; order Micrococcales; family Dermabacteraceae; genus Brachybacterium; species Brachybacterium sp. B718/18. The sequence goes on along the minus strand of NZ_JBVDDO010000002.1, from coordinate 441,908 downwards.
TCACCGCGGTGCGGCCGATCGCCGGGATCGGGAGGTCCACCGAGGACATCTCCGCCGGTCCCGACTGCGCCACGTCCCGCGGGGCGATCGCCACGAGCTGCAGGTCCTCCGGGACCGAGACCTGCTGCGCGGCGAGCGCGCGGGCCAGGGGAGGCAGCGCCCGCTCGTGGTGCACGATCAGGCCGTCGGCGGGGAGGCCGTCGTCGGCCGCGACTGACCCGCCGTGCCCGGCGAGATGCGCCCGGACGGCCGCCTCGACCTCCTCCGGATCGTGGCCGGTCTCGATGAGCAGCGGCTCGAGGTCCAGCTCCCGGCAGGCCATCTCGTAGCCGAGCCGGGCCCGGCGCGCATAGGTGGGCACCGGGCCGTCGGGCCGCAGCGGCGGCACCATCAGGGCGACCCGCCGGGACCCGCGCCGAGCCAGCTCCCGCACCGCGAGCATCGTGCCGGAGAGGAAGTCGAAGTCCACGCAGGCCAGGCCGCCGGAATCCTGCGGATACCCGATCAGCACCACCGGCCGGGGCAGGCGGGACAGCGCCGGGAGCCGCGGATCCTCCTCGACCAGGTCCATGACGATCAGCGCATCGACCTTGCCCTCCTCGGCGACTTTCATGGTGCGCGCGTGGTCCTCCGCCGCGACCAGCAGGATGTCGTGGTCGTGCGCATGCGCCGCCTCGAGGATCGAGCCGACGAACTCCATGATCACGTGATCGTCGACCCGCTCGTGCCGCGGCACCGCGACCCCGATCAGGGACATGCGCTGGGTCGCGAGCGCCCGGGCCGACGCCGTCGGGTGGTACTCCAGCCGATCGATCGCGGACTGGATCCGCGCGCGGGTCGCATCGGAGATGGGGCGCTTGCCGCTGAGCGCGTAGCTGACGGTGCTCAGCGAGACGCCCGCCTCCCGGGCGATGTCGGTCATCGTGGCCATGGGACTAGTGTGCTCCGGCCAGGGCTCGCAGCTCGTGCGCGCCCAGCTCGACCGCCGTGCCGTCGGCCGGCAGCTCCACCCGGAGCTGTGCCGCGCCGAGGCGGACCGTGTGCTCCCCGGCCGCGCCGGGGCCGAGCGCCGCGAGGCGGAGGGACGTCGGCCGCCCCTGCTCCCACGCGAGGTCCACGACCACGCCGGGCCGGGCGCGCAGGCCCCGCACGGACCCGGTGGCGAGCAGCGGGGCGAGCGCCGGCAGCAGCTCGATCTCCCCGCGATGGGACTGCACCAGGCACTCGGCGACCGCGGCGACGATCCCGAAGTTCGCGTCCATCTGGAACGGCGGGTGCGCGGAGAACAGGTTCGGGTAGAGGCCGCTGCGCTCGCCGTCCGCGGTGCGGGCATCGCGCAGGAACAGCTCGAGCAGGTCCTGGACCTTCTCGGGGCGGTGCAGCCGCGCCCACAGCGCCGTCTTCCAGGCCAGCGACCAGCCGGTCGCCTCGTCGCCGCGCGCCTCGAGGGAGGCGATCGCGGCCGCCTCGGTCTCGGGGGAGAGCCACTCGGTGCCGGGGAAGACGGTCGCGAGGTGGGAGACGTGGCGGTGGGTCGGCTCGGCCTCGTCCAGGGCGTCGTGCCACTCCAGGAGCCGCCCGTCGGCGCCCACCCGCGGGCCCTGCACGCGAGGCAGAGCCGCCCGCGCCCGCTCGAGCAGCGTATCCTCCGCGGCGCCGGTCAGCTCCGCCGCCTCGAGCAGCGCCGAGAGCACCCCGCGCACCAGCCAGCGGTCCATGCCGGAGCCCTCGGTGAGCGCGAGGACCTGGCCGTCCGCGGTGCGCCAGCGATTCTCGGGCGAGGTGGAGGGGAAGGTGACGAGGTGCTCGCCCGCCTGGTCCTCGCGCAGCAGGTCGAGCGCGAAGGCCGCGATCTCCCGCAGGGCGGGCAGGCGGCGGGCCGCGCGGGCGACGGGCTCCTCGCCGGTGAAGCGGGAGAGGTCCTCGAGCTGCAGCTCGAGCCACAGCCCGCCCATCGGCCAGATCGCCCACGACGCGTCGCCGTCGACCGGGTCGGTGAAGCCCCAGGCGTCGGAGTTGTGGTGCAGCACCCAGCCGCCTGAGTCATAGAGCCGCCGCGCCGTCTCGCGGCCGGTCTCGCGGAGCAGCCCCACCCAGGCCTCGAGCGCCGCCGCGGCGTCCGGGACGTGCGCGGTCGCCGCGGGCCAGTGGTTCATCTCCACGTTGATGTTGGTGGTGAAGTTCGAGGACCACGGCGGCCGCGGCAGCTCGTTCCACAGGCCCTGCAGGTTCGCGGGCGGCAGACCGGGCCGCGAGGAGGCGGCGAGCAGGTAGCGACCGTAGGCGAGGACGTCGCCGAGCAGGCCGGTCCGGCCGTCGCGCGGCAGCTCGATGCCCATCTCGTGCGCGCCGGGCAGGGGAGCGGCGGCATGGCGCGCGAGCAGTTCCGCCTCCCCGCGGACGAGAGCCCCCTCGGCCTGCTCCCGCGCCGCGGCGAGGATCTCGGCGGCCGGCCGGTCGGGGCGCCGCCCGAAGCCCGTCCAGCTCGTGACCACGGCGGCGACGAGCACGGCGCGCCTCTCGCCGTCGGCACCGCCCCCGCGCTGCCAGCGCACCGCGACCGCCACGCGCGGGGCGTCCTCGTCCCAGCGCACGGGCGGCCTCCCGGGGGCGTGGCCGGGCGGGGAGTCCGACGGGACGCGGAGCACGAGGTCCAGGCCGTCGGGGAGCTCCTCGCGATGCTCCTCCACCTGCGGGGAGTCGAAGGCGACGCGCAGGGAGGCGCCGTCTGTGAAGGGGACGGCGTGGACGAGCACCTCGTCGGCCGCGGAGACGAACGAGACGTGCTCGCCGGCGGGCGTGCGCACCCGGTGCAGCGCGGCGACGAGATCCAGCTCGCGCGGCCCCGGCAGCGCCCCGGGCACCTCGACGATCAGGTCGCCGACGGGCTGGTAGGCCTGGCTCCAGCTCGCGCCGAGCGCCCCGAGCACCTGTTCCGCCTCGCTCTCGCGACCGGCGCGGAACAGGGTCAGGGCCTCCTGGCGGGCGGCCCGGGCGGTCCCGGCGTCGGTGCGGTGCGCGGCATCCACCCCCGGCATGCCCGACCACAGCGTCGACTCGTTCAGCCCGAAACGGGCGCGGGCCGGATCGCCCCAGGCCATGGCGCCGAGGCGGCCGTTGCCGAGCGGCAGGGCGTCGAGCCAGTCGGCGGCGGGGGTCTCACGGGCAAGGACGGTCATCATCGGGTCCTCTCGATCCAGGTGACGGGGTGGTCGAACACGGGCTGCAGGGCGGCACGGGCGGCGCCGTGGAGGGCCGGGTCCGCGAGATGGTCGGAACGCTCGATCGCGAGCGGCCCCGCCTCGGCGGCGAGGGCGTGCCGCTCCACGGTCTCGCGGACGATCGGGGTGATCTCCTCGGCGATCGGCGCGAGATAGCCGGAGAGCACGACGGTGGACAGGTCCAGCACGTTCAGGGCGTTGGCGATGGCGAGGCCGAGGGAGCGGCCGATCACCCCGATCACCTCGGCGCGGCTCGAGCTGCGGGCGAGCTCCTCGACGAGATCCTCGAGGCGGACGTCTTCGCTGAGCCCGGCCTGGCGCGCGAGCGACAGGTACGAGATGTACGCCTCGAGGCAGCCGCGGCGACCGCAGCGGCACTCGAGCCCGTCGGGCACCACGACCGTGTGCCCGAACTCGCCGGCCCAGCCGTGGACGCCCTCGAGCACGCTCCCCTCGAGCACCACCGCGCCGCCCACGCCGGTCGAGCCGCGCACGTAGAGGAAGGACTCCCCGGGCCGGCGGTCGATCTCGGTGAGGACCGAGAGGCGATTGTCGTTCTGGGCGCCGACGGGCCAGTCCGCGGGCGCCAGCAGCTCCTGCAGTCGGGCGCCGACGGGGACGTCGGCCCAGTCCAGACCGGGTGCGGAGAGGATCCGGCCGTCGTCCGGGGCGATCCGGCCGGGCACCGCGGCGACGACGCCGACGACGGGCAGCTCCGGCACCTCCGCGCGCACCTCGCGGACCAGGCGGGCGGCGAGGGCGAGGGTGTCCTCGGCGGTGCCGTCGGCGATGCGACGGTAGACGGTGCGGCGGGCCAGCTCCTGGCCGGTGAGGTCGATCCCGAGGCAGGAGACGTGATCGGCGGCGATCTCGAGGCCGATCGCGAGCAGCGTCCCGGCGGCGGGGCGCAGCGGCACCATCGGCCGGCCCGCGCCCGCGGAGACAGGAGCGCCCTCCTCGACCAGACCCGCGCCGACCAGCTCCTCGACCAGCTTGGAGACCGTGGGCTTGGTCAGGCGGGTGAGGGCGGCGAGGCCCGCGCGCGAGATGGGGGAGGGGGCGGACTGCAGGGCGGCGAGCACGGCCGAGAGATTGTGCTCGCGCAGATGGGCGGACTGCATGGGGTCCTTCCTCTCGTCGGCGGCGACGGTGCCGGGGTGGTGCTGGTGCGGGAATCGGACTCCGGGTCCGAACGGAGCTCCGGCGGGAGCCGGCGGGAATCGGGGTCGGGCCATCCTCGCCGACCGGCGGATCGGGCGGCGGATCCGACTGATCTCCCGCTTGTGCGGATCAGCCTCCCATGAGTAGATTAGTTACGGAAACTTACTAAGGGAAGACGTTCTCGCGACGACCTCCCCGCCACCCGCCGACGCCGCCGTCGGCCGTTACCCAGGAGCTGCCATGACCGCCCCCGTTCCCACTCGCGACGACAAGTTCTCCTTCGGTCTGTGGACCACCGGTTGGGAGGCCCGCGACCAGTTCGGCCTCGCCACCCGCCCGCCGCTCGAGCTGTCCGCCCACATCCGCAAGCTCGCCGAGCTCGGCGCCTGGGGCTTCACCTTCCACGACAACGACGTGATCCCCTTCGATGCCACCCCCGAGGAGCGCCAGCGGATCATCGACCAGCTCAAGGCCGTCACCGACGAGACCGGCCTCGTGATCGAGATGGTCACCACCGACACCTTCGCCCACCCCGTCTTCAAGGACGGCGCGTTCACCTCCAACGACCGCTCCGTGCGCCGCTTCGGCCTGCGCAAGGTGCTCGCCAACGTGGACCTCGCCGCCGAGCTCGGCGCGACCACCTTCGTCATGTGGGGCGGCCGCGAGGGCGCCGAGTACGACGGCTCCAAGGATCTCCACGCCGCGCTCGAGCGCTACCGCGAGGGCCTCGACACCGTCGCCGGCTACATCAAGGACAAGGGCTACGACCTGCGGATCGGCCTCGAGCCCAAGCCCAACGAGCCCCGCGGCAACATCTTCCTGCCCACCGTCGGCCACGCCCTGGCCTTCATCGAGCAGCTCGAGCACGGCGACATCGTGGGCATCAACCCCGAGACCGGGCACGAGCAGATGGCGACCCTCAACTACACCCACGGCCTCGCGCAGGCGCTGTGGAGCGACAAGCTGTTCCACATCGACCTCAACGGTCAGCACGGCCCGATGTACGACCAGGACCTCGTGTTCGGCCACGGCGACCTGATCAGCGCCTTCTTCACCGTCGACCTGCTCGAGAACGGCTTCCCGTCCAAGCCCGGGGCCTACGAGGGCGCCCGCCACTTCGACTTCAAGCCCTCGCGCACCGAGCACGAGCAGGGCCAGTACGACTCCGCGGCCGCGAACATGGAGATGTATCTGATGCTCAAGGAGCGCGCGGTCGCGTTCCGTCAGGACTCCGAGGTGCAGGAGGCGCTCGCGTACTCCGGCATCGACGAGCTCGCCCAGCCCACCCTCGCCGAGGGCGAGACCCTCGCTGACCTGCTCGCCGACCGCTCCACCTTCGAGGAGTTCGACGCGGACAAGGCCGGGGAGCGCAACTTCGGCTTCGTGCGCCTGCAGCAGCTGGCCATGCAGCACCTGCTGGGCTTCCGCGCCTGAGGTCCGGGGGCGGGTCGGTCGCCCGTCCCGCCCCATCTCGGTCACGGTCCGGCCCGTCGGCCGTCGTCCACGAACGGGCTCTCAGCGGCACGTGGCCTGTTATATGCAGGTCCCGTGCCGCTGACGTCCCTTTCGTGGACAGCACTCCCTGCACCATCCGCCATTCCACCCCCGCCCTCCGAAAGGACCCACGATGGCTCCGCTCGTCCTCGGCATCGACTCCTCCACCCAGTCCACCAAGGCGCTGCTCGTCGACGCCGAGACCGGCCAGGTCCTCGAGGAGCGTCGCGCCGCCCACCCCGATGGCACCGAGGTCGACCCGCGCGCCTGGCTCGCCGCGGTCGACGACGCTGCCGGGCCCCTGCTCGAGCGGGCCGAGGCCATGGCCGTCGGCGGCCAGCAGCACGGCATGGTGCTGCTCGACGACGCCGGTGAGGTGGTGCGCGACGCGCTGCTGTGGAACGACACCCGCTCCGCAGGCGCCGCGACCGCGCTGATCGAGGAGATGGGCGGGGCGGCGGCGAGCGTCGAGGAGATCGGCAGCCTGATGGTCGCCTCCTTCACCGCGAGCAAGCTGCGCTGGGTGCGCGACGCCGAGCCGGAGAATGCCGCCCGCGCCGCGCGCGTGATGCTCCCGCACGACTACGTCTCCCTCCACCTCGCCGAGGCGGGCACCGCGCCGTTCACCGACCGCGGCGATGCCTCCGGCACCGGCTACTACTCCACCCGCGAGGAGGCGTGGGCGCCGGCGCTCGCCGAGGCGGCGCTGGGTCGGGCGGTCGAGCTGCCGCGCCTCCCGTCGGTCCCGCAGGAGATCATGGCGCGCACCGCGGGCGGCGCCGCGATCGCGGCCGGCACCGGCGACAACATGGGCGCGGCGCTGGGCCTCTCCCTCGGCCCCGGCGACGTGTCCGTGTCGATCGGCACGTCCGGGGTGTGCGCGATGGTCAGCGACGCCCGGCCCGGCGACGCGAGCGGCACCGTGACCGGCTTCGCCGACGCCACCGGCCGCTTCCTGCCGATGACTACTACCATCAACGCCTCCCGCATCCTCGAGGCCGGCCGCGCGCTGCTCGGCGTGAGCCACGAGGAGCTGTCGGAGCTCGCCCTCGCCTCGGTGCCCGGTGCGCACGGCGTGACGCTGCTGCCCTATTTCGACGGGGAGCGCACCCCCAACCGGCCGGGCGCCCGCGCGACCCTCACCGGCATGAGCACTTCCACCACCCGCGAGGACGTGGCCCGCGCCTATGTCGAAGGCCTTCTCTGCTCGCTCGCCGACGGCATCGCCGCCCTCGAGGAGCGCACCGGCACCGCCCCGCAGCGCATCACCCTGATCGGCGGTGGCGCCCGGTCGCGGGCCGTGCAGGAGCTGGCGCCCGCGGTCTTCGGCCGCGAGGTCACCATCGCGCCCGACGGGGAGTACGTCGCGCTCGGCGCCGCCCGTCAGGCCGCGTGGGCGCTCGCCGGGACCGACGAGCCGCCGGCCTGGGAGATCAGCGGCTCGCGCACGGTCTCGGCGGAGGCGACCCCCGAGGTGCTCGAGGCCTACCGCGCGCTGAAGGACCGCACGGCCGGCTGGTGAGCGAGCGGCCGCGGGCGGGGGAGCGCCGCCGGTTGGTGAGGCGCCTGGCAGGTGGTGAGTAGCCTGCCGGGTCGAGTGCTGCGTTTGGACCGCCACGACGCCCGTTTGGCGGTCCAGATGCAGCACTCGGTGCGCGAGCGGAGCCCCCGGCCCCGTGCGCCGGTCGACACTGTCGACTCACGAGCCAGATCCGGCGACTTTCTGGCTCGCCAGTCGACAGTGTCGACCTGGCAGCAGCGGCGGTGCGGGGGCGATGCTCGATGCGGGCGCGGCCGATAAGGCGAGTGCTGCCTTTGGACCGCTTCGACGCCCGCTTTGCGGTCCATATGCAGCACTCGGCCGACGGTGCCAGCGCGGCTGGTCCGCTGGCCTCGCGAGCCGCCGTCATACCCGCGCGAGGATCGCCTCCGCGAAGACCTCGACCACGTCGGGCACGAGGTGCAGGTTGTACGTCGGTTCGAAGAGCTCAGCCTCCAGCAGCACCCGGCCGTTCTCCGCCGAGTCGACCACGTCGATCCGGCCGTAGAGCGGAGTCTCCAGCCCTGTCGCCGCAGAGACCGCCGCGAGCACCTGCTCGGCGAACGCCGCCTCCGCCTCGCTCACCTCCACGACCTGCGGATCCTCCTGGTACACGCCGCCGCGCAGACCACCGCCGCGGGCGAGCAGGGCGCCCTTGGCGACCGCGTGGGTGAGGCGGCCGTCGATCGTGTACAGAGCCTTCTCGAGGCCTGCGGAGAGCTCGGGAATCTCCGGCTGCAGCATCACCGTGCCGCCGCGCGCCTGGATCCGTCTGCCGAGATCGATCGCCCTGGCGTCGTCGCGCGCGAACAGCCCGGTGTCCTGGGAGCCGGCGCCGACGGCGGGCTTGATGACCACGTGCGCTCCGTCGGCGTGCTCTGCGAGCGCCGCGCGCAGCGACGCCTCGTCCGTGTGCCAGGTGGTCGGCACCACCGCCACCCCGGCGGCCTCGAGTTCGCGCAGGTACCGCTTGTCCATGTTCCAGCGCACCAGCTCGGGCTCGTTGAGGATCCGGGTCCGGGCGCCGGCGCGCGTGAGCCAGGCCGCGAAATCGTCCGCGTGCAGGACGTAGTCCCAGGGGCTGCGGATCACCGCGAGATCGAAGGTCGCCCAGTCCGACGTCTCGTCGCGCCACGACACCGACTCGGCCTCGACGCCTCGCGACCGCAGGGAGGCGACGAGCGGGGCGCAGTCGCGATCCGGATCCGCCGCAGAGTAGAAGTCGGGGTGGGTGATGACGATGGCGATGCGGGGCATGGGCGCGACCCTAGCGGGGCACGGCAGGACTCCGCCCGAGAGTCTTGATCGCCCGCGTGGCCCGCCGACCCGCCCGCCGCGACCCGCCGACCCGTCAGCCCACCAGCCGACCTTCTCGGCCGGGCTCAGTTCCCGACGCCGCTGATGCGGTAGGCGTCCTTGAGGATCCGCAGCGAGCCCATCGCCTCCGCAGGCCCGATCCAGAACGGCGCGGGGTCGTCGAGCGAGGCGTAGAAGTCGCGGATCAGCTCCTCATGCGACACGCCCCAGTAGGAGCGGCCGCCCGCAGTCGCGACGCGGTCCGAGAAGCTGTCCACGCGGCCGTCCTTCCAGCGGACGGTCAGCCCGCCGCCGGTCCCCGAGCGCACCTCGGCGTAGGCGAGATCGGTCTCGACCTCGAGCTCGACGGGCCGGGCGATCGGCGCGGTGAGCGTCGCGTAGAAGCTCGTGGTCACGCCGTCGGCGTGGTGCAGCAGCAGCTCCGCGGTGTCCTCGACCTCCGTGATCCCCGCGAACTTGCGCTGCGAGACCAGGCCGTCGGTGCGCTCGACCGGCCCGAGCAGCCACTGCACGAGGTCGAGGGTGTGGATCGCCTGGTTGATCAGCAGCCCGCCGCCCGCGTTCTCCCAGCGGCCGCGCCATGGCTTCGCCGCGTAGTACTCGGCGGTGCGGGTCCACACCACCGAGGCGTAGGCGCCGCGGACCGCGCCCAGCTCGCCGGAGGTCAGCAGGCGGTGCAGCTCCTGGCTGCCGCGGTTGTAACGGTTCTGGAAGCAGATGCCGATCTTCGGCGCACCGGTGCCCCCGTCGGCCCGTGGGGCGGGAACCCGGGAGGCCTCGCCGAGGGCCGCGACGAGCCGCTCGCCCTCGGCGAGGGTGTGCGCGAGGGGCTTCTCCTGGAGCACGTGCACGCCCCGCTCGAGCGCCGCGAGGGAGGGGCCGACGTGCTGGTCGTGAGGGGTGGTCACGTGGATCGCGTCCGGGCCCAGGGCGTCGATCAGCTCCGCGACGGTCGTGAAGGCGGGCACCCCCGTCTCGGCGGTGGCGCGCTCCCGGGCGGCGGGGTCGAGATCCGCGGTGCCGACGAGCTCCAGCCCCTCGATCGCCTCGATCGCTCCGACGTGCACCACGGAGACGTCGCCGTATCCGACCAGGCCGATCCGTCGCTGCGCCATGGGCTGTGCCTCCTCGCCGCTCCACTGCGGCTCCTCGGGGGAATGAGATCCGATCCATTCTGGTCGGTCGGGCGGCGGGGCGGCAGGGGTTGCCGCGGGATGCCCGGCCAACGGGGTCGGGAGCGCGCCGGCCGGTCGTCGACCGGCGCGCACCCTCGTGGATCAGGGGACGATCCACCCGGCGGCGCGGAACAGCTCGTACCACTCGGCGCGGGTCAGCGGCACCTCGGAGCCGGCCGCGGAGTCGGCGACCCGCTGCGGGGTGGTGGTGCCGAGGACGACCTGCATCTGCGCCGGATGCCGGGTGATCCACGCGGTCGCGATGCCCTCCGGGGTCACGTCGTACTTCGTCGCGAGGCGGTCGATGACGGCGTTGAGCTCCGCGTGCTCGGGGTGCCCGAGGAACACGCCGTCGAAGAAGCCCGCCTGGAAGGGCGACCAGGCCTGCACGGTGATGTCGTGCAGACGGCAGTAGTCGAGGATCCCGCCGCCGTCGCGGACGATCGCCTGGTCGGTGCCCTGCATGTTCGCGGCGACGCCCTGCGCGATGAACGTCGAGTGGGTGATCGACAGCTGCAGCTGGTTGGCGACGATCGGCTGGTCGACGTGCTTGCGCAGCAGGTCGATCTGGCGCGGGGTGTGGTTGGAGACGCCGAAGTGGCGGACCTTGCCGCTCGAGTGCAGGTGATCGAAGGCGCGGGCGACCTCCTCCGGCTCGACGAGGGCGTCGGGGCGGTGCAGCAGCAGGATGTCGATGCGATCGGTGCGCAGCGCCGCGAGGGACCCCTCGACCGACTCGACGAGATGCTCGTAGCTGTAGTCGAAGTACGGGCCGTCGGTGACGATCCCGGCCTTGGTCTGGATCGTCACCTGGTCCCGCTCGGACGGGGTGAGCGCGAGCGCCTCCGCGAAGCGCTCCTCGCAGCGGTGCTTCTGCCCGCCGTAAATGTCGGCGTGGTCGAGGAAGTCGATGCCGGCGTCGCGGGCGGTGCGCACCAGGGTGCGGATCTCCTCGTCGGACTTCTCGGCGATGCGCATCAGGCCGAGCACGACGTTCGGCGCGGAGATGTCGGTGTGGGGCAGGGTGAAGTGCTTCATGGGGATCCTCGGATCGCGAGAGGGAGCCGGACGGCCGCGCGTCGATGCCAGCCGGGTCGAGCAGGTCGGGCGTCGATGCCGGGGACGAGCCTATGCCCGCCGTGGTCCGCGCCACCAGCGCGCTCCATCCTTCGGTTGATCTCCGCGCGGCCCAGGGTTCCTACCGTCGAGGACATGATGCGACTGCTGAACACCTCCCTCATGTACCTCGTCCTCGGGCTCGCCTCGGGCCTCTTCTACCGCGAGTACACCAAGGCCACCGACTCCCTCGGGGTCGACACCCAGCTCTCCACCCTGCACACCCACCTGCTGGTCCTGGGCATGATCGTCTTCCTCGTGGTGCTCGCCCTCGACGCGCTGCTCTCGGTCAGCGGCCGCCGCTCCTTCGCCGTCTTCTACTGGACCTACAACGTCGGCCTGCTGCTGACCGTCGCGATGCAGGCCGTGCGCGGCCTCCTCACCCTCGACGGCCAGGACCCCGCGACCAACAGCGCGGCCATCCCCGACATCGCGGGTCTCGGGCACATGATCCTCACCGTCGGCCTCGTGGCGCTGTTCGTCGCCCTCCGCGCCGGGGTCCGGGAGCACCTGGCCGCCCGCGGCGGTGCCGTGACGGCCACCGCGCCCGCCCCCGCCGCCGTCGACCCCTCCGGCCCCGCCCCCGTCGGCCGCTGATTGGGCGGGGGCCCCGCGCCCCGCGCGGACCCCGCCGCAACACCCAGTGCGGACCCCGCCGTAGCGCCCCGCACGCCGCAGCCGGGACGGTAGGCTCGCGGCACGGGCGCCTGCCGCCCGGCTGCTCGCGGTTCCCGCCGCTGACCAGCACCGTGCCAGGACTTCGACAACGACGACGGAGGACCCATGACCGAGAACCAGACCACCGCGCCCGACCGCAACCTCGCCCTCGAACTGGTGCGCGTGACCGAGGCCGCCGCCATCGCCGGAGCGCGCTGGGTGGGCGCCGGGGACAAGAACCGGGCTGACGGCGCGGCCGTCGACGCCATGCGCTCCTTCATGGACACCGTGCGGATGGACGGCACCGTCGTGATCGGCGAGGGCGAGAAGGACGAGGCGCCGATGCTGTTCAACGGCGAGCGGGTCGGCGACGGCAGCGGACCGACCGTCGACGTCGCCGTCGACCCGATCGACGGCACGCGTTTGACCGCGCTGGGCTACAACAACGCGCTCGCCGTCTTCGCCGTCGCCGAGCAGGGGAGCATGTACGACCCGTCGGCCGTGTTCTACATGGAGAAGATGGTCGTGGGCCCGGAGGCCGCGGAGTTCGTGGACCTCCGCCTGCCGATCAAGCAGAACGTCGCGCTGGTCGCGAAGGCGCTCGGCAAGCCCGTCAGCCAGGTGACCGTGTGCGTCCTCGAGCGGCCCCGCCACGAGGCTCTCGTGCGGGAGATCCGGGACGCCGGGGCGCGCGTCAAGTTCATCATGGACGGCGACGTGGCCGGAGCGATCGCCGCCGCCCGCGGCGCCGGGGTGGACATGCTGCTGGGCACCGGCGGCACTCCCGAGGGGATCATCGCCGCCTGCGCCGTGAAGGCCACCGGTGGCATGATCCAGGGCCGCCTCGCCCCGACCGACGACGACGAGCGGCAGCGCGCCATCGACGCCGGCCATGACCTCGATCGTGTCCTGACCACGGATGATCTCGTCACCTCCGACAACTGCTACTTCGCGGCGACCGGCATCACCGACGGCGACCTGCTCCAGGGCGTCCGCTACCGGGCCGACCGCATCGTCACCGAGTCGATCGTCATGCGCTCCACCTCGGGGACGGTCCGCATCGTGCGGGCGGAGCACCGCGCCGAGAAGTGGGCCCGCTGGCTGAACGGCTGAGGCGGCTCTTCCCGCGCCGCGCCGACGAGGAAATCCGCGGCACCTGGCGTCACGATGACGAGAAGCGGCATAGCCTGAGCCCATGGCGTCTCCCGCTCCCGTGCTCCGTGTCGCTGTCGACCTGATCATCCTGACCCTCCGCGCAGGTCGTCTGAGCGTGCTGCTGATCCAGCGCGAGGACGACCCGCACCGCGGCGCCTGGGCCCTGCCTGGCGGCTTCGTGCAGCTCGAGGAGGATCTCGAGGAGGCCGCCTACCGGGTCCTCGCCGACGAGGCCTCGCTGGGCAGCAGCGCCGTGCATCTCGAGCAGGTCCGCACCTTCGGCACCCCCGGCCGCGACCCCCGCGGCCGCGTCGTCTCGATCGCCTTCATGGCCCTCGGCGCCGACCTGCCCGATCCACGCCGCGGCGAAGACGTCGCCGACGCCCGCTGGTGGGCGGTCGACGAGCTCGCCGACATCGCCCTCGCCTTCGACCATGCCGAGGTGCTCGCCAGCGCCGTCGAGCGCGCACGTTCGAAGCTCGAGTACACGACCCTCGCCGTCACCTTCCTGCCCGAGGAGTTCACGATCACCCAGCTGCGCGGGGTGTACGAGAGCGTCTGGGGCACCAGCCTCGACGCGGGCAACTTCCACCGCAAGGCGACCCGCACCGACGGCTTCCTCATCGACCTCGACCGCCACGCGGCGCCGACCGGCGGCCGCCCCGCCCGTCTCTACCGCGCGGGCACCGGCGCCTCGCTGAACCCGCCGCTGCTCCGCTCCGGGAACTGAGGCCGACGGGGACGCGGCACGTGGCACGATCGGGCACATGACCGCCCCCGAAGCCGCTCCCGCGCCCGGCACGTCCGCGGATCCCGCGGCAGATCCCGGCGGCGCCGCCGGCCGCGCCGAGATCGCCGCCGCCTACGCCGCCGCCCGCGACGAGGTCCACGCCCTCTCCCGCGCGATCCACTCCGACCCCGAACTGGCCTTCGCCGAGCACCGCGCCCACGACCGCTGCGCCGACCTGCTCGAGGGCCACGGCTTCACCCTCGAGCGCGGCGTCGCCGATCTGCCGACCGCCTTCCGGGCGACCCTCGGGACTCGCAGCACCGGCTCCCTCGTGGCCTCCCTGTGCGTCGAGTACGACGCTCTCCCGGAGATCGGCCATGGATGCGGGCACAACATCATTGCCGGCTCCTCGATCGGGGCCGCCCTCGCGCTCGCCGACCAGCTCGCCGACCTCGACGTGACCCTGCAGGTCATCGGCACCCCCGCCGAGGAGCACGGCGGCGGCAAGCAGCTGCTCATCGACCGTGGGGTCTTCGAGGGGGTGCACCTGTCGCTGATGACCCACGCCGTGCCGCACACCGACACCTACGACGTGCTCGGCTCGACCAGCCAGGCCGTCGGCCGGTGGCGCGCGACCTACACGGGCCGGGCGGCGCACGCGGCGGCGAACCCGTCGGACGGCATCAACGCGAACGACGCCGCGGTGATCGCCCAGGTGGCGGCGGGTCTGCTGCGGCAGCGGCTGCAGGACGGCCAGCGGCTCTCCCTCGTGCCCCAGCAGTCCGGGGTGACGAACGTGGTGCCGGAGCTCGCGATCGTGGACTTCGAGTGCAGGGCCCTGGCGATGGACGAGTTCGAGCAGCTGCGGCGCTCCCTCGTGGCCTGCATCGAGGCGGGCGCCCTCGCGACGGGCTGCGGCCTCACGATCGAGGAGACCGAGCCCGTCTACGAGCCGCTGCTGCAGGACGAGGTGCTGGGCCGGCACTGGAACGCGGCGATGGAGCGCCTCGGGCGACCGCTCGCCGGCTCGCTCGGCGTCATGCGCGCGTCGACCGACATGGGCAACGTCTCCCAGCGGGTGCCGAGCATCCACCCCTTCGTAGGCATCACCGGGGCGGGCGGGGCGCTGCACACCCGCGAGTTCGCCGAGCACGCGCTCTCCGCCGAGGGCCTGCGCCTGATGGACGATGCCGCGGTCGCGATGGCCTGGGTGATCCGGGACGTCGCCGCGGATCCCGGGGCGCGCGAGGCGGTGCTGGCCCGAGCGGCGGAGCTCGCGGCCCGGGCAGGAGCAGGTGCGGGCGACGGGGCTCCGGTCGGGGAGTGATCCGGCGCGTGCTGCCGGGGCGGGCTGCGCCGATCTGCGGCCGGGGACTGGCGCGAGGCCGGCTGCGGCCGGGGTGACGCGGGACCCGGCGCGGGGCTGACCCGGTGCCAGGCCGCGGCCGGGGGCTGGCGCGATGCGGGACCCAGGTCCCGGTCAGGGGTCGTCTGGGGCTCCTAGCCTTAACTCATCGCTCCACCGATGAGGGCCTTCTCGGGCGGAGCGGTTCAGGACCCCGGGTCGGCAGGGGAGAGCGGACCCGCGGCGGACAGGGCGGTGAGCACAGCTCACCGCCCTGAGTCCTGTCCGGGCGCCCTCCGCTCCGCGCCCCGGCCGCCCCTTGCGCCCGCCCCGGCCCGGCGCCCCGGCCGCCCCCGCCCGGCGCCGCCTGCCCCGGCCCTGCGTCCCACCCCTGGAAACCCCCGCACACTGGGGCTTATCCGCGCCGAATTCCCCCAAGTGTGTGGGGGTTCCGGGAGCCGTCCGGGCCCGCGCCGTCACCCCGGGTCGACAGTGTCGGCTCACGAGCCAGATCCACCCCAGATATGGCTCGCCAGCCGACACTGTCGACCTCGCCCCGAGCGCCTCGGCCCGAGCCCGTCGCCTCGCCCCGGTCTTCGTCCCTCGCCCCTCGTCCCTCGCCCCGGTCGCCGCCCGACGCCCCAGGCGCCGTCCCTGGCGCGGCGTCTCGCGACCGCTCGCGCTGTGCTGCGCGCGACCGCATCTCCCCAAGTGGTTGAATATTGGATCAACTCGAGGCATGATGGTCCTGTTCTCCTCGATCGGAAGGATCGCCGCCATGACGTCGTCGCCCGCCCAGCCCTCCACCGCCTCCCGCCCTGTTGACGAGCGCCACCTCCCTGTCGACGAGCGTCGCCTCTCGGCCGACCTCGCTATGGACGCCGTCACCCTCCGCGTCGGCGACCTCGAGCTGATGAGCTCGTACTACGAGAACGCCCTCGCCCTGGCCCCGCTCGAGGAGCAGGCCCGCGTCGGCGGTGAGGTGCACCGCGTGCTCGGCCGCGGGGACGTGCCCTTCGTGCGCCTCGTCGCAACCCCGGGCCTCCCGGGTGTCGACCGTGCCCAGGCCGGCCTGTTCCACACCGCCTTCCTGTTCGAGGACCAGGCCTCCCTCGCCGGGACCGTGCTACGCGCCGCGCAGGATCCTCGCTCCCGCTTCGCCGGCACCGGCGACCACCTCGTCTCCGAGGCCTTCTACTTCACCGACCCCGAGGGCAACGGCATCGAGCTGTACTGGGACCGCCCGCGCGACACCTGGACGTGGAGCAACGGCCAGGTCGCGATGGACACCCTCTACATCGACCCCAACGCGTACCTCACCGAGCACCTCACCGAGGACGCCTCGACAGACCCCGGCATGCGCCCCGGGATCGTCGGCCACGTGCACCTGCAGGTCGGCGATGTCGACGCCGCCCGCCGCTTCTACGTCGACACCCTGGGATTCGAGACCACCGTCGGCTCCCATCCGGGGGCCCTCTTCGCGGCGGCCGGCGGCTATCACCACCACGTCGCCATGAACACGTGGAACAGCGCCGGCGCCGGCCCGCGCGCCGCGACCCTGGGCCTCGCCGACGTCGCGATCACCCTCCCCGCCCGCGAGGATCTCGACGCCCTCACCGCCCGACTCTCCGCCGCCGGCATCTCCTACGCGGACTCCGGCCGCTCCGTCGCGGTCCAGGATCCGTGGGGCACGCCGGTCACGCTGAGCCTCCCGGGCACCAGCACGGAGGAGCTGCTGACGCGCTGAGCCGGCGCCGCGCCGTGGGCACGCGCGCCGTGGGCACGACGGAGCGGGGCGGGTCGAGGAGAGATCCTCGGCCCGCCCCGCTCGTCGTGCTCGGGGGTCGTCGTCCGGGTCAGTCGCAGGTGCCGTCGGCGGCGCAGGCCTGCCCGCCGGCGACGTCCCCGCCCAGCAGGGAGGTGAGGGAGGAGAGCGGCGCGATGGCCCGCTCGGTCGGGGTCTCGGGTGCTGGGCCGTCGGCCGACAGGACCGGCTCCGCAGGCCGGGTCGCCGCGGTGGTCCCGGACGACGAGCCCGTCGGCCCGGCGACCGCGGGATCCGCCGACGAGCCCGTCGGCCCGGCGATCCCGGTCTCCGCCGACGCGACCCCCGCCGCCTCGAAGGAGGTGCTCATGCCTGCTCCGCCGACCGCTCGCGCCGGGCCTCCTCGGCGATCTGACGCAGCGCCTGACGGAAGGCGTCCAGCGGCAGCGCGCCCGGTGCCGTGTACTTGTCGTTGAACAGGAAGAACGGCACGCCGCGCGCGCCCATCGAGACGGCCTCGCGCACCTCCGCCTCGACCGCGTCGTCGTGGCTGCGCCCCTCGAGCGCGTCGCGGGCGACGTCTTCGGGGAGCCCTGCGGCGACGGCGCGGCGCACCACGGCGTCGGCGTCGAAGGGGTCGCCCGCACCGGTGAAGTGGTCCCGCTGGAGGTCCATGAAGTACGAGGTCGCGGCGTCGGCGCCGTGCGCGGCGGAAATCGCCTGCATCACGCGGTGCACGCCGCGGGTGTTGGCCATCGGACGCTCGGTGACGTACTCGCGACCCAATTCCTCGGCCATCGTGCGGATGTTCTCCTCCATTTCGCGCGCCTGGCCTGCGGGGATGCCCTTCGCCGCGGTGAGGTGCTCGATGTTCGTGCGATCCGAGTCGACGGGGGAGGTGGGGTCGAGCTCGAAGGAGTGGGCGCGCAGCCGCACCTGGCCCTCGAGCCCCTCGGCGGCGATCGCGTCGTGCAGGCGGGACTCGCCGATGTAGCACCAGGGGCAGACCACGTCGGTCCAGACGTCCACGGTGATCAGGGGTTCGGTGGTGGGCTGGGGGCTGGTCGTCACGGGGGCCTCCCTCGGGTCGGGGTGCGGCGTCGGAGGAGCGGAGACCCCCGGCGGGTATTTGAAAAGTGTAGTACGGGGGTCGGTGCGGCGGGGTGTGCCGAGGGACTCCTCATACCGTCCTCACCCTCCGTTCACCGGACCGGCGGATGCTGGGACGGCCGACGGGGCGGGGTGCGTCCCGGAGGTGACAGACTCGTCCTGTCCCGCTCTCGACCAAGGACCGCCATGACTCCGCCGCTCCCCGTGCCCACCTCCCGTCGGACGCCCCCGGCCTGGAGCCCCGAGGCGCAGGCCGACCTCTGGAGTGCCTCGTCCGGCTCGGGTGCGGAGGCGGCGGCCGACGGCGCCGATCAGGCCGACGGCGGCGATCGGGCCGACGTCGGCCCGGCTGACGCCGCCGGTCGGACCGCCCGGGTGTTGCGCGGGGTGCGGCCGAGGCGCCGCCCGCAGGTGGCCCACAACCCCGCTCCTTTCCGTCTGCCGGCGCAGCGCGTCGCTCGTCTCGCAGAGGCTTCCCCGGTGACGTCGTCCACCGCCGCGGACTGGCTGCAGGACGCGGCCCCCGCAGAGCCAGAATTGATCGAGCAGCCCGCCCCCGCCGCCGGGCCCGCCGCTGCCCCGGAATCTTCCGCCGCGCTCGCACCCGCGCCCGCGCCCGCGCCGGCTCCCGACCCCGTCCCCGGGCCCTTCGCCGCCGACGACCCCGAGTCCGGGGCCCGCTGGAGCGTGGTCGCGGAGGCGGACCATGCGGGGGCAGACGCCGTCACCCAGCCGCTCGCCCGCGACGAGGCCCGGGCCGTCGCGGCCGATGCCCCCGAGCTCGTGCCGACCGCGCCGACCGCCGCCGAGGTCCCGGAGGGCACCGGCATCCGGACGGAGGACGTCGACGCGGCCGCCGCGGAGCCCGAGCAGGCTCCCGTCGAGGCTGCGGAGACTTCCGTCGGACCTGCCCCGACTTTGCCGGGCGATCCGGAACGGGCTCCGTCGGTGCCCGTCCGCTCGTCGGCCACCGCGACTCCCGGCCCGTCCGCCCCGGCGTCTGCCGCCCCGTCGGCCCCCGGCACCCTGCGGGCCGCCCTCGACCTGCTCGCCCCGCACCTCACCGTCCGCCGTCGTGCGGTGCTGACCGGCTGGATCGCGCTCGTCCTCGGCGTGGGCCTCGTGGTCGCCCTGCCCGTGCCGCTCGGTTCGGCGGTCGATGCGGCGCGGGGAACCGGGTCGGACGGCATCGGCGTCCCTCTCGCCTTGTTCGGCGGGCTCGTGGTCCTGGCCGTCGCCGCCCGTCTCGTCGCGTCCGCCGCCCTCGGCCGGGCCGGCGCCGGGACCGCGACCGCACTGCGCTCGCGCCTGCTGCGCCACCTGCACGCCCTGACCCCGAGCCGCACTCGCGACGCCCGCTCCGCCGCCGAGGACGTCGGCCCCCTCACCCGTGACACCGACGCGCTGCGCGACCTGGTCACCCATGCGGGCCCGCGGCTCGTCGGCGGGCTGCTCACGGTGGTCTCCGCCCTCGGGGTGACGGCGATCTTCGCGCCGTCCGCCGCGCTCGTCCTGCTCGGCACCGCGGTGCTCGCCGCCCTGCTCTCCGTGCTCACCGCGCGCCGCACGGTCTCCGCCGAGCGGGCCGCCGCCCTCGAGCAGGAGCTGCTCGCCGCGACCTCGGAGGAGCTGGTCACCGCCGCGACCACGGTGCAGTCCTACGGCCTCGAGACCCGCTCGGAGCGGGGCCTCGCCGAGGCGGGACTGCGGGCCGGCCGGGCCCTCACCCGCGCCCGTCGCAGCGTCGCCCTGGACCGCGCCCTGCAGCTCCTCGCCGCGGTCGCCGGCGCCTCGGGCCTGCTGGCGGTCCTCGCCCCGCAGCTCGCGAGCGGCGCCGTCACCCCCGGGGAGCTGGTGCTGCTGCTCGGCGAGCTGCTCGTGCTGGTCCTCGCGGTGGGTCCGACGGCGCGGGCTCTGCCCGCGCTCCGCGCCGCCCGCACGGCCGCCGCCCGGATCGGCTCCCTGCTCGCCCGCCCCACCGGGATCGCCGAGCCGGAGCGCATCCAGCGGCTCGAGCAGGTGCGCGGCGAGATCGTCTACTCCGCGATCACTACCCATGCCCGTCCCGCCCCCGGCCGCGACCCTGCGCGACTGTTCGACGCGGTCTCCCTCGTGGTCCCCGCCGGGCAGCACCTCGCCCTGCTCGACGAGGCGGGGGAGGAGTCCGCGGCACTGCTCGCCTACCTGCTCCGCTTCGAGGAGCCGGACACCGGGCGGGTGCTGCTGGACCGCTACGACACCCGTGCCGTCTCCCTCGTCGACCTGCGCCGCCAGATCGCGGTGGTCCAGCGCGAGCCCGTCCTCTTCACCGACACGATGCGCGAGAACATCCGCATCGGTCGGCCCGGGGCGACCGACCGCGAGGTCGCCGAGGCCGCCGCCCGCGTGGGGCTCGACGAGCTCGCCGCGACCCTCCCGCACGGCGTCGACACGGTGCTGGGGCGCGACGGACATCCCGTCACCGACGGGCAGCGGCGCCGCATCGCGATCGCCCGCGCTCTGCTGCGTGACGCCCCCGTGGTGGTGCTCGACGGGGCCGACGCCGAGCTCGCCGCGACCGAGCGCGAGAGCGTCCTCGCCGCCCTCCGCACCCTCACGGCGGGCCGCACCGTCCTCGTGATCAGCCGCGATGCCGAGGCGGTGCGCGCCGCGGACCGGGTGCTGTGGCTCGAGGACGGCGAGGTGCTCGAGGACGGCTCTCCCGCCGCCCTCGAGACCGACCCGTCGGGACGCGTCGCCACCTGGCTGCGCGCCCGCGACGAGGACGTGCGCTGAGCACGTCGCCGGATCGACGGGGGACCCTCGACTGCGCTCCACCGCGCCGACACCCGCATGTCACCTCCGCGGCCCACAGTGGAGGGACTGTCCCAGAGCCCCAGCGGGTCCGTTGGCACCACCGGTGACCCCCGGGGCCGCGCGAGAAAGCGGGTCCCGCCGTGAAGATCTCCGTCCTCGGAGTGGGCTACCTCGGAGCGGTGCACGCCGCGAGCATGGCCGAGATCGGGCACGAGGTGATCGGCCTCGACATCGACGCCGCCCGCATCGCGGCCCTCGCCGCCGGTGACGCGCCGTTCCACGAGCCCGGCTTCCCCGAGCTGCTGCGCCGCGGCCTCGACAGCGGCCGCCTCCGCTTCACCACCGACTACGCGGAGCTCGCCGAGGTGGACGTGCACTTCCTCGGCCTCGGCACCCCGCAGCGGGCCGACGGCTTCGGCGCCGACCTCACCGCCGTGCACGCCGCCGTCGACGCCCTCGCCGCCGTGCTCCCCGCCCGCGACGGCGCCCCCACCCTGGTGGTCGGCAAGTCCACCGTCCCCGCCGGCACCGCGCGGGACCTCGCGACCCGCCTGAGCGCGCTCCCCGGGGTGTCGCTGCTGTGGAATCCCGAGTTCCTGCGGGAGGGCTTCGCGGTGCAGGACACCCTCGCCCCGGACCGACTGGTCTACGGCGTCGCCGACCCCGGGACCGACGCGGCCGCCGCCGAGGTGGCGCTGCTCGACGCCGTCTACGCGCCGATCCTCGCCGCCGGCATGCCGCGCCTGGTGATGGGCTACGAGGCCGCCGAACTGGTGAAGGTGTCCGCGAACGCCTTCCTCGCCACCAAGATCTCCTTCATCAACGCGATCGCCGAGCTGTGCGAGGCGAGCGGTGCGGACGTCACCGACGTGGCGACCGCGATCGGCCTCGACGACCGCATCGGGCCCAAGTTCCTGCGCGCCGGGGTGGGCTTCGGCGGCGGCTGCCTGCCCAAGGACATCCGCGCCTTCATCGCCTCCGCCGAGGACCTCGGCGTCGGACCCGCGCTCGGCTTCCTGCGCGAGGTCGACACCGTGAACCAGCGCCGACGGGTGCGCATGGTGGAGATCGCCCGCGAGATGCTCGGCTCCCTCGCGGGCCGACGCATCACCGTTCTCGGCGCGGCCTTCAAGCCTGACAGCGACGACGTGCGCGACTCGCCCGCCCTCGAGGTCGCCTCCCGCCTCCTCGCCGCCGGTGCCCAGGTCACGATCACCGACCCGGAGGCGCTCGCGAACGCGACCCGCCGCGTCGAGGGCCTGATCGCCGAGCCCGACACCGCCCAGGCCCTGCGCGGCGCCGAGCTGGTGCTGCTCCTGACCGAGTGGCGCGAGTACCGCGACCTCGACCCGTCCGAGGCCGCACGGCTGGTCGCGGCACCGCGGATCATCGACGGCCGCACCGTGCTGGACCTGCCCGCCTGGCGCGCCGCGGGCTGGGACGTGCGAGCCCTCGGCCGCGGCACGGCACGGCCCGGGGCTGGCAGCGCGGCGGCGATCAGTGCGGTGCCCACCGGCGCGGCGGCGGTCAGTGCGGTGCCCGCCGGCTCCGCGTCCACGCGCCTGCCCGCGCCCGCCTGACCTGCGCGCGCCTGCCCACGCCCGCCTGACCTGCGCGCGCCTGCCCGCGCCCGCCTGACCCCGGGCGCCCCGCCCCGCCCGCCCCGCCTCGCCCCTGCCCCGCCCTGCCTCTCCCCGAGGCGATGGTCAGTTACTGGCGCGTAGCGTTCCAGTACGGCGATATATCCGTACAGGAACGCCACACGCCCGTACTCGTCGGCGCTGAACGGACGATCCCGGCCGAGATGCCCTGCCGACCGCGGCACCCCTCAGGACGCGAGGGGGAGCCGGTGCTCCCGGCGGCGGAGGATCGTGAGCAGGAGTGCGGAGGTGCGCTCCCAGTCGAGGAACACCTGCTCCCAGGTCAGTCGCGTCACGGAGTAGCGGAGTGCCTGGAGCTGCAGGTCGCGTGCCCGGTCCAGGTGGTACTGCTGAGGATTGTCGTGATAGCGCACGCTGTCGCACTCGATGACCCATCTCTCGCCCAGCTGCAGGTCCACCCTCCCCACCCCCGGGATCCTCACCTGCGGCGTGACCGGGACGTGAAGGGACTCGAGCCACCAGCGCACCGCGGTCTCGGTCCCGGACTCGGCGTGCGGGGAGATGCGGGACAGCTGCTGCCGGCGCGAGGACGGCAGGGCGGCCACGAGCTGCTGCGCCGCACGGACCGACAGCCGACGTCGGTTCAGAGCGGACTCGAACAGGATCGCAGCGTCCCGGACCGGAAGGCACCGGCCAGCATGATCGAGTGTCATCTCGAGGCTCGCGACAGGATCCCGGTCGGGCCAACTCCTCTGGTCGCTGCCGTGCATCACGACCTTGGGAGGCTTGTCGCCCGCAGCCAGGCCGCGAGGGCGGTACACATGCGCCCCGTCGTGGAGTGGAGTCCACAGGCCGTGGTGCGGAGCCGCGGTAACGCAGGTGGGTCGCAGTCCCTGCGCGAGCAGTCCGACGATCTCGGGCGGGGCGGTGCTGCGGACGTACCAGGTCCCGACTCGGACCATGAGCCCGAGGCGGAGCAGACGTCGGCGAGCGGCCTCATCGATGCCGCACGTGCTCAGGTCCGATCGGTGGACGATGCCGGGGATCCTCATGGCGGCCAGTACAGACCCAGGGCGCTGAGGGCGGAGGTGCCGTGCCGGGCAGTGTGGACGGGGCGCTCCTGGGGAGGAAAGGTGCCTCGAGTCCTGGGCGCTGCACTCCCTCGTGCCGTCTCCTGCGCGTGTCGTGGCCCGGGGTGGGGGCAGGGGCGGTTGCTTACTGGCGCGTAGCGTCCCACTACGGCGATATATCCGTACTGGGACGCTACGCGCCGGTCACTGACCATCCCCTGGGCTGGGCTGGGCGAGCCCGCGCTACCCAGCCCAGCCCGCACCCCCGACCTCACCCACCCCAGACCTCACCCGCCGCTGACCGCCCCCGCCGCGGCCGTGGCGGGGGAGAGCCCATCGCGCATCGCGCGTCGGCCCTGCAGGACAGCCCCCGCCAGGCCGAGGACGAGGCCCAGCAGCAGCCAGCCCGCGAGCCACAGCAGGTCGCCGCGCGGATCGACCCAGCCGCCGCCGATCGCGCCGCGCAGCGCGTCGACCGCATGGCTCATCGGCAGGTACGGGTGCAGGACCTGGAAGAAGTCGGGCAGGGTGGCGACCGGGTAGGTGCCGCCCGCGCCCGAGACCTGCAGCGCGACCAGGACCAGGCCGACGAACTTGCCGACCGGGCCCAGCAGCGCCCCGAAGCCGTGGTTGAGCGTCACGAACACGGCCCCGGTGATCAGGGCGATCCCGACCATGAGGCCCAGGTGGTCGACCTCGACGCCGATGCCCCAGTGGAGGACGCCCACGGCGATGAGCGCCTGCAGCGCGCCGAGGCCGAGCGCCGGCAGCAGGCCCCCGGCGAGGAGTCGCAGCGGGGACGCCCCCGCGGCCGCCGCCTCCGCCGAGAAGGGGGACATCATCAGGAAGATCGCCATACCGCCGACCCACAGCCCGATGCACAGGAACAGCGGCGCCAGGCCCTCCCCGAAGCGGGTCAGCTCGTGGAGGCGATCGAAGGTCATCCGCACCGGGTCCGCAGCGGTCGCGGAGAGGTGCTCCCGCTCGGCGTCGGTGTAGGTCGGGACGTCGTCGACGGAGCCCTCGAGGCCCTCGTGCAGCTCGTCCGCGCCGTCCTCGAGCTGGGAGGCGCCGTCGTCGAGGGAGGTCGCGCCCTCGGCGAGGCGCGTCGCGCCGTCGTCGACCTGGTCCGCGCCCTTCGCGAGGGTGCCCGCTCCGTCGGCGAGGGTCCCGGCGCCGGTCGCGAGGGCGTCGGCCCCGTCCGCGGCGGTGGTCGCGCCGTCGGCGAGCTGCTCCGCACCGTTCGCGAGGGTGGTCGACCCCGCGGCGAGCTCGTCCGCGCCGTCGGCGGCGGTGCCGACGCCGTCGGTGTACCGGGTGACGCCCGTGGAGAGGTCCGTCGCGCCGGTGGAGGCGGTGCCCGTCGCGGCGCGCAGCTGCTCGGCGCCGCTGGCGACCTGCTGGGCGCCGTCGTCCAGGCGGTGCACGTCCTCCGCGCCCTGCTGCAGGGTCGCGTACGCCTCGGGCGCGGCCTGGGCCGCGGTGCGCGCCTGCGAGGCCAGCTCGTCGGCGAGGCTCGAGGCGGTGGGGTCCTCGGCCGACGGGGCCCCGGCCAGCACCTCGGCGAGCGAGGTGTCGAGATCTCCCGCCGCGGTGGTGAGCGCGGAGACATCCTCGCGCAGGGTGCCGATGTCGGAGGCGAGCTGCTCGGTCGTGGTCGCGCGGGACTCGAGGTCGGTCGCGACTCGCTCCGCGGCGGCGTCGATCGAGGTGGCGGTCTCGGAGAGCTCGGTGGACTGCCCGGCGGCGTCGGTCGCGTCGGTCTCGGCGGTGCTCGCATCGGCGGCGGCGGTCGCGGCGGCCTCGCGGGTCGCGGGGGAGTCCTCGGAGAGCGCGGTGAGGTCCGCGCAGAACTGCTCGTCGGCGCCCGAGTCGGCACAGCGGGCGGCGAGGTCGTCCACCCCGTCGGCGTAGCCGGCGACCGTCTCCGAGGCGGTGTCGGCGCTGCTGCGGGCGGTCGTCGCGGAGGTCGCCGCGTCCTGGACGGCGGTGTCGAGGGTGCCGGCGTCGGCCGCGATGTCCCGCGCGCCGTCGCGAACGGTGGCGGCGTCGGCGGAGCGGTCCGCGGCCGACGTGGAGAGATCCTGCGCGGCGGTGTCGGCCTCGCCCGCGGCGGTGTCGAGGGCGGTCGCCTCGGTGGCGAGGGCATGGGCGTCGGACGCCGGCGCGGGGAGGGAATCGGCGAGGCCCTCGAGCGCATCGATCGCGGCGACCAGATCATCGCTCGTGGCCTGCACGGACTCCTCGGTGACGCCGAGGTCAGCGAGGGACTGCTCCGCCGCGGAGACGGTCTCGTCGAGGGTGGCGGTGCCGTCGGCGACCTGGCGGCTGCCGTCGGCGAGGGAGCCGGCGCCCGCGTCGATCTGCGCGGTCCCGTCGGCGAGCTGCTGCGCACCGTCGCGGAGCGGGGCGCCCTGGGCGTCGAGCTCGGCGAGCCCGCCGTCGAGCTGGTGGGCGCCCGCTGCGAGGGTCGCGGTGCCGTCCTGGAGGGTGATCGCACCGGAGGCCAGCTCGTCGAGTCCGGCGACCAGGTCGAGGGATCCCGCGTGCAGGTCGGAGGCCCCTGCGGCGAGGTCGTCGGCGCCGCTCGCGAGCTGCCCGGTGCCGTTCTCGAGGTCCGCGGTGCCGGTGACCAGCTCTCCGGTGCCCTCGTGCAGCTCGGTGCTGCCGTCCGCGAGCTCTCCGGAGCCGGAGGCGGCGTCCTCGAGGCCGTCGTGGACGCTCGTGAACCCCACGTACACCTGGTCGAGGTACTCCGCGAGCACGCTGTCGCGCAGGGACGCGGTCAGGGCCGTGCCGATCGACTTGGTGAAGTTGCCGCCCACGTAGTTGACGGAGTCGTTGGTGGTGACGGTGAGCATCGCGGGGGCGGCGTCGGCCGCGTCGCCGCCGAGGGAGGCGACGTGGCGGGAGAAGTCCGCGGGGACCTCGATCGTCGCGCCGTAGGTGCCGTTGGCCAGGCCCGCCCGGGCCTGGGCCGGGGTGGTCTCGACGAAGCGGTAGACGGTCCCTGACTCCTCCCGCGTGACCAGCTCCTCGGTGAACTCTGCGCCGACGTCGAGATGCGTCGTGGTGCCGTCGGGAGCGGTCGAGTCCGCGCCCTCGTCGAGATCCACCACGGCCGCGGTGATCCCACTGAGATGGCCCGAGGGGTCATGGAAGGACCAGGTCATGGCGCCGGAGTAGATGAGCGGCACGAGGGCGAGGCCGGCCACGAAGAGGGCGGCGATCGGCTTCTTCCACTCGGCGGGCAGCAGCGCCGCGGCGCGGGCTCGGGCGGAGCGCGTCGGGGCCGGGGCCGCCGACGGGGCCGACGAGGCGGGTCCGGCGGGAGTCGACGGGGCCGGGGTGGCGGGCGAGGAGGTGCGCGGGACACGGGGAGAATCCATCACGGACAGCGACGATACACCCGTGTATCGAGTACGACGGTGTATGCAGGCGCGGAGTGAGGAGGCAGACAAACGGTGCGTTCGAGCGCACGGGGGCGGGCCGACGGGGGCCGGGTGCCGGGCGCCGTGGGACGCCCGACTGGTCGCGCAGCTCGCCGCCCCGCCGGTAACGAGCCGCCCCCGCCCGAGCGCGAGTCAGGCGGGCAGGTCCACGACCCACGGCTGCCGCGGGAGGGTCGCCGGTTCCCAGGCTGCGAGGACCGCGTCCGCGCTCCGGAGGCCGGGCAGGCCGATCGAGGCCGCGAGCCGCTCGAGGACGTCCGCCGCGGACTCGCCGCGCGCGAGCCGATCCCGCAGTGTCACTGCCCCGTCCCGCTTGGCGAGGCGCGCCCCCGAGGGGCCGAGCGCGAGCGGCACGTGGGCGTAGCCGGGCTCGGGCAGCCCGAGCAGATGTGCGAGGTGCGCCTGGCGCGGCGCGGAGCTCAGCAGGTCATCGCCCCGGGTCACCTGGTCCACTCCGAGCGCGGCGTCGTCGACGACCACCGCCAGGTTGTAGGCGACGACGCCGTCACCTCGACGCAGCACCAGGTCGTCGACGGCCCCGGTGACCGTCCCCGCCCACAGGTCCTCGACCTCCCAGGAGTCGACCTCGGCGCGCAGCCGCAGCGCCGGCTCCCGGCGCAGTCCGCGCATCCGCTCGCGCCCGGCCTCTCGCTCCGCCGGCGTCAGATCCCGGCAGGTCCCCGGATAGGCGCCGGGAGGGGCGTGCGGGGCCGACGGCGCCTCGAGGATCTCGCGCCGCGTGCAGTAGCACTCGAAGGTCCGGCCGTCCGCGACCAGGCGCTGGATCGCGGCCTCGTGGGCCTCGCCTCGCTCGCTCTGGAGCACCACCTCGCCGTCCCAGTCCAGGCCGAGAGCGGCGAGGTCCTCGAGCTGCCGCGCGGCGGCCCCCTCCTGGACCCGGTCGAGATCCTCGAGGCGGAGGTGGAAGGCACGGTCGGTGCGGCGGGCCAGCGCCCAGGCGAGGAGCGCGGTGCGCAGGTTTCCCAGGTGCAGATCGCCGCTCGGGGAGGGGGCGTAGCGGGCCGCTCCGACGGCGGTGGAGGTCATGGCCCCGCAGTCTACGGAGCGTCCGCCGGAGGGAGGACGAGCAGGAGATCCCCGTCCCGACCGCCGGGGACGGTCCGCGTGGCCGCGACAGGTCGGAAGCCGAGTCGGTCGGCGAGAGCGCAGGAGGCGACGTTGCCGCGAGCGGTCACCGCGACCACCTCGACCCCGCGCGGGCGCAGCCGGGGAGCGGCGAGCACCGCCCTCATCGCCTCGGTGGCCACGCCCCGGCCCTGCACCGCGGGGGCTGTCCGCCAGTAGGCGCTCAGCACCGGGCCGTCGTCGGTCGCGAGCGGGGAGACACCGACGACTCCGAGCAGGCCGGATGGCAGCCCGCCGGCTCCGCCGCCCGAGCCGCCCGGGCCCGTCGGCGGCTCACCGGTTCCGCCGCCCGGGCCGCCTGGCGCGCCCCCGTCGGCCGTTCGACCCGCGGCGCCCCCGTCGGCCGCTCGCACCGTCAGATACCCGCGCCCCTCCCGCGCCCACACAGCGCGCCACTGGCCGAGCACCCAGCGCATCTGCACCCGGTCTGTGAGCGGCGGGGTCGTGTCACCCCGGAAGGCGGCGGGGTCGGCGTGGAGCGCGAACAGCTCCTCGAGGTCGTCCGCCGCGACCGGGGCGAGGTGCAGCCGGGGCGTGGACAGACGCACGGCGCGGGCTCCGGGAGTGGAGCTCAGCGGATGATCAGGCGTCACCGCGGTGGGTGCCGCGCTTCTCCTCGCCCGCCGAGGCGGACTCATCGGACTCCACCTTGACCTCCTTGGGCGTGGTGTCCGCGCCGTGGGAGTCGCCCTTGAGGGACTGCGCCACGTCGCCGGCATCGGCCGAGCCGACGGTGTCCGAGACGGTGTCGGAGTCGGAGTCGCTCGCGGCGGAGGCGGGGTAGTGGGCGCGGGCGAAGTCCGCCGGCGGGGCCCAGGGGTCCTCGACCGGGCGGGTCTTCTGCCACACCACGTACCCGGCGGCGGCACCGGCCGCGGCGAGGCCCAGGATCAGCAGGACCTTCCCGGCGCGGTTCTTCTTGGCCACGGGGGCGGGGGCGAGGGCGGCCTTGATGTCGCCCTGGCCCTTGAGCAGCTCGCTGCGCGCGGCGTCGACCGCGGCCTTGAGCACGTCACCGGTCGCGGTGGCGGTCTTGCGGGCGCGGGGCAGGTAGTCGTCCTCCACGTCGTGGCGGAACTTCTCGGCGCGGGGGCCGAGGTTGCCGGACAGCTCGGACAGCTTCTCGCCCTGCTTGCGCAGCTGCTTCTCGACCTCGGGGCCGTACTGGCCCTTGAGGTCGGTGGCCAGCTCGGAGGCCTTGTGCGCGGCCTCGCGGGCGCCCTCGGACACCACGGGGCCGATGGTCGAGGCCAGCTTCTGCAGCTCCTCGACGGCCTTCTCCGCCTTCTGTGCGGTGGTGCCGACGGCGTCCTGCGCCGCGGTCGCCTGCTTCGCGGCCTTCTTGGCCGCCCGCTTGGTGTGCGCCATGGGGTTCCCCTCTCGGTCGTGTCCGCCGGCTGGGGGCCGACGATGGTCCTCGGGCCCCGGCGCCCTGCAGGACGCCCGGACCTGATCGCCCCAACTCTATCGCGAACGGGTGACGATGCTCCCAGGACGATCCCGGGCAGGTGCTGTGCGAGGATTGCCGCATGTTCGCAACTCTGCACACCAACCACGGGGACATCCGTCTCGAGCTGTTCCCCGATCACGCTCCCAAGACCGTCGAGAACTTCGTGGGCCTCGCCGAGGGCACCCGCGAGTTCTCCGACGCCGAGACCGGCGAGAAGGTGACCCGCCCCTTCTACGATGGCGTCGTCTTCCACCGCATCATCTCCGGCTTCATGATCCAGGGCGGGGACCCGCTGGGCACCGGCACAGGCGGCCCCGGCTACACCTTCGACGACGAGATCTCGGAGAAGAACTTCCGCGAGCCCTACGTGCTGGCCATGGCCAACGCGGGCAAGCGCATGAACGCGATCACCGGTCGCCCCGCGGGCACCAACGGCTCGCAGTTCTTCATCACCGTGGGCCCGACCCCGCACCTGCAGGGCAAGCACACCGTGTTCGGCGTCGTCGCCGACGAGGACTCCAAGAAGGTCGTCGACGAGATCGCCGCGGTCAAGACCGACATGCGCGACCGTCCCCTCGAGGACGTCGTGATCGAGAAGGTCACCGTCGAGAAGTGATCCCTCCGGGGGCGCCGCCGCGCCCCCTGACGGACGGAGCGGCCCGGCACCC